>JAGKXD010000051.1 GCA_021151525.1 Cellvibrionaceae bacterium | reverse complement strand
TCTCAAATGAATTAAAACCTATGCAAAAAATTATCAAGCGCCGTTCAATCGAACAACAAGCCCAACTCGATCAATCCATTCATCCATTGCTACAACGAATTTACAGCGCGCGTGGAGTCCAGCAACAACAAGAGTTGCAATATCAACTCGCGCAATTGCACAAACCTAATTTCAAAGGCTTGCAAGAGGCTGTAAGCATTTTGGCTGATGCCGTTGTTGCCGGTGCAAAAATAATTATCGTTGGTGATTTCGATGCGGACGGTGCAACCAGCAGCGCACTCGCAGTTTTAGCTCTGCGCGCAATGGGTTTGCATAACGTCGATTTTTTGGTGCCCAATCGTTTCGAGTATGGCTATGGCCTAACGCCAGAAATTGTTGCTGTGGCTGCGGCACAAGAGCCCGATGTCATCATCACCGTTGATAACGGCATTTCCAGTATTGAAGGTGTAAACGCTGCACGTGAATTGGGAATTGCGGTAATAGTAACTGATCACCACTTGCCAGGCAGCGAATTGCCAGAAGCAGATGCCATCGTAAATCCCAATCAACCCGGCTGTGAATTCCCCAGTAAAAATCTTGCTGGTGTTGGCGTAATTTTTTATGTGATGAATGCGCTGCGTGCAGAGTTGCGGCAAATGGGTTGGTTTGCAGAAAGTGGAATTGCTGAACCCAATATGGCGAGCTTTTTGGATTTAGTTGCGCTTGGAACTGTGGCAGATGTTGTGCCACTCGATCACAATAATCGCATTTTAGTGGCGCAGGGCGTACAGCGTATTCGTGGTGGTGTTGCTCGCCCTGGAATAAAAGCCTTGTTAGAAATTGCGGGCAAGCAAGCGCATAAAGTTGTTGCTAGCGATTTTGGTTTTGCCCTGGGGCCGCGTTTAAATGCGGCAGGGCGTTTGGATGATATGTCGCTCGGTATCCAATGTTTGCTGTGCGAGAGTGAATCCCTTGCGCGTGAAATGGCCATGCAAATGGATGATTTAAATAAAGATAGAAAAGCCATTGAAGCGGGTATGCAGCAAGAAGCTATGACTATGCTGCAAAAAGTGTTGGCGGCAGACGCAGAATCTTTACCTTGGGGCGTTTGTCTATTTGATGAAACTTGGCACCAAGGTGTGATTGGAATATTAGCTTCGCGCATTAAAGATAAATATCACCGCCCGACAATTGTGTTTGCCGATGTTGGTGATGGTCAAATAAAAGGATCTGCACGTTCCATTCAAGGATTTCATATTCGCGATGCACTGGATGCAATTGCCGCTCGTCATCCAGAATTGCTGCAAAAATTTGGTGGCCATGCGATGGCCGCTG
The DNA here is from genome assembly GCA_021151525.1 of Cellvibrionaceae bacterium. Classification (GTDB taxonomy): domain Bacteria; phylum Pseudomonadota; class Gammaproteobacteria; order Pseudomonadales; family Cellvibrionaceae; genus Cellvibrio. The sequence goes on along the minus strand of JAGKXD010000051.1, from coordinate 54,239 downwards.
GAATGAGTTTAACGCGTGACAACTTTGCTGCATTTGCGCAGGCGTTTGATGAAGAGGTTCGCCGTCAATTAACGCAAGATGATTTGTCTGCAGTGGTGCTGAGTGATGGTGAATTAAATTCGCAGGATTTTAACTTAGCCATTGCGCAGCAGTTGCGTGAGTCTGGCCCTTGGGGGCAGCATTTTCCTGAGCCGGTGTTTGATGGCGAATTCTTTTTAGTCCAACAAAAACTTCTTGGCGAAAAGCATTTGAAAATGACTTTGGGTGTTGATGCACAGGGTCAGCAGTTGGTAGATGCAATAGCATTTAATATTGACCCTAAGTTGTGGCCAAACTTGCAGGCTAAAAAAATAAGAATGGCTTACCGTTTAGATGTGAACGAATTTCGCGGCAACAAAGTTGTGCAGTTGATGGTGGATTACATGGAAGCCTCTATTTAGAGGCTTCCTTAATTATTGGTAGTAATACAGGTAACACATTTTTTACGATCATTGGTTGCGCTTCTGCTGTAGGGTGAATGTTGTCGCGCTGAATAAGTTCACTGTGAGCTGCAATGCCTTCCAATAAAAAAGGAATCAACGCAGTTTTATTGGTTGTAGCAAGTTCGGAATAAACATCTTTAAATTGCGTTGTATAACGCGCTCCATAGTTGGTAGGAATTTGCATTCCTGCCAATATGATTTTGGCACGGGTGGCTTGGCTTAAGTTAATCATTGCTTGCAAATTTTCGCGCATAATTTTTATTGGCTGGCCGCGCAATCCATCATTGCCGCCAAGTTCTAAAATCACAATATCAGGTTTGTGCTTGCTGAGTAGGGCGGGAAATCGTGTCAGTCCTCCGCTTGTGGTTTCACCACTAACGCTGGCGTTGATAATGGTTGCCTGTTGTTTTTTGGCCAGGTCTTGCCGTAATAAATTTACCCAGCCTTCCTCCAACTTAATTCCATAACCAGCACTGAGGCTATCGCCCATAACGAGAACAGTTGGTTGCTTGGCTGCTGCAATTGTTGCAGCAAAAGGTAATAAAACTAACACCAAAATTCTGACAAAAGTCATGCTAAGGCTTCCTATAAATATGGCATTGTAGGTTTGTGGAGCAAATTCTATTTTGCTGGCGATTTAATCCACTTGTCTATATAAATTCTGGAAATCAGAAAATTTTTATACTGATGCACCTTTAATGAGTTTGACTCCGTCAAACATTATTTAGCTGCTGCAGATATTATTTGTTGTGTGCAGCCTTGGATTTCGAGTTGTCGCCCTCATAGCTAAGGCTACTGGTTTGCATTCAAACTTAGCAAAACATTGTGATAGTAGTTCAATTTATCAATCCTAGAGAATTAATTTATGTCGTCTGCATTAATACTTGATGTGCGTGCAATTACTAAAAAAGTCAGTACCCAAGAGGGAGATTTAGAGATATTGCAACCAATCACATTAAGTGTTGCCGCGGGTGAGTCGCTCGCTATTACGGGGGCTTCAGGTTCAGGTAAGTCAACACTCTTGGGGATTTTAGCTGGTTTGGATGTGCCAACTTCCGGTGAAGTGTATTTGGATAACAATAGTCTTACCAGCTTAGATGAAGAGGGGCGCGCAAAAGTGCGTGCAGAAAATGTCGGCTTTATTTTTCAATCATTCCAATTATTACCCGGATTAACTGCCTTGGAAAATGTCATGTTGCCTTTGGAGCTGCGTGGCAATAAGCAAGCACGCGTTTTGGCAACGGACTTTTTGCAGCACGTAGGTTTGGAAAAACGTATTAAACATTACCCACAACAACTCTCAGGTGGCGAGCAGCAACGGGTTGCTATTGCACGCGCTTTTGCCAGCCAGCCTAAAATTTTATTTGCCGATGAGCCTACGGGAAATCTTGATAGCGCAACGGGTGCAAAAATTATTGATTTGTTGTTTGAGTTAAATCGCTTGCAAGGTACAACCCTGATATTAATTACCCATGAACAGCGTTTGGCCTCTTTGTGTAATAAGCACATTGAGCTTGCTGCAGGCTCCATTGTTTCTCGCGATCTTTAAAAGAGGAGAAAAATAATGTTGGCTTTGCAATTATTAATTCGGAATTGGCGCAGCGGTGAATTACGGCTGCTGGGTGTTTCTATTGTACTTGCGGTTGCTGTGCTCAGTGGCATAGCTATATTTACAGATCGCCTTGAATCTACTTTGCTCGAGCAAAGTAATGCACTTATGGGAGCTGATGCATGGGTGACAAGCAGCAGGCCTATGAGTCCAGCGTGGAAGATGCATGCAAAAGAAGCAGGCTTGTTGCAATCAAATACCATTGAGTTTGCCTCTATGGTTTACTCAGGCAATGAAATGCATCTTGCTGCAGTGAAAGCGGTAGAAAAAAATTATCCTCTGCGTGGTCAGCTAAAAATAAGCCAGGTACCTTTTGCTATGGACGCGAAAGATATTCAATTTGCAGATGCTGCGCCATTACAAGGTGAAGTGTGGGTTGACTCCCGTTTGTTGCCTCAACTTAATATTAAATTGGGCGATAAACTTTTTGTTGGCGAACTTGAATTATCCGTCACTCATGTCATTATTCGCGAGTCTGAAGGGGGCAGTTTTTTTTCGTCCCTAGCACCCAAAATTTTAATGAGTATTGATGATGTCCCGGCGACCCAAGTCACCAAGGTGGGCAGCAATATTACTTATTCATGGCTATTTGCAAGCGACAAAGCGGGGGCTGTTGATGAGTTCGTTAAGTGGTTGAAACCACAGCTTAGCAAACATGAAAATATTGGCGATGTTTCTACCAGTCAAGAAAGATTATCCAATACGCTAAAATCCAGCTCTAATTTTTTATTGTTTGCAGCAGCTATTGCAGTGCTGTTGGCCGGAGTTGCGATTGCAATTGCGGCACGACAATTTTCAGAAAGGCACACTAATCAAGTCGCACTTATGAAAAGCTTGGGTACCAGTGCAAATAAAATTCGCCAGCTCTACTTTGGGCAATTATTTATTTTAGGCAGTATAGCGTCCGCATTGGGATTGCTATTGGGTTATGCCATAGCCTATTTTGTGGCGATAAGTTTACAGAAAAACTATAACCTAGTTTTGCATGGCGGCCATTTGCTGCCTTATGTGTTGAGTTTTTTAAGCGGTTTAATTTGCCTTACCTTTTTTGCATTGCCGTCCTTATGGTTTTTGCCTTCTATCCCTCCGTTAAAAATATTGCGTAAAGAATTAGCGGTTACAGGTTTACGATCTTGGGGGCAGGGCTTGTTGGCGTTATTGGCCGTAGTTGCATTGGTATTCGTGTTTAGTCGCGATTTTAAATTAGCCGCGAGTGTCAGTGGTGCATTGGTTGTTATTATTGTCGTCTCTTATTTGTTTGCTTGGTTGTTGCTTTTAATTAGCAAATCTTTTTCGCGTTCTATGGGTGGGTTTAGTCGTTTGGCTTTTGCAAATTTGCAGCGCCGTCGAGGACAAAGCCTAGTCCAAATTATGGTGTTTGCTATTGCCATTATGTTGTTGGTTGCCTTAACGATTGTGCGCACCTCTTTAATTGATGATTGGAAAAGTCAGGTTCCAGCAAATGCTCCCAATCATTTCTTGTTAAATATTTCTCCTACAGATTTGGATAACGTTAAATCCATGCTGGCGGATGAAAAACTCTTGAGCGTGCCTTTGTATCCCATGGTTAGGGGGCGTTTAATTCAAATCAATGGCGAAGTTCCCAGCGAGGAGATGACAAAGCAAGCCAATGCCTTGCAGCGTGAAGTTAATTTAACGCAAGCAAATGTCTTGGCAGACGATAATAAAATATTGGAAGGCGAGTGGTGGGATAAGTGGAATAAAACTTCTTTTCCCGGTGTTTCGGTAGAGGATGGTGTTGCGAAAAGCTTACATTTAAAACTGGGTGATAAATTACGTTTCTCATTGGGTGGGCTTGAATTGGATGTTCAAGTTGCAAGTATTCGCAGCCTAAGTTGGAAAACGATGAACCCCAATTTTTTCTTTATTTTTGAACCTCAAGCCTTAGATGCTTTTTCACCGACATATATGACTAGCCTTTATTTGGCTCCCGAACAAAAATTATTTATTAATCAACTGCTGCGAAAATATTCTACGATTACGGTTGTAGAGTTGGATCGCATCATTGATCAAATCCGTAACATTGTTGATCAAGTAAGTGATGGAGTGGGCTTGGTGTTGTGGTTAACCTTGATTGCGGGCTCTTTGGTTTTGTTCGCTGCAGTAATGAGCAGCATAGATAGCCGCAAACAGGAGGCCGGTTTATTGCGCGCCTTGGGCAGTTCGCGTCAATTGATTTTAGGCAGTGTTTGGGTTGAGTTTTTTGTGTTGGGCTTGCTGGCCGGTGTTATTGCTACTATAGGTGCAGAGACTTTGTTGTTTGCTATGCAAAAATTTGTTTTCAAAAATCCTATACAGCCTCACTTTATCTATTGGCTGCTTGTGCCTTTTGGTAGTGCTGTATTTATCAGTACCTTGGGGGTTTTGTGTTGCAGGCCAGTAGTTACAACGCCGCCAATGGTGGTGTTACGCGAGGCGGCTTAAGCTCTTATTAAAAGCTTACATTTATTTGCATTTTTCTTTGTACTTTAGGTCGTGTACAAAGAAAGTTTTTCTATAAATCATATTAAAATGTGCATCAAATTTATCCTGAGTTAGATGTTGATGCAGCAGTCACCCAAAAGTCGGGTTTTGGACAAGGGCTTGTGGGGCATGAGCGCCCCCATGTTCCTTGATCAAGCCGTTACCTATACCATCCCCCTTGTTGATATGTATTTCTTGAGCCGAGTTTCAGATTCGGCTGCCGCTGCTGTGGGCGCGATTACACCACTGGTTTTTGTCGCCAATGCTTTTTTACAAGTAAGTGCTTTTGCGGGCGCGAGTATTGCTGGTCAGCGTATTGGTGCCAACGATTATAAGCGCGGTAACGCCACCATAGGTGCATACGCAAGTTTGGTGCTTTTGCTTTCGGTGATAGCGGTTTTCGCTGTTAATTATGGCGGTCCGGTTGTCGCACGCGGCATGCATTTAAGTGGTGCGGTAGAAACTTACGCGGTGGAATATTTAAGTGTTATTGGTTGGATGGTGGGGCTTTGGGGTTGTCGTTTGATTTATCAAACTATCTTAAATATTTACGGCGCGCCTAAATGGAATACTTACAGTAACGTGATTTTATTTGTTGTTAACCTACTGGGGAATATCTTAGCGGTTTATGGTTTTCATTCCATTCCTCCTTCGGGTGTTACAGGGGTTGCTACAGCGAGTATTACAGCGGCTTTTTGCAGTTTGTTATTTGTTATGACAGCGGTGCATTTTCGTTTAGCCATTCACATTCCCTTTAAAACAGCGTTTGAAAAATTTGGGCTTTATATAACGCCTGTTCTACTTATAGCTGCACCAGCGATTTTAGAACCAATGTCATTTCAAGGTTATATGATTGCCTTGAATTGGATTGCGGCCGGTGTTGGTGATCTCGCCTTAAAAATCAAAATTTATACTTACAATACTTTTTTGTTTTGCTTGATGATTTCCATTGCGCTCAGTATGGCAACAGAGGCTATTATTGCGCAGCGAGTAGGGCGCAAAGAATTTGATTTGGCGCATTTGCAATTACGACAAAGTTTAAAGGCATCACTAATAGGAACAACTATTCTCGCTTCCTTTTGGTTGGTCTTTAATCAACCTATTTTAAAATTGTTTACGAGCGACCCTGAAATTATTTCCATAGGCGTTTGGGTTTTCCTATTGGGCTTTTTAGCTGAGCCCATGCGCACTACTAATATTATTATTGGCAGCGCTTTGCGTTGTACGGGCGATGCTACTTTCACCTCTGTATCCAGTATTGCAGTTATTTGGTTGTTCTCTGTGCCTTTGGCATACACACTAGCAGTTCCATTGCATTTAGGTATTTATGGATTGTTAATTGCCGCTATTCTTGATGAGGCAGTGCGGGCAGTGATTAAGTATTTCCGTTGGAAGGCGCGCAAGTGGCAGATTTATGGTGTGGTAGCAAGAGAATCAATTCGGACAAATTAAAGCCGCTATTATCACTTCTGCGGCATTGGCTCCAGAGTGATGATTGGGTTAATCCAATCTGCATGATCCCAAGAGTTTTCCCCGTGAGAGTTTACGATCAACTTTAATTCCTTACCTTTGTGCAGATCTATATGTACGGTTACAGGCTTTTCGTTACCATAGTAAGGTGCAGAAGCCCAAAGCGGCTTATTATCTTCCCAAACTTCAAAGATGACATCAGCACCACCCACTTCATCATCTATGCCTGGTATTACGTCAAAACCGACGGCATTCTCTGGTAATGTAAAAATTATTGTTGAGTATGCATGGGTGCCAAGACCATAGGTAAAACGTCGATTGCCCACGGCTAGAGGTTTACCATCAACGCTATGGTTAAATTGTAGGGTTCCATATTCTTGCTTTGCAGAAATCAAAGGTTGGTTGGTTAAAAATATTTGATTGGGGCTAATACTGGGTTTGTGCAAGCTGTGACGATCAATTAAATACGCAAAAGTCGCTCCTCCCGCAACAACAAATACTATCACTGATGCAAATTGCACTCTAAAGAACAATTTTGATATTGAAAATACAAAATTGTATGCATTGCTACCGGCAAATAAATGGAGAAGGCTAACCACAAAAATTACTGTAACCAGGGTCGATAAGCCAAGCCATATATCTGATCCATTAATGCCCAAAATAATAAGCATGTTTAAAGCAGACGCAACACTGAGTGCTAGTGCATACGCAATATATCTTTTGGTAATAGAGGAATATAAAAGTGCACAAATTACTGCAGGAAACAAATATCTTTCGTGCATCGCAGGCAACAAGGTAAAAAATGCAATTGCACTTACCATTGAATAGAAAAAGGTGTCAGCTATAAATTGATTAGTTTTTTGATCTTTGCGAGTTTTGATTAGGCTATTAATCCCTAAGACAAAAATGCACAGGCTGACAGCAGCATAAAAAAACATGCCGAGATATTTTGGATAAACAAGCTGTTTAGGTAATAAACTACTAACTTGATTGAGAAATTGAGTGTTGTCCGGCGCGTTGTTGCCAATTAGCAATACCCATAAATTTGCCGCATTCATAGTGATTACAGGATATTGCCCTAGGGTATCAATGTAAGCGTGTTGAAATGCTTCTTTGTAGTAATGCACGTAGATAAAAGGCGAAAACACGGCGGCTATAGTTACTAACGATAAAACAATTCCTATTAGGTGTATTTTAAAACGATGAAAAAATAATATTCCTACAATAGGCAAGAAGCAAACCATCTGAAATTTCGTCAGCAATGCTAGGGTAAAAATAGGTAGCATTAACACCGAGTAACGAGAAAAGTTAATTAAGATTGCACTAAGTGCTAATACTGGTGGAATTAAATCTACCTGCCCCCAAACGGGGCCGTCAATTAGTACAGCCGGATTGAACACTGTCATCAACATTATGCACAGTGTTTGGTTTTCAGATGCATTAAATTTTTTTAAATTTTTAAAGACAATTGCCGTTAACAAGCAATGACTTACTAATACAGGAAACTCCCATAGAAATTTACACAGATCATTGGGTTCGATAGGAAGTTCGAAATAATGTAGCCCTTTGCTGACAATATACAGCCAATGAATATACAGGGGCGGGTAGTTGCCGTTAAAAAGATAGTAGCCATTGTTGGCAAGCTGTTGGGTCCAGTTTTCCCAAAAGCCCAAATCTGCCCCATATCCATTTATAAATAAACAAAATAAATTAATCAGTATGGTTGCAGAAAGGTATATATGTAGTTGGCTATTATTATTTTTTGAAATCGTCATGGAGAGCTACACTAGTTATTATAATTTTGTTATTTGGCTAATATGATATTTAGGTCTGCCTTTCACTTCTTCGTAAATTTTGGACATGTATTCGCCAATTACGCCAAGGCATAAAAGTTGAACGCTGCCAATGAAGAGTAAGGGTAACAGAATAGATGCCCAGCCTGGTACGGCGTGGTCAGAGAATATGCGAATGCCAAGCACCCATAAAATTAAAGCAAAAGATGCCGCACCAGAACACAAGCCGAGCACAGTAATCATGCGCAAGGGTACAGCAGAGAATGCAGTAATACCTTTCCATGCGAAAGAAAGCATTTTCTTGAGCGGGTATTTACTTTCGCCCAATTCACGCGCTTGGCGCTCGTATTCGACGATTGAAGATTTAAAACCAACTTCGCGCACTATGCCGCGCAAAAACAAATTGGACTCTTTGTATTCTTGCAATGCGTTTAAGGCGCGACGCGAGAGCAAGCGGAAGTCGGCGTGATTGAACACCAAGTCCACGCCCATAGTGCGCATGGTGTGGTAGTAGCCTTCAGCAGTGAAGCGTTTGAAAAAGGTATCGGTCTTACGCGCGGAGCGAACACCGTAAACAACTTCGCTACCTTTTAAATATTCATCCACCATCTTTTCAATATTTGCTGGGTCGTCTTGTAGATCGGCATCGATAGAAACGGTGATATCTTCAGTGGTTGTACAGAGGCCTGCGTAGAGCGCATTTTGGTGGCCTTTGTTGCGCGATAATTTAATGGCAACGACTTTGGAGTTTTGCAGCGCTGTGTCATGCAGAATGCCCCAAGTATTGTCGCGGCTACCATCATCAACAAAATAATTTTTTGAATCGGCGGTAATTTTATTGGCTGCAATGAGTTTATCTAACAAATCATTCAGCACTTGAATTGTCTTTGGCAAGCTTTCTTCTTCGTTGTAACAGGGTACAACAACGGCCAAAGAGGGAATGGCTATTGCGGGTGTTGCACTGCTCATTATTATCTCCGGTATATCCAGAATTTATGCATTAGGAAGTTCACAATCAGGGTGAGCAGGGTAGCAAAGAGCTGCGCAATTAGGTAGGCGCTATTTATCAGATTTGTATTGATGAGCAGAAAGTTTGTTAGAAGGTGGTGAAAAATGGCGAAGAGTGTCGTGCTAGTTGTCATACCCACAGCAACTGTTACCACGAACTTGGGTAGGGTCTGTGCGTGACTGGCATTGCTGCCGAAGGTGAGGTAGTAGTTGGCAAGATAATTAAAGATGGCTGCGCAACCATAAGAGCTGGCGGATGCTATTGTTGGGGCAACGCCAAGAATTTGTACAAAAAGCCCTAGAAATAAAAACTGAAGGAGCGTCGCCGCTCCTCCAATTACTGCAAATTTTATGAATTTTACCATTTATGCCCAGCCGACAGCTGCCCTTGCTCGTTCAATGTAGAGGTATTCAACCCTTTGTGTGAACGGATGGCAAGCGTGACGGAAGTGATGATGATCTAAAGTTGAGCCCATGTACTCCCAACATTGTCCTTCAAATACACATAAGTGGTCGCCAGCGTTTATTTTATAGGCGGCGAGTTCATCCCACATTCTGGACCATTCGGGGTTGTTGATATCAAGGTATTCCATAGGTGCTGCTCTAGGTAATTGCTCTTGGTTCACTTATTGTGGTTTATTAAATAAGTTTGTCAAGAAAGTAGTGCATATAAATGATTTGTAAGGATTTTTACTGATTAAAATCAAGTTCTTTGTGATTGGTGTCGCAAATTTTTGGCGCTTAAAGTAACGTATTCTACGCTGTTTATAATTTTTATGGGAAATTTATACACAACGTTACAAAAAACTTATGCTTGACCTTACAGCTACTGAAAGGTTTATGATGGGTTTGAATCGATTGATTAAAAAGGATCACCTATGAATATTGGTCAGGCTGCCACCCAAAGTGGATTACCTGTAAAAACCCTGCGCTACTACGAGGAAATTGGTCTTGTGCAGCCAGCTCGTGTGACAGGTAACGACTATAGGGATTACTCCGCAACCGATGTCGAGCATTTGCGCTTTTTGCAGCGCGCTCGTGCGGTCGGTTTTAATTTGGAGGTTTGCCGCGAGCTATTGGATTTGTATCGCGATGAAAACCGTCGCTGCTCGCAAGTTAAGAGGTTGGTGTTGGAAAAGATCGATCAGGTAGAAACCCAGTTGCAAGAGTTAAATGCCCTCAAGTCTGTACTGACCGATATGGCAAATGGCTGCGCTGGCGATGACTCGACCGAATGCACCATTATAGAAACGCTCTCGCAACCCAAGCCAGCCTTAATGCCCTTTATGCTAGTGGAGTCTTCATCATGAGTGATTGTTGTTCTGGCGATTTATCAAACAAAAAAGAAGCGGCTATTAAGCCCTGCTGCGGAACTGAGGCGCATGTTCATGGCGAGCATGCCGCAACAGAATTATTTTCCAATGCAGCCAAAGATTCCTGTTGCGCTCCAGCTGTAGTGGCATCAGCATCTTGCTGCGCGCCTGCAGCCAAACATGAACAGGTTCATGTAGCAAGTTGCTGCGATGACGATCATGAACATGGCGGAAAAATTGATTATTTGCTATGGGGCTCCTTAATCATTTGTGCAATATTTTATGCGGCACATTTATTTGCGCCGGCACTTCTACCAGATTTTGCTCAGCATTTCGCACATAGCATTTTTGAAATGTTGAATAGCATGTGGTGGGGGGTATTACTGGGGCTATTTTTTGTTGGTTTACTTGCGAATGTTCCGCAAAATTTAGTGCTATCGGTTTTGGGTAAAGGCGGTAGTTTTAACGGAATTTTACGCGCAACCGCTGCAGGCGTTTTATTGGATTTATGCAGTCACGGTATTTTAATGGTGGGCACCAAGCTTTATCACAAAGGTGCAAGCCTTGGGCAAGTGATGGCATTTTTAATTGCTAGCCCATGGAATTCATTTTCCTTAACGCTCATTATGTTTTCGCTGATTGGTTTTAAATGGACCATAGCATTTATTTTACTGTCGATGCTGATTGCGGTTATCAGTGGCTGGATATTTGATCGCTGTGTGGAGAGAAAAATATTGCCTGCGAATCCCAATGCATTTGAATTGCACGAGGACTTTAAATTCTGGCCAGAAGTGCGCAAACAATGGAATGCGATTCATTGGTCGTTCGATGTTGTAAAATCAATTGCGCGCGAAGGTGCAAGTGGTTCACGCATGGTGTTGCGTTGGTTATTGTTTGGTGTATTGCTTGCCGCTTTGATTCGTACTTTTGTGAGCGTCGAATTTTTCCAACAATGGTTCGGCCCAAGCTTGATTGGAATGGTATTTACTTTAATTGCAGCGACTGTAATAGAAGTTTGCTCTGAAGGATCAACACCGATTGCTGCAGATCTATTAAATCGTGCATTGGCACCGGGTAACGCATTTACGTTTATGATGGCTGGAGTATCTACCGATTACACGGAAATCTTGGTGTTAAAGGATGCGACTAAATCTTGGAAGATATCCTTGTTCTTGCCGTTGATTACCTTGCCGCAGATTTTGGTGGTGGGCTATGTGATGAATGGCTTGTGAGAATTTTCGTAGGATGGCAATTAAAGATTTTGCCGTCCTACGAGTTTAAAAATAGTTTATTTCACCGAGCTTTCAAACTGTTCCCCGGTCACCCCAACAGATTCATCTCCCATTAAATACAAATAATCACGCATTAAATCCTGCGGGGTTTTAATTGTCGTTGGATCTTCACCTGGATAAGCGCCTGCACGCATTTTGGTTCGGGTTGCGCCAGGGTTGATGCTATTGGCGCGAATGCGTGTGGTTTCTTCCAATTCATCTGCAAGAGTTTGCATTAAGTTTTCTGCTGCTGCTTTTGATGCTGCGTAAGCGCCCCAATAAGCGCGGCCTTTGTAGCCTACACTTGACCCTGTGAAAACTATCGATGCATTTTGCGCGCGCTCCAATAGCGGCATTACCGCTTGGGTCAGCATAAAGGGGGCGTTCACGTTCACTTGCATTAGGCGCATCCAAACATCGGGAGCGTAATTGGCGATAGGAGTGCGTTGACCTAAATCAGCAGCGTTGTGCAGAATGCCGTCGAGATGATCAAACTCTTCGTTGATTGCATTGCACATATCAATAAAAGATTGCTCGTTAGCAATTTGAAAATCTACAGGATAAATCGCCGCTTGTGGGTGGCCTGCAGCTTCAATCTCATCGTAAACCATTTCCAGTTTTTGCAAAGTGCGACCAACAAGAATTACGGTTGCACCGTGAGCTGCAAAAGTTTTTGCGGCAACGCGTCCGATGCCGTCACCTGCACCAGTGACGAGAATGATTTTGTTTTTGAGGCTGTTGGCAGATGGAGTAAAATTTTCTGGGGTTTTCATAATGCAATTTCAATATGTTTAAATGATTCTTGCTCCCAAGCTCTGATGTGGGAGTATATGTACTAATTGATTAAATATATTTTTGGATAATCGGCCAAATATCTTCCGCATGTTCAACGCGATAATCCGCTTGCCAGCTATCAACATCTTCATCGCCTACGTAGCCATAGGCGGCTGCAATGGTAATGCTGCCTGCGCGTTTACCGCACTCAATATCACGCAAGTGATCGCCGACATAAACAATCTCTTCCGGCTTGCAGTTAAAATGTTCAGCAGCCATGACTAAGGATTCTGGATGCGGTTTGCTATGTTTGACATGATCTGGGCAAATCACAATTGCTGGTGCCGGTTGTATATTTAACTCTTCCATTAATGGCGTTGTGTATGCGGCAGGTTTGTTGGTTGCAATGCCCCAACCGATATTGTTTTCAGCTAATTTGTTTAGTAACTCCTGAATGCCAGGAAAAGCTTTGGTGAATACCGCTATATGGTGTGTATAGAGTTCTAATAAGCGTGCGCGTAAGGGTTGAAAGTTTTCGTGTGTTTCTTCAATGGCAAACGCAAGAGTGACTAATGCTTTGGATCCGTTGGAGACGCCAGCGCGAATAATGTCGTGGGGTAAGGCCTCGCGTTGGTTTTCGGCCAGCAACTCATTCACAACAGCAACAAAGTCTGGCGCTGTATCGAGTAAGGTGCCATCAAGGTCAAACATAACAGCGCGGATTTTTTGTTTATTTTGCATAAATTGAGTAACTGTTGAGTTTACTTTATTTGGGAGTCGTTATCCTCGCGCAGCGGGGATCCAGCTCTTGCTTTTACTTTAAGTATTTAAAACTGGATTACTCGCTAGCTCACCCTATGGGCTAACCTTTGGTTATTCAAAGCACTGCGTACTTTAGTCCCGCTACGCGAGGATGACGATTCCCTATTTCATGGGCATAGCTTAATTGTCATGTATTTATTGCGGTACTTTCTTCGCATGTAACAAGTAATTAACGCTCACATCATTCGCATCCAATTTATAATGCTTGGTGATAGGATTGTAAGTCATGCCGCTAATATTTTGTAATTCCAAGCCTGCTGCGCGCAACCACTGGGCTAATTCTGAAGGACGAATAAATTTATCGTAATCGTGCGTGCCTTTAGGCAGCATTTTTAAAATATATTCCGCACCCAAAATCGCGAAGGCATAAGCTTTGGGGTTGCGGTTGATGGTAGAGAAATAAACATCACCATTCGGTTTCACCAAATCAGCACAGGCTTTTACGACAGATGATGGATCTGGAACATGCTCCAGCATTTCCATGCAAGTCACTATGTCGAATTCACCGGCGCATTGCTGCGCTTTTTCTTCGGCAGTAATGCGTTCGTAGTTCATGGTTACGCCAACTTCCAATGCGTGTAAGCGTGCAACTGATAAAGGCGCTTCGCCCATATCAATGCCGGTTACCTCAGCACCGCGCTGTGCGAGTGATTCTGCAAGAATTCCACCGCCACAGCCTACATCAATCACTTTAAGCTGCGCTACTGGCGAACGTTGGTCGATATAGTTTGCTCGTAGCGGATTAATATCGTGTAGTGGTTTGAATTCACTGTTTTTATCCCACCAACGACTGGCGAGAGCTTCAAATTTTGCAATTTCAGCGGTATCGACGTTTGCCATAATTAATGTTTCCAATTCTGAATTTTTTCTTGCCATTGGCGAACTTTACTTTTGAGTTCGCGTTCATTAAGCGTTAGCAATTCGCGATTTTGCATTAAGCATTTTCCATTTACCCAAACATGCGAAACCCTATGCCCCACATTGGTATACACAAGTTGCGATGCGGGGTTGAAAACCGGTTGTAAATCTAAATCACCGATATGAATGGCAGCTATGTCAGCTTGTTTTCCGGTTTCAAGGCTGCCGACTTTGTCATCAATACCTAAGGCTTTTGCGCCGTTTAAAGTTGCCATGCGCAACGCGGTGTGCGCATCCACGGCGGCCGCATTTCCGCTAACGGCTTTTGCTAGCATTGCAGCAGTTTTTAATTCGCTGAATAAATCCAAATCATTATTGCTGGCCGCGCCATCTGTACCTAGTGCGACATTTATACCGGCTTTTATTAATTTATCGACAGGGCAAAAACCACTGGCGAGTTTTAAATTGGATTCGGGACAGTGTACGACGTGCGCACCGCTTTGTTGTAAAATTGCGATATCAATTTCATCCACTTGTGTCATGTGTGCGCATTGGGTAAGTGGCGATAGTAAACCTAAATCCATTAAGCGCTGCGATGGGCGCATGCCATATTTTTGAATTGACTCTTCAACTTCTTGCGCAGTTTCGTGTAAATGAATATGAATCGGCGTATCCATTTCTTGCGCGAGTACGGCAACTTTTTTTAATGTTTCGTCGCCCACTGTGTAAGGGGCGTGCGGGCCAAAGCCGATATTGATTAAATCGTTATCGCGGAATGTATCGTGCAGTGCGAGGCCTTTGGAAAAATAATCTTCTGGCCCAGAACCCCAAGCGCAGGGGAAATCAAAAATTGTAAAATAAATTTGGCAGCGAATATGTGCATCAAGCGCGGCTTGTGCGGTTTGCTCTGGGAAGAAATACATATCCGCAAAACATGTGGTGCCACTTTTAATCATTTCTGCAATTGCCAGCTCTGTCCCATCACGAACAAATTGTTCGTCTACCCATTGTTTTTCAGCGGGCCAAATATGGTCGTTGAGCCACGTGTTAAGCGGTTGATCATCGGCGTAGCCACGCAATAAGGTCATGGCTGCATGGCCGTGCGCATTGATTAAGCCAGGAGTGAGTATATGTTCTAGCAAATTTTCTACGCGCGTTGGTGCATAACGTTTGGCCGCCTCTTCTTGTGGAAGCAGCGCGATAATGCGCCCTTGGTGAATGACAATTGCGCAATCTTTAAGAATGCGATTTTCAGGTACGACCGGGATGATCCAGCGAGCGTTGATTAATAAATCTATCGGCGTCATGGCGGAGACTTATGAAAGTAAGAGGCGCGCAGTATATCGCAGATGGAGCCGCCTAAAAGCAAAAAGCTCTGCATAGAGGCTATGCAGAGCTTAGGTGTTGTCTACACAGCGCTTAGAAGTGCGCAATCAAAGCCGCATAAGGGCCCTTTAGTGTCATGTCAGCTTTTAAATTGTTGTCGGAAATCTTAATGGACATGTTGCGATAGCCAACTTCAACCCCCAAATCCACAACTGAGTCGAACAAATAGCTAAGTTTGGCGGTGTAGTCGTTCAGGGAATTGTCCTGATAACTGGTGTAGTTGCCCTCAATGCCAGCCGACAAGCCAGTAAAAGGCAAATCGAATTGAGCTTTGGCGTAGAGCATAGGCGCCGTTAAATCTATGGTCAGCTTTTCGGTTGAGCTGCCGCTTTCGGTGTGAGCATGGCCATCAAATTTGCGCGCAGTAACGCCTAGGTCAAAATTGATCCAGTTATCCAATATTTGGTAGTAGAGGGTCGCATCGCGATGGCTTAAATCAAAATCACTCTTAACGCTTTGGTTTGCTGCGTAGGTGGTATTGCCGATGGTAAAACTTTGGGTAATTGTGCCCGTTTGCGAGCTTTTTATATTGGTTTGAGTTAGGCGAATATTGGGAATAAAGGGAATAGGGTGTTCAATCGCCACGTAGAAATAATTGTTGTAGTGCTCTTTCACTCCCAGTTCATTTAAGGTAACAGCGGGTTCGCCGGCTTTTCCGTCATAGTCAGAAAGCCATGAGCCAACACCAGCGTACAGGCCGAGTACGCGATCGGCGTGGGCAATTGGCGCTAGGAGGCTGAGGGCAAGAACAAGGGGAAGTTTTTTCATGGGGTCGATCCTTACAATCATTGTGATGAACGCTAGTTTAGCGGCTAACTGGGAACTTAGTGATTGTTTTGTAAGGAAATTGTGATTTAAGCGGCGAGATTGGGTGGTAATGGCGCTTTAAGTTGCTCAAGAAATACACGGGCTGCGTTATTGAGGCTGCGTTGATTGTGGTAAATGCAGCCAAGCGAGCGGGTGAGTGGAGGGTGGCTTACATCCAGAATTTTGAGTTGGTCGTCGATAATGCTGCTGGGTAGCACACCCCAGCCGAGGCCAATACTCAACATCATTTTGATGGTATCCAAATGGTTGGTCACCATGGTGATATCAAGCGGCTGGCTTTCGCGGTCAAACAAATCCTTAATTAAACGCGTCGTGTAGGTGTTGATATCCGGCATTATCGCCTGATGAGGGCTTAAATCGGCCAGGCGAAGATTCTCCAGCGCTGCAAGTGCATGGGTGGGCGACGCGACGAACTGGAGTTGGTCTTGCCAGAGTTCGTTGCTGTTGATGCGCGGGTCTTGCTCGAGCGCAAGCGTAATAATGGCGATATCGAATCGGCCGAGGAGTACTTCGTGGTACGCATGTTCAGAATCCAAAAAGTGTAAGTCTAGTTTTACGTCTGGGTAACGCTGTGAAAAATCCCGTAAATAAGGTGGCAGGTAATGTAAGCCTAGATGATGGCTGGTTGCCACGCTCAGTTTTCCTGTGATCTCGCCCCGCAAATCTGCAATTTCGCGTTGGGCTGCTGTCACTTCTTTCAATATATTTGTCGCTTTATTCAGCAATAAGTTCCCCGCTTGGGTAAGAACCACTTGCCGGCCAACTCGGTCAAACAGCTTGGCTTTAACTTGTTCCTCCAATAAAGCAATACGTTTACTGATTGCCGGTTGTGTCAAATGTAAGCGCTCGCCGGCGCCTGAAAAGGAGCCGCTTTCTGCAATAGCCACAAATGCTTGAAGGTGCTGTGTATCCATCTTTTTGCCAAGAGGGCATCAAACCATTCACGGTGAGCCGAACTAAATTACAACTTTCCAGCTAAACCCAAGGTGAGCGGATGTGTTGCCGTGTATTATTTTTATACTATTCCTATTTGGAATGCAAACTATAAAAAACATAAATTTGTTTTATGGTGTGTGCGCGAATAAACTGGCTCCACGTTAAAAGCCCCTCTCAAGCCAAGCAGGAGTTGTTTTATGGCTAGTAAAAAAACCTTATACGACAAGTTGTGGGATGCCCATTTGGTCAAAGAAAGTGATGATGGCTCGTCTTTGATTTACATCGACCGTCACATCATTCACGAAGTGACATCGCCGCAAGCCTTTGATGGCTTGCGTTTGGCTGGTCGTAAGCCTTGGCGAGTGGACTCGATTTTGGCAACACCAGATCACAACGTACCCACGACTCAGAAAGAGCGTGCGCACGGTATTAGCGGCATTGAAGATCCTGTTTCTTTGATTCAGGTTCAAACCTTGGATGACAACTGCGATGAGTTCGGCATTGTTGAATACAAAATCAACGATCACCGCCAAGGCATCGTTCACGTAGTCGGCCCAGAAACCGGCGCTTGCTTGCCCGGTATGACTGTTGTTTGCGGCGATTCGCACACCGCAACTAACGGCGCTTTGGGTTCCTTGGCGCACGGCATTGGCACCAGTGAAGTTGAGCATGTAATGGCAACCCAATGTTTGGTTGCTAAGAAAATGAAAAATATGCTCATCAAAGTTGATGGAAAATTGGGCTTGGGCGTAACACCTAAAGACGTAGTTTTGGCGATCATCGCCAAAATCGGCACCGCTGGCGGTACAGGTTATGCGATGGAATTCGGCGGCCAAGTGTTTCGCGATATGAGCATGGAAGGCCGTATGACAGTGTGCAATATGGCGATTGAAGCTGGCGCGCGCGCCGGTATGGTTGCTGTAGACCAAACTACCATCGATTACGTTAAAGGCCGTACCTACGCACCTAAAGGTGATATGTGGGAGCGAGCGGTTGCCGATTGGCGTAATTACGTGAGTGATGAAGGCGCACATTTTGATTCGGTTGTTGAAATCAACGGTGCCGACATCAAGCCACAAGTCAGCTGGGGAACCTCACCGGAAATGGTGGTTTCCATTGAAGATAAAGTGCCGGATCCAGCACAAGAAACTGATCCAGTTAAACGCGAAGGTATGATCCGTGCGTTGCAATATATGGGTTTGCAAGCTAACCAACCGATTGAATCAATTTACGTAGACCGCGTATTTATCGGTTCTTGCACTAACTCACGCATTGAAGATATCCGTGCTGCGGCAGAAGTGGTGAAAGGTCGCACTAAAGCTGCATCCGTAAAAGAAGCGATTGTGGTTCCCGGTTCTGGTGCGGTTAAAGCGCAAGCCGAAGCAGAAGGTTTGCACGAAATTTTTATCGCCGCCGGTTTGGAATGGCGTGAGCCAGGTTGCTCAATGTGCTTGGCGATGAACGCAGATAAATTGGGTAATGGCGAACATTGTGCATCAACATCCAACCGCAATTTCGAAGGTCGTCAAGGTTACGGTGGTCGCACGCATTTGGTGAGCCCGGCTATGGCTGCTGCCGCTGCAATTGCTGGTCATTTTGTTGATGTTCGCACATTCAATACTTCTTATAACGGCTAGGGGGAGATTGTCATGAAAAGTTTTACAGTTTTGCAAGGCATTGCCGCTCCTATGGATCGCGCGAATGTTGATACAGATATGATTATCCCCAAACAATTTTTGAAATCGATTAAGCGTACTGGCTTTGGCAAAAATCTGTTTGATGAGTTGCGTTATTTGGATGAAGGCAAGCCAGATCAAAGTTGTGAAGGTCGCCCCATCAATACTGAATTTCCATTAAATTTTCCACGTTACAAAGGTGCGACTATTTTGTTGTCGCGCGAAAACTTTGGTTGCGGTTCAAGCCGCGAGCATGCGCCTTGGGCATTGGATGATTACGGATTTCGCAGTGTAATTGCGCCAAGTTTTGCAGATATTTTTTACAACAACTGTTTTAAAAATGGCTTATTGCCCATTATTTTGAGTGATGACATCGTCGATAAATTGTTTAAAGAAATGTACGCAGCGGAAGGCTATCAATTGACAGTCGATTTGGCTGAACAAGTTGTAAAAACCCCAAGTGGTGAAAGCTTTGCTTTTGAAGTGGATGCGTTCCGCAAGCATTGTTTGTTGAATGGTTTGGATGATATTGGTTTGACACTCGAACATGCCGACGCTATTCGTGCTTACGAAACTAAAAAGCGCGCTGAGGCTCCTTGGCTGTTCGATGTGGTAAAAAACTAAAGCTTAAAGCTGGCGCGGATTTGCAGCATGTCTGCGCCGGGATTTGGCTGGCGTAATCCAGCATTGGAAAAATGGGCGAAGTTTAAACTGATTTCAGTTTCTCCAAATGCATAACCCACCCCAATGCGATCGGAAAACATTGCGTGAGAACTCAAATCATCGTGTGCTTCCCAGAGTGTTTCGGAAATGTAGGCAATGCCGGTGCTAATTTCAAAAAAGGGTTGGGCGCCGGAGGTGGCTAGTTGATAGTGAAGAACTGGAGCGAGTATCGCGCTCTTAACTTCAGTATCATCCGTTTTGTGATAACCAACACCTGCTTCAATGCGGACGCTACGCTTTATAAATCCTTCGTCGGATTTTAAAAAGTCGGTATCCCATGTGGCGGCTGCAGTAAAGTTATTGAGTAGTGGGGATGTGCTTGAAGGGCGGGTAATGTTGCCAATTGATAAGTCAATTCTATCAATGGCGTAAGCTAAGTTGGTTGTTCCGCATAGAAGAATGCCTAAGGCGTAAAACAATTGACGCATACATCATGTCCAAATAAAAAATGAGTACTGTTAAGTGTGACCGAAACCGTTTAATGCGTGTTTCGAGGCAAGTCAGGTTAGATTTGTGAGCCTATTAGGTGAAGTGAGAATTGTCACGCATAATTAATGAAAAATACATGTTTAAAAATTTTTAACGAGGAGTTGCCCGTGGGAAAGCATATTTTAATTCTGGAAGGTGATGGTGTTGGTCCAGAAATTGTAAAAGAAGCGCGTAAGGTTTTAGATGTTGTTAATTCCAAATTTGATTTGGGTTTAACCTTTGAAAATGAATTGATGGGTGGTTGCGCGATTGATGTGCATGGCGTTCCTCTCGCCGACTCAACACTTGAACGCGCACGCCTTGCAGATGCAATTTTGCTTGGCGCTGTAGGCGGTCCTAAGTGGGATAAATTAGATCGTTCAATTCGTCCGGAAAAAGGGTTGTTGAAAATTCGTTCGCAATTAGGTTTGTATGCCAATTTGCGTCCTGCGCTTTTGTATCCGCAATTGGTTGATGCTTCTTCGCTTAAACCAGAAGTGGTTTCTGGTTTGGATATTTTGATTGTGCGCGAATTGGCGGGCGGTATTTATTTCGGTGAACCCCGCGGAATTCGCGTATTGGAAAATGGCGAGCGCGAAGGTTACAACACCTACAAATATTCCGAGAGCGAAATTATTCGCATTGGTCGCACTGCATTTGAAATGGCGCGCAAGCGTAATAAGAAAGTGTGTTCAGTTGATAAAGCAAACGTGCTTGAGGCAACTATGTTGTGGCGCGAAGTGATGGATACGCTTCATAAAGAATATCCAGATGTTGAACTCTCGCACATGTATGTGGATAACGCGGCTATGCAATTGGTGCGCGCGCCCAAGCAATTTGATGTGTTGGTAACGGGCAATATGTTTGGTGATATTTTGTCTGATGCTGCCGCTATGTTGACTGGCTCAATCGGTATGTTGCCATCGGCGTCTTTGGATAAAGATGGTCGCGGTATGTATGAACCTTGCCATGGTTCGGCACCCGATATAGCAGGTCTTGGTATCGCCAATCCACTCGCCACAATTTTGTCGGTATCAATGATGATGCGTTACTCATTGGGCTTGCCGCAGGTGGCAGATGCAATTGAAGTTGCGGTGGGCAAGGTGTTGGATCAAGGTTATCGCACTGGCGATATTTACACTGACGGCATGAAAAAAGTATCCACCAGTGAAATGGGCGACGCTGTAGTTGCGGCACTCTAAGTGCAAACAATTCTGCGTTGATGAAAAACACACTAATTTCCCTGTTCTTGCCAAGTTTTTAAAGTAAAAACGAGCAGATTGTGATAAAAAGATGGACTGTTTTTTAGTGAAGGTGTCTTGGAAATTTTTGTGTTGAATTGACGTATAGATGATTTTTAAGAGAGAAATGAAATGAAAGTAGGTTTTGTTGGTTGGCGCGGTATGGTGGGCTCCGTTCTTATGGAGCGTATGCAGGCGGAAAACGATTTTGCGAATATCGAACCCGTATTTTTCACTACCTCTAACGTTGGCGGCGCAGCTCCAGCGGTAGCAAGTGGTTTGCCCGCATTGAAAGATGCTTATTCAGTTGATGATTTGAAGCAACTGGATGCCATTATTACCTGCCAAGGCGGTGACTACACCAACGAGATTTTCCCAAAACTGCGCGCATCTGGCTGGAACGGTTACTGGATTGATGCGGCATCAAGTCTGCGTATGGCGAAAGATGCGATCATCGTGCTTGATCCAGTAAACCTTGATGTGATCAAAGACGGCATTGCCAAAGGCGTTAAAAATTACATCGGTGGTAACTGTACTGTTAGCTTGATGCTCATGGGTTTGGGCGGTTTGTTCCATGCTGGCTTGGTAGAGTGGGTTTCTTCCATGACTTATCAGGCGGCTTCAGGGGCTGGTGCGCAGAATATGCGTGAGCTGATTTCGCAAATGGGTGCTTTGCATGCGTCGGTTGCCGATAAATTGGCTGATCCAAAATCAGCGATCCTCGAAATCGACCGCATCATCGCCGAAACCATGCGTGGTGACGATTTGCCAAAAGCTAACTTCGGTCATCCTTTGGCGGGTAGCTTGTTGCCTTACATCGACAAGCAATGGGAAACCGGTCAATCCAAAGAAGAGTGGAAAGGTCAGGCTGAGACTAACAAAATCCTTGGCCGAGATGGTAACCCAATCCCCGTAGATGGTTTGTGTGTGCGTATTGGTGCTATGCGCTGCCATTCACAGGCGTTGACCATCAAACTCAATAAAGATGTGCCCATCACAGATATTGAAGCTTTGATTGCGAATGCCAATCCATGGGCTAAAGTTGTACCAAACGATCGCGAAAGCAGTATGCGCGATCTGACCCCTACAGCTGTCACTGGCACCTTGAGCATTCCTGTTGGTCGTCTGCGTAAGATGAACATGGGCCCGCAATATCTGTCAGCGTTTACCGTAGGCGATCAATTATTGTGGGGCGCTGCTGAGCCTTTGCGTCGTATGCTCAAGGTGCTCAAAGAAGCTTAATCCTCAAACTTAAAGAATCGCTTTAAGTGCCCTCAATAATCACCAGATTATTGAGGGTTTTTTATTTTGTGAGTTCTAATTTTGGGTTTGTCGCTTGAATTAGTTGCGCCAAATTTTACTTTTTTACTCAAAAGCGTTGAAAAATGTGCAAAAAGTCCGTTCTGGCAGGGTTCCGGAAGGGGCTAAGTGTTGATAAAAACCTATTTATAATGAATACTTACGACAGATAGTGAATATTTATTCGAGGTTTTGCAGTACCCGCATACAACATCCGGTTTGAGGCTTAATTCTTTTGTTCTGGTAATACGGTGCCAGAAATCTGGTTAAGCCCTTCATCTGGGAGATAATAAAGGATCACCCTATGCATCTTCGTAAATTGGTATTAGCCTGTGGATTCGCTTCTTTCGCCCTGTCAAATTATGCCAGCGCATTGGGGTTGGGTGAGGTTAAGTTAAAGTCCACACTCAATCAGCCGTTGAGCGCTGAAGTTCAATTATTGGACACCAAAGGGTTGTCATCTGAACAGATCATTGTCGCTTTGGCATCCTCGGCCGATTTTGAGCGCAATGGCCTTGATTATGTTCACTTTTACTCAGAGTTTAGATTCGAAGTTGCCTTAGATAGCCCCGGCGGCCCCGTGGTGCGCATCACCTCGCGCAATCCCGTTCGCGAACCCTACTTAAATTTCTTGGTTGAAGCCAAATGGACCTCAGGTCGTCTGTTGCGCGAATACACCTTGTTGATGGATTTACCCACCTACGATGATGCCGCACCTCAAGCTGTGCAAGCCGCTAAAGCAGCTCCGGCTGTAAAACCTACAGCGCAAGTGGCTCCGAAGGCAGAAGTTGCAGCGCCAGTAGCTCAGGCTCCAGCGAGTACTGCCACAGCCGCTGAAGAAAAACCCGACATTATTGCCGAGCAGGATCAGCCTGCAAAAAAGTCTAAAGTTGCTGGCGGCACCTACGGTCCCGTAGGTGATAGAGATACGCTTTGGGATATAGCGCTTGCAGTGCGTCCAGATTCCAGTGCCAGCGTGCATCAAACCATGTTGGCTTTACAGAGATTGAATCCCGATGCTTTTATTCGCGGCAACATTAATCTTCTGAAAAAAGGTCAAGTTTTACGCGTTCCTGATGCCACTGAAATCACAAGTGTTTCTCAATCTGAGGCTGTTCGTCAATTTAACACCCAAACTGCTGAATGGTCAGGTGGGGCAGCGCCCCAAGCCAATACCACTCTGGGTGCTCAACTAGATGCTTCTCGACGCACTGCGGGGGAGCGAGCAAAATCTGAGGCTGTTACTGGTCGAGTGAAGCTTGAGGCGCCAAGCGCTAAAGAGAAGGCAGCGGGCGGTCAGGGTAGTGGCGCCAACAAAGGCTCAGGTCGTGCGCTAGAGTCTGAGTTAGCATCGGCATTGGAAGAGCTGGATAAAGTCAAGTCTGAAAAAACTGAATTGTCGTCACGCGTGCATGATCTTGAAGATCAAATAAAAACCATGCAGCGATTGGTTGATGTAAGTAATGAAAAGTTGCGTGCATTGCAATTGAATGCGAGTAAGCAACCCGAAAAAGCAGCTGCGGCTGATAAAAAACCAGCTGACGCTAAGCCAGCCGATGCCAAACCGGCTGATGCAAAAGTAGCCGATACCAAGCCTGCAGAAACCAAAACACCGGAAGTGGGTGTTGCACATTCGGAAGCGGCAGCTCCGGCTGAGGCAGCAGCTACATCAGCGGCTCCCAAAAAGCCTCCTGTGAAGCCTGCGCCTAAACCAGTCGAGCCGGAAAAAACGATAGTCGATCAGCTTTTTGACAATATTCTCTGGGTTGGCTTAGGTGCAGCTGGCTTGCTGGGTGCGGGTGGTTTTGCCTTAGCGCGTCGTCGCAAGTCTCAGGCTGAAGCAGAAGAAGCGCGTGCGAGCGCGAATGATCTTTATGAAGAAGAGCCAAGTTTTGACTCCTTTAATCAGGTGCATGAAGAAAATGTGGCTGAAGAGCCGGCTGTGGACGAGATGTCTCTGTTTGACGAGGAAGACGCTACAGCGGTTGCAGAGACGGGTGATGTTGTAGGCGAGGCGGATATCTACATCGCTTACGGCAAGTTCGATCAAGCCGAAGAAATGCTGGTGAACGGGTTGGCTAAAGATCCGGGGTCGGCTGATATACGCTTGAAGTTGCTTGAGGTTTATTCTCATACTCAAGATGCAGCTCAATTCGATAAGCATTATGCCGCGCTTTTACCAGCCGCAAGCGCATTGGTGTTGAGTCGTGCTAAAGAGCTTAGAGCGAGTATTCCCGGTATTGGTGAGTTCAGTGCTGAGGCACCATCCCAGCAGGCTGATTCTTTAGACTTCAATACAGACTTCTCCTTGGATGACTTTGATACGGCACCTTCCAATGCTGTAACGGCCTCTGCGCAAGATGCAAGCGATGACTTTGAATTTGATTTGGATCTGGATGATAGCGAAGCGCTAGCAACAGATCTTGATTTGAGTGCTTCCACCAACAGCTACAAAAAAGACTTTAGTGAATCTGGCATAGCTGCTGCGGATTCAGAGGATGACTTCACGCTAGACTTTGATTTAGATGATTCGCCGGCCCAAGAAACACAGGCAGATGATCTATCAGAAATCTCTTTGGCGCTCGATGGCTTGGATGATGATGGCCTGCCGGATGACATTGAAGTCTCACAGCGTGATGAAGAAGAATTTAATTTCGATTTTAATGAATTGGATGACGAGCCGAGTTCGCTTGCGCAAGAAGCGAACAGCATTAAGTCTGCAGAGATTAATGTAGACGAAGCGCTGGGTGATGACTTCAATCTTGAAATGGATGTAAACAACGTCGATTTGGCAGCGCTTGATAGCGAGATGGCAAGTTTTGACGCTGAGCTGGGCTCACTTGATGATGGGCTAGTGGCTCCAGTCGCAACTAGAACTGATGATTTGGCAGATTTGGCAGATTTGGATGAAGATGACTTCAAGCTTGATTCGCTGGACGATGAATTAGCTGGCATGGACTCAAGCTTGGCGCTTGACGAGTTTGATGCTGGTGATGAATTTGATGATCTTGAGTCAGAGCTAAATTTAGATGCTGGTGAGTTGAGCAAAGAAAAGTCACTTGATGCTGATTTGGAATTGGTTGAGCCAGATGATAGTGAGTTTTCTTGGGAAGATGATGAGGTAGATCTTGGCGATACCACTCACGATGTTGCCGAGCTTGAAGAAGATTTCAGTGTTGAAGATGATGATGATTTTAATTTAGACGCTCCTGCTAATTTGGCTGACGATTTAAGTTTGCATGATCTGGATGAGACCCTTGCAGAAGAAGGGCTGGATTTAGAAGCTGCTGATGACGAAATTGTTCACCTTGACGAGGAAGCTTTCGCGGAGCTAGATAATCTCGATTTGTCGGAAGCTCATACTCCCGCTGCTGATATTCCTGATTTCAACGAAGAGTTGGCGCAGCTCGATAGTGCAGAGGGTGCAGGCGGAGAAGTGGAGACTCTCGAATCTGAATTGTCTGATGACGATGTATTTGAGCAGGCATTGTCTGACTTCTCGGCTGAAAGTTTGGCGATGGATGATTCCGCTGAGTTATCCGATGACGATATGGATGCAGAGTTAGATTTCATGGCGGATGCTGATGAAGCTGCGACCAAGTTAGATTTGGCGCGTGCCTACATGGATATGGGCGATAACGAAGGTGCTCGCGATATTCTTGCTGAAGTGGCGCACGAAGGTAATGATCAGCAACGTCAAGAAGCTACAGATTTGTTGAGCCGAATCGACGCTTAATATAATCTGCGCACTACGAACAAGCCTTGCATAGGTAATGCTATGCAAGGCTTTGTTGTTTTTGGTTCACAGGTTTTAATATGAGTGACAATTTTATCCCCAAAAGTAAAACCTATGCCCGTAATGGCGAAATCGTGGGCGATACAGTTTGGCCCGAAGGCATGCAGCGTGTGGCCTTGGCGATTGAATATAAGGGCACGGATTTTCACGGTTTCCAAACCCAGCCTAATGGTGTGAAAACCGTGCAACAGGCGCTCGAAAAAGCCTTGTCTAAAGTGGCTGATGAACCTATTACGCTAGTCTGCGCTGGCCGCACTGATGCCGGAGTTCATGCTACCAATCAAATTATTCACTTCGATACTTTGGCTAAACGCCCGTCAAAAGCTTGGGTGATGGGAACCCGCCCGCATCTACCGGATGCAGTGAGCGTGAAGTGGGCGCAGGATGTGACTCCCAACTTTCATGCGCGGTTTAGTGCCTTAAATCGTACCTATCGCTATTTGATATCCGATGCAAAAACCACTTCGGCTTTGCTCCACGATCAGATTACATGGTCATCGCGGCCGCTTGATGTCGATAAAATGCGTGAGGGTGCTGCGCATTTGGTTGGACGCCATGATTTCACCTCATTTCGCGCAACCCAGTGCCAAGCCAAAAGTCCAATTCGCCAAATACACTACCTTCACATAATCCGGCGCGGCGATTTGATCGTATTAGAAGTACAAGCCAATGCATTTTTGCACCATATGGTGCGCAATATGGTGGGCGTGCTTATGGCGGTGGGATCAGGGGATAAGCCCGCTGCTTGGGTGGGTGAGGTTCTCGCCGCGAGAAATCGCAGCGCTGGCGGTGTTACATCAAGACCTTTTGGGCTTTACTTGGTGTCGGTAGATTTCCCCGTCGAGTTTAATTTGCCCAAAGCGTCACCAGGACCGCTGTTTTTACCTGAGCCCGTGGGAGGTTTTGCGGCTGAACTTGGCATCTAAATTATCTGGAATGAGTGCCAGCATTTTGCATCCTAAGTCTGCCATTTGCGGTTTTTCGCGGTAAATTCTGGTACTATCGCCGGCTTTATTGAAAGCCAATAGGGTTCGCCCTCGTTAGAGTCGATCAGTCAGTGAATTCAATTCGCGTCAAAATCTGTGGAATAACTTCTGTTGCAGATGCCCAAATTGCCGTAAAGGCTGGGGCAGATGCGATTGGTTTGGTGTTTTACGCACCCAGCCCACGTGCAGTTTCCATTGAGCTTGCGCGTGAAATTGCTTCATCAGTTGGCCCTTTTGTGACGGTGGTGGGCTTGTTTGTGGATGCTGAAGAGTCGTATGTGCATGAAGTTTTGGCGAATGTAAGCCTGCATGTACTGCAGTTTCATGGCGCTGAAACCCGTGAGTTTTGCGAGCAGTTCCAGCGCCCTTACATGAAGGCGATTCGTATGCGCCCAGAGCTGGATGTAGTTCAGGCAATTCCATGTATACGGTGTGGATGTGAGCGGTGGTGTAGAATCCGCACCAGGCAAAAAAGACCCAAAAAGGGTCGAGCAATTTATTCAAAATGCTAGGCGCGCCTAAGCAGGTGACGAGCGAGTTTGCTCTCACCAAGAAATTAAATTAATTAGCGAATCAGAATTTACTACTCGAATAAGGTGATAAAGCAGTGAGCGATATTGATTACAGTAGTTTTCCCAATGCCGAAGGTCATTTTGGCCCTTATGGCGGCCGTTTTGTTTCTGAGACACTCATTCACGCGCTCGATGAGCTCGAATCTATTTATTTTAGCTTGAAAGACGAGCCAAGCTTCCAAGCAGAGTTTGACAAAGATATGGCGCACTATGTAGGTCGCCCATCACCTCTGTATTTTGCTGAGCGTTGGTCTCGTGAATTGGGCGGTGCACAGATTTACTTGAAGCGTGAAGATTTAAATCACACGGGTGCACACAAAGTTAACAATACTATCGGCCAAGCATTATTGGCGAAGTTCACTGGAAAGACCCGCGTAATTGCTGAAACTGGCGCAGGTCAGCACGGCGTTGCGACTGCCACTGTTGCCGCGCGTTTGGGGTTGAAGTGTCGCGTATATATGGGTGCGGATGACATCAAGCGCCAAGCGCTAAATGTATATCGCATGAAATTATTGGGCGCGGAAGTATTTTCTGTGACGTCCGGTTCACGCACTTTAAAAGATGCTATGAACGAAGCTATGCGCGATTGGGCAACCAACGTGGACGATACTTTCTACATCATCGGCACCGCCGCAGGCCCGCATCCTTATCCGCAATTAGTACGCGATTTTCAATCTATTATCGGACGTGAAGCGCGCCGTCAGTGTTTGACGCAAGCAGGTAAATTACCAGACGCATTGGTTGCCTGTGTTGGTGGGGGGTCTAACGCGATTGGTTTATTCCACCCGTTCCTGACCGATGAATCCGTAAAAATGTATGGTGTAGAAGCGGGTGGTTTAGGCATTGATACTGGTAAACACGCCGCACCATTGAGTAAGGGAATTCCGGGTGTTCTGCACGGAAACCGCACTTATTTGATGGAAGACGAAAACGGGCAGATTATCGAAACTCATTCTGTGTCAGCTGGTTTGGATTACCCAGGAGTAGGCCCAGAACACTCATGGTTGAAAGATATCGGTCGCGTAAATTACGTTGCAATCAACGATGACGAAGCTTTGGCTGCTTTCCGCAAACTCACCTTGACTGAAGGCATTATGCCGGCGTTGGAATCAAGTCATGCGGTCGCTTATGTTGAAAAATTAGCACCAACTATGAGTAAAGACCAAATTATCATCTGTAACCTGTCTGGTCGTGGTGATAAAGATATTCACACAGTAGCTGCTATCGACGGCATCACCGTTTAATAAGCTTACGCAAAGAAAAGAATAGGAAAATGTAGCGATGAGTCGTATTCAACAGCGCGTAGCTGACGCAAAAACTGCGGGTAAAAAACTTTTAGTAGCCTATGTTGTCAATGGTGATCCGCACCCAGAAGTTACTTTGCCAACTCTGCATGAAATGGTTGCCAAAGGTGTAGATGTTATCGAATTAGGCGTGCCTTTTTCTGACCCTATGGCTGAGGGCCCAGTGATTCAAAAAGGCCATGAGCGTGCTCTAGTTCATAACACTAGTCTTAAGGGTTCTTTAGAGTTAGTTAAAGAATTTCGTAAAACCAACAGTACAACGCCGGTCGTGTTGATGGGGTACGCTAACCCGGTTGAGCGTTTTGGTTACGACGCGTTTGCGAAAGCGGCTGCTGAAGCGGGCGTTGATGGATTGCTAACGGTTGATTTGCCGCCTGAAGAAGTAGAAATATTGAAAGGCGCATTGGATGCTGTAGGTCTGGATAATATTTTCCTGCTGGCGCCAACCACAACGGTTGAGCGTGCTCGCCGTATTGCAGAACATGCGAGCGGATTTTTGTATTACGTTTCATTGAAAGGCGTAACGGGTGCAGGTCATTTGGATGTTGACGATGTTAAATCCAAACTCGCTGCATTTGGCGAGTTAACTGATTTACCTGTTTGCGTTGGCTTTGGTATTAAAGACCCAGCAACTGCAAAAGCCGTTGCGCAATTGGCGGATGGCGTTGTTATTGGCAGTGTGTTGGTAGACAAAATGGGTTCGCTTGAAGGTCAATCACCTGCCGCTATCGCAAGTGCAGTAGGTGAGATTATTGACGGTATTCGTACCGCAATTGATTCGCTCTAATCCCGTAAATTTTATGTGAATTTGGTGGTTAGAGCTTGCGGAGCTCTAACCACCAATTAGTAAAACTAAAGGATCTTTGAAAAATGTTTGCGGCGCAGAATTGGCAAGGCAAATTGACATAAATAGGCAGAGTTTACACAGAGTAAATGAGCATTATTTATGTCAATTTAACGAAACCAAGGTAAGCAAGCTAATTTTTCATAGATTCCCTAACAAACCAAAAGAGATTTCACGATGAGTTGGTTAGAAAAAATTATTCCTGGCGTTGCAGCTCGCTCTGAAGCCAAACGCTCCAATAAAGTCCCTGAAGGTTTGTGGGAAAAATGCGTTAAGTGCGATGCCGTTTTATACAAGCCTGAGCTTGAAAAAACGCTGGATGTTTGCCCCAAGTGCGATCACCACATGCGTATCCGCGCTCGCGCACGTTTGGATATTTTTCTCGATCCACAAAATCGCAAAGAGTTGGCTACCGAAGTTGAGCCAATTGATCGTTTGAAATTTAAAGACATTAAAAAATACAAAGACCGTTTAACAACTGCGCAAAAAGAAACCGGCGAAAAAGATGCCTTGGTTGCATTCCGTGGTGAATTAAAAGGTATGCCGGTTGTTGCGGTTGCATTTGAATTTGCATTCCACGGCGGTTCAATGGGTTATGTTGTAGGTGAAAAATTTACTCGCGCTGCCACTATCGCCTTAAAAGAAAATATTCCGCTGGTATGTTTCTCTGCAACCGGTGGTGCACGTATGCAAGAAGCGCTGATTTCCTTAATGCAAATGGCAAAAACATCTGCGGTTATTGAACGTTTGAAAATGCAAGGCACACCTTATGTGTCGGTAATGACTGATCCTGTGTATGGTGGTGTTTCTGCGAGCTTGGCGTTGTTGGGTGATATTAACGTAGCAGAGCCGGGCGCTCGTGCAGGTTTCGCAGGCCCAGGTATTATTGAGCAAACCATTCGTCAAAAATTACCCAAAGGTTTTCAGCGCGCAGAATTTTTGTTGGACCACGGTTCAATCGACATGATTATTCATCGTCGCGATATGCGCGATAAGCTCGCTTCACTCCTCGCTAAATTTACCCGTCAGCCAGTGTTGAATTAATTCTCGCTTATGAGATTCACTTCATTAGCAGATTGGTTGGGGTGGCTTGAACAAAGCCATCCCAAAGAAATTGATCTTGGGTTAGATCGCATTCGCCAAGTTGCTGCGCGTTTGAATTTGCTAAAACCTAATGCAAAAGTTGTTACTGTTGCTGGCACTAACGGCAAAGGCTCGTGCGTGACGGCAACTGCCGGATTGCTGCAGGCTGCAAATTTTAATGTCGGCATTTATACCTCACCACATTTGTTGCATTACGCAGAGCGTATTCAAATTAATGGCAAGCCAGTTGCGGATAAATTAGTTTGCGCCGCCTTTGAAAAAATTGCAGATGCCTGCACCGCTTCTGAAAATATTCCTGCAATCAGCCTAACCTATTTTGAATACGGCACCTTGGCTGCGCTTGAAATATTCAAGCAAAATAATGTTGACTATATGGTGTTGGAAGTTGGTCTTGGGGGGCGACTTGATGCTGTCAATATTATTGATGCTGATGTTGCGATCATAACGTCTATTGCAATTGATCACCAAGATTGGTTGGGTGATAACAGTGAAGTCATCGGCCGTGAAAAAGCCGGCATTTTGCGCGAGCAACAAGTCTTTGTTTGCGCAGATCCAAATCCACCACAATCCATTTTAGATTTAGCACAACAATTAAAAACCAATGCGCATTTTATTGGGCATGAATTTTCATTCAGTACACAAGGGCAATCATGGTTGTGGCACGGTAGATCGGCAACAGGTGATGATGTACATTTACCTGCGATGCGTGCGCCGCACTTACCTTTGCCGAGTATGGCGGCAGCGCTGCAAGCGGTAGAGTTGTTCAGTATTGAATTGGCGCCAGAGCTTATTGAAAAAACCTTATTGAATTTAACTTTGGCTGGTCGTTTTCAAAAATTAGTTTATCAAGAGCGCGAATTCATTTTAGATGTCGCCCATAATCCTGCAGCCACAGAATATTTTTCCAAGCGCCTTGCTGCTGAGCCAATTGCAGGTAAAACCTTTGCGATAGTCGCTATGATGAGCGACAAAGATCGTGTTGCCAGCTTGGCAAATTTGGTTGGCATTGTTGATGAGTGGTTTGTGTTGGATTTGGGAAATATCCCTCGCGCTGCGAGCATAGAAGCTTTAACCGAAAATTTGGTTTCGTTAAATGCGACAGTTAAACAGTCAGGCGATATTCATCAGTTAATCGCTAATCTATTAACTCAAGCTCAACCGCAAGATCGCATTTTAGTATTCGGCTCTTTCTTTACCGTTGCCGCTGCATTGGGCTTTTTGTTGGCGTCGGATTCACCTGCTTCTCGAGGTTCTCAGTGAGATACACATTAAAGCATCGGTTAATTGGTGCGGCAGTATTGGCCGCCGTAGCTGTTTTGTTGCTGCCCAGTTTTTTTAAAGAAAAGAAAGACTATCAAGTCAACACCAAGTCACAAATTCCTGCGCGCCCCAATGTGGTCGCAGAAGAATTTAAAGCGCCGCAACCTGTTCCCAATATCGAACCTGCGCCTGCGCCTGAAACTATGTTTGTGCCTCAAGATTCAGCGCCTGTGGAGGCTTTGCCAGAGAAGCCAATTGCAGCTGCGCCTTCATCTGTAAGTGCCAGCTCAACAGCTGCGTCCCATAGATCTGTGGCTGCGCAAACCTCATCAGTACCGGCAATGCCTTTGAATCAGCAAGGCTTACCGGATGCTTGGGTGGTGCAAGTGGGTAGCTTTACCACCAAAGAAGCCGCCAATAAGTTGCGCGATGATCTTCAGGCCGATGGTCAAAAAGCCTACGTGCGTACAACGGCGAGCGGCAACGGCTCCATTAGCCGTGTTTATATAGGCCCCAAATTGGATAAAAATCAGGCCTTGGCTCTCAAAGAGCAAATGGATAAGCGCCTTAAGGTGAAGTCCATGGTTATGCGCTTCCAGCCTTAAGCGATCAGGTTTCGAACACTCAAAATGTCATTAGAAAACTTGTGGTTAAAGAGCTGTTTGATAAGAGGCAGCTCTGTTAAAATGCGCGTCCTTAGTGAAGCGGGGAATTCCGGCGCATGAATTGGGCAGATTGGGCCATAGTGATTGTTTTAACACTATCCAGTGTTATCAGCCTCGCACGCGGGTTTATCAAAGAAGCCTTGTCGCTTGTCATCTGGGTTGTAGCTTTGGTCGTTGCCAATGTAT
The DNA here is from genome assembly GCA_021151525.1 of Cellvibrionaceae bacterium. Classification (GTDB taxonomy): domain Bacteria; phylum Pseudomonadota; class Gammaproteobacteria; order Pseudomonadales; family Cellvibrionaceae; genus Cellvibrio. The sequence continues at coordinate 21,081 of JAGKXD010000051.1, read as the reverse complement.
TCAGCCATCGTCTTGAAGTTTTCCTGGTTAACGCAATATCAACACCCTCGCTCCGGGCAATGGCGGCATTTTTATTGGTGTTTATTGGCGTCTTGTTGCTGGGAGCCTTATTGAATTTTTTGATTGGCCTGATCGTAAAAGCGACAGGCCTATCGGGTACAGATCGCCTGCTGGGCATGGTGTTCGGATTTGTGCGCGGTCTTTTGGTGGTAATGATCTTTTTGATTTATGTGCCCAATTATGTGGCCATTAATAAAGACCCTTGGTTTCAGCAATCGCAATTAATTCCTTATTTTTCGCCTTATCAGTCAATGGTGCAAAATGGGATTAATGGAATTACGGCATGGGTTGTCAGCTTATTAAAAAAACCTGAAGCAACAGCTGTGTAAACAACAGCGTGTAGAAAGAACTAACCAAGATTTTTAACCCGTTTTCGATTTATTACGATTTATTAAAAGGTGAGCAAGTATGTGCGGCATTGTAGGTATTGTGGGTAAACGCGATGTCAACGTTCAGTTGTATGATGCACTAACCATACTCCAACACCGCGGTCAGGATGCTGCAGGTATAGTGACTTGTCAGGATGGCCGCATGGCGCAACAAAAAGCTAATGGTCTGGTGCAAGATGTGTTTAGAACACGCCATATGCAGCGTTTGGTTGGCAACATGGGTATTGGTCATGTGCGCTATCCAACCGCTGGCAGTTCTGGTCCTGCTATGGCGCAACCTTTTTATGTGAATTCGCCTTACGGTATTGCCTTGGCGCACAACGGCAATCTCACCAACACTGAAAAGTTGAGCGAAGATTTATTTAAAACTGATTTACGTCATGTAAATACCGATTCAGATTCAGAAGTATTGCTCAATGTGTTTGCCCATGAGTTGCAACTGCAGGGCAAATTAAAACCAACACCAGACGATATTTTTGCGGCTGTTACTGGCGTGCATAATCGAATTAGCGGTGGTTATGCGGTAGTTACTTTAATTGCGGGTTACGGTCTAATTGCATTCCGCGATCCTAACGGTATTCGTCCCTTAGTGTACGGATCGCGCATAGGTGAAGATGGCATTGAATATATGGTTGCCTCTGAAAGCGTTGCGCTGGATGTATTGGGTTTTCATTTGATTGATGACGTTGCGCCGGGCGAAGCAATTTACATTACTGAAGATGGTCAATTGCATCGTCGTCAATGTGCTAAACATTCGCGCTTGGCTCCGTGTATTTTTGAGCACGTTTATTTTGCTCGCCCAGATTCGATTATGGACGGCATTTCAGTTTATAAAGCGCGCTTGCGTCAAGGTGAAAAATTAGCGGATAAAATTCTGCGTGAAAGACCAGAACACGATATTGATGTAGTCATTCCAATTCCAGATTCAAGCCGTGTAGCGGGTCAGGCGCTGGCGCAAAAACTCGGTGTGAAATTCCGCGAAGGTTTGGTAAAAAATCGTTACATCGGCCGCACCTTTATTATGCCCGGCCAACAACAGCGTAAAAAATCTGTGCGCCAAAAATTAAATCCCATTGAGTTGGAATTTAAAGGCAAAAATGTATTGTTGGTTGACGATTCCATTGTGCGCGGTACCACTTGCCAACAAATTATCCAAATGGCGCGCGATGCGGGAGCACGTAAAGTGTATTTTGCATCGGCCGCACCTGCAGTGAAATATCCAAATGTATACGGCATTGATATGCCGACTACATCTGAATTGATTGCACATGGTCGTACCGACCAAGAAGTTTGTAAAGAAATTGGTGCTGATTGGTTAATCTACCAAGATCTCACTGATTTAATTGCAGCATCCACTGAAGGTAATACCAAGGTTACTGAGTTTGATTGCGCGGTATTTACCGGCGAATATATTGGTGGCGATGTAACTCAGGAATATTTAGACAAGGTTGCGGCAGCACGTAATGATTCTGCTAAAGCCGGTAAGAAATCAGGTAAGCCAGCAGATGCCCCAATGGGTTTACATAACGGCGCATCCATGAGCTAATTATTAAATTTGTGGATGATCAAGGAATCCTTATGGTAGATCAATCAGCTTTAAATAAATTGTCGCCCGCAACTAAATTGCGGGTGGTGCAATTAAATGATTTGTTTGTTGAGTTCGTGGGGCCAATTGGATGGGAAATTTCTGAAGACGTTTTTGCTCAATGGATTTGCGGCGAAAAATTTGGTCCCGCCGCTATTCGTCACTACGCGTTGGCGTTGAGCGAGCAATTAGATTTGGATTCTGATCGGCAATCATTTTTGCAAAAAGTAGAGAAGCTGTTACTCCAATAATAATCTCCATTGATATGAAGGATATATAAAATGAAAAAGAATAAAATTTCTATATCGGCAAAGTTCATAGCGTTATTTTTACTTATCGTAAGCCTCAATTCGGTGGCTTACTATTTCATGCTGCAAAACATCTATCAGCAAGAGTTAAAATCTCAAGCTAAAACGGTTGTGTCTAATGTTGAATCTTTTGGCGCTTGGGTTGCCCAGAATGGTCGCGTTTGGGTTAAAGAAGGCAGTAAGGAAAGTTTTTTAGGTCAGGAACTTTATAAAGCTTCTTGCGAAAATGAAGACGAGCAGGGCTTCGTTCATTTTTATTCAAAAAACCCAGCCTTGGCGCAACGAGAGTTTTCGGAAGTTGTAGCCAAATCATCTTCTCCCGCCAAATTTCATATGACATCACAGAATGTGATGAATCCAATAAACGTACCTGATAAATTCGAAAAAACCGCCTTGGATATAGTGACCAAAACCGGTGCTGCTGAGTATTCTGAATTTGTGGATGGGCAATATCGTTTCGCACAAACTATTTATCACAAGGCATCTTGTATTTCGTGTCACGGCGATCCTGCAAAAGCACCAGAAGATGTTATTAAACGCTATGGTTCTGAGCACGGTTTTGGTTTTAAAGAGGGTGACGTTGCTGGTGTTATTAGCGTAAGCATTCCTGCGAATCCACTTTATATGAAAGCGTTGAACTTCGTAGGCATTAAAGAAATTGTTTTAATTCTTGTGCCTTTTATGATTGCACTTTGGTTTGTTCGCTCTGCAGTTATAGCGCCAATTAAAAAGCTAACTGAAGCTGCTCACGATGTGTCAACAGGAAAAGATACTCCAGTGGATACCGCTGGAATTGATATAAATACTAACAACGAAATTCATCAGTTGACCTTGGCTGTGAGTCGCATGCGTAACAGCACGCAATTGGCCATGAAAAAAATGCGTGAAGCTCGCGCTGAAGCCGAGAAGCAGCGCAATAAACCTTAACCTCACTTCTTATAAGAGGAGGTTGGTTTTTCAATTAATTGAGCTATAAATATAATTTGTTTGTAGTCTCGCATGTAGATTTTAGAAAGGCAGACCTACTCAATGGAAAATTTTGAACAAGAAATACTTGCTTATGAGCTCGATACGCTTGCAGTGCGTACGGGGCAAGTGCGCACCCATGAAGGCGAGCACAGTGAGGCTTTGTTCCTTACCTCAAGTTATGTGTTTAACAGTGCACAAGATGCAGCGGAACGTTTTTCTGGCGTGCAAGATGGAAATGTCTATTCGCGTTATACCAATCCAACTGTACGCGCATTTGAACAGCGTATTGCTGCGCTAGAGAGGGCCGAGTCGGCAGTAGGAACTTCTTCCGGCATGGCTGCTATTCTCAGCACCTGCATCGCATTATTAAAAGCGGGTGATCACATTGTTTGTTCGCGTAGTGTGTTCGGTACTACAACCGTTTTGTTCACCAAGTTTATGCAAAAATTTGGCGTAACAACAACGTTTGTTGCGCCCACAGATTATGCCGCTTGGGAAGCTGCGTTTACGCCAGCAACCAAAATCGTATTTGTAGAAACGCCTTCAAATCCATTGTGCGATGTGATTGATATCCAACGCCTTGCCGATATTACGCATGCGCGTAATGCATTGTTGGTTGTCGATAATTGCTTTTGTACGCCTGCTTTGCAGCGCCCATTAACACTGGGTGCAGATTTAATTGTGCATTCAGCGACTAAATATATCGATGGCCAAGGCCGTTGCCTTGGCGGTGTGGTTGCAGGGCCTAAAGTATTGGTCGATGAAGTGCTCGGTTTTATTCGCAGCGCAGGCCCAAGCTTGAGCCCATTCAATGCGTGGATATTTTTAAAAGGCTTGGAAACTTTGCGTTTGCGTATGGAGGCTCATTCACGCAATGCGCTTGAGCTTGCGCAATGGTTGCATGCGCATCCCAAAGTTGAAAAAGTATTTTACGCAGGTTTGCCAACCCATGTTGGTCATGAACTTGCTGCTAAACAACAATCGGCTTTCGGTGGTGTTTTATCTTTCCGTGTAAAAGGCGAGCGAGAAGCTGCATGGAAAGTTATTGATGCGACTAAAATTATGTCGCTCACGGCGAACCTTGGCGATACCAAAACAACTATTGTCCATCCGGCAACGACCACCCATGGTCGCTTATCGGCAGAGCAAAAAGCGGAGGCAGGTATTACTGAAAATTTAATTCGTGTTTCGGTTGGATTGGAATCGGTAAAAGATTTGATTGCGGATTTAGAGCGTGGATTAAATTTGTTGTAATAGGGAGTCGTCATCCTCGCCTAGCGGGGATCCAGCTTTTGATTTTAGCTTTTTAACTGCTGGATCCCCGCTACGCGAGGATGACGAATCCCTTCTAAAACTGATCTTCATTTTATTGTTCAGAAGGAAGCCTCCGTGAGAAAATTCATAGAAACACTTGTTAATGAAATTGGTCGCGTCCTACTTGGCAAAGATGAAAAGATAAAATTAGCGCTTGCTTGTCTTCTGGCCGATGGCCATCTTCTAATTGAAGACTTACCCGGCATGGGTAAAACAACTCTCTCTCATGCGCTCGCAAAAGTGTTGGGTTTAACCTACAACCGCGTTCAATTTACCAGTGATATGTTGCCAGCGGATATATTGGGCTTATCTATCTTTGATCCACAACAGCAAAAATTCACCTTTCACAAAGGTGCTATATTCACGCAGGTTTTATTGGCGGATGAAATTAATCGCACCACGCCTAAAACCCAAAGTGCATTACTGGAATCTATGGAAGAGCGGCAGGTAACTAACGAGGGTAGAACCTACGAGTTACCGCAACCATTTTTTGTGATTGCTACTCAAAATCCCATGTCGCAAATGGGAACCTATCCGCTGCCAGAATCACAACTGGATCGATTTTTAATCCGCATCAGCTTGGGGTACCCTAATGCTGAAACCGAAAAATTATTGTTTAAAGGCGGCGACCCGCGCGATCAATTGGCGCAGCTGCAGGTGTGTTTGACGCCCGATAATATTCCTGACATCAAACGTGCAATCAGTGCTGTAAAAGTATCAGATAGTTTGGTTGATTATGTGCAGCGCTTGGTGCATTACACGCGTACGTCAAATGATATTGTTGTAGGGCTTTCTCCGCGAGGAGCCATGGCATTGATAAAGGCAACTAAAACGTGGGCGTTTATGCACGAACGCGCCTACGTTGTTCCTGAAGATGTGCAGTATTTATTTTCTTCCGTTGTTGCTCATCGTCTTGTAGTCAAAGGCACTAGTCAACAGATTGAACAAGATGTTTTGGTTAAGAAAATATTGGCATCCGTACCTGTCGTAAATACTTAGTCAGTCTGCCGCTCATTTTTTAACAGAGGAATTTTCTCTTGTTCCAAGTTAAACAATATTTCCAGCGTTGGGCTGCTAAGCGTTCTCCTCGTGCGAATCAGGTTGTGCTACAACATCGCACTATTTATGTGTTTCCCAGTAAGCAGGGTGCCGCATTTTTAATGGTGGTTTTGCTTATTTGGGTTCTGGGAACCAACTATCAAAACAATTTGATTCTTGGTTTGTCTTTTTTTCTAACCAGCTTAATTCTTGTATCCGTAATTCACGCGTTTAAAAATCTACTTGGGTTAACTTTTTTGCCTGATGCTAGTCAGCACGCGACGCTTGGTGATACAGCTCCTTTCGATATTCAAATTAGTTCTTCCTATCACAGTGATCATCACGGGCTTTTGTTGTCGGTTGATGGTGATCCAATTCGTGCAGATCTTACGGCTGGAAAGATAACTCAGGTTCGTTTGAGTTTACATGCGCGTCATCGCGGTTGGTTTAAGTTACCGCGTATCACTTTAAAAAGTTATTTTCCATTTGGGTTGATTCGCGCTTGGGCATACATTGATTTAGAGCATCGCGCTTTAATTTTTCCTAAGCCTATTGCCTGTGAACAACCGCCTTTAGGTGCAGGGCAGGGTGATGAAGGTGTATATGTGTCAACGCAGCGCGGCGACGAATTTCAAGGATTTCAAAATTATCAACCCGGTTATCCCTTGTCGCAAATTGCGTGGAAACAATATGCGCGCGGTGCGGGCTTGCATCTCAAAGATTATCGCGCCTTGCAAAGCGAGCATTTTTGGTTGGATTGGCAGGCACTCAATGTGCGTGATACTGAATTGGCGTTATCGCACTTAAGTTACTGGGTGAATTATTTTGCCGACAATAATATTGAATTTGGGCTGCGCTTACCCAATGTGACTATTGCTCGTGGAGTTGGAGATGTGCATCGTCTGAATGCTTTAACTGCACTGGCGTTATTTGGTTGTGTTGAGGAGGGCGAATGATTTTTAGCAAACGTCATCAACAAGAACAACCTATTTCCCGTGTGAGTTTAGCGTGGTTATTTTGCGTGCAGCTATTTATTCTGGCGCCTCATTTTATAACTGTGCCAGCATGGATTGCGTTGGTGTGGGTGACGGTTGTCTTTTGGCGCTGGCGAATTTTTCAGGGGGCATGGAATTATCCAGGGAAATTAAAAAAAACGATATTGGTATTTTTTTGTTGTGCGGGTTTGTTGTTGAGCCTAGGTGCGGGCTTTCATTTTGAATCCATGGTGAGTCTCTTAGTTGTTGGCTTTACGTTAAAGTTGCTCGAATTAAAAAATACCAAAGATTTTATCCTGCTTATTTTTATTGCATTTTTTATTCTTGCTGCACAATTTATAGAATTTAAACACTTTCTTGCCGCATTTTATGGTTTTGGTTGTTTGGTTTTGTTGTGTGCTACTTTAATGCAGTTATATCGCCAATCGGACAACAAATCCATTTGGAAAAATCTTAGCCCTAGTATTGCAATCTTGCTGCAAGCAATTCCCTTTATGATTTTGTTGTTTGTGGTTGTGCCACGTATAGGTTCTTTTTGGGCGGTGCCTTCCCCGGTACAAGCAAAAACAGGCATGAGTGATTCTATGTCTCCCGGTGATTTTACGGAGTTAATGGAATCCAACGAGTTGGCATTTCGTGTAAGTTTTACGGCGGGAATTCCGACGCGCGAAAAACTGTATTGGCGCAGTTTGGTGTTTTCATTTTTTGATGGACGAAAATGGTCGCAAAGCCGTGAGCAGAAGGCCGAAAATTATTTTAATCAATCACGCAAAGATCTGCGTTCGCATGTTGAATATAAAAGTAATCCGATCGAATACGATGTTATTGCTGAGGCAAGCATGCAGCCTTGGCTCTATGCACTTGCTGCACCTCAATCATGGTCGAACAATATCGCGTTTGCGCGCGATATACGTTTACAGGCGTTCCTACCTGTAACTGAGCGTATGAATTACCATGTAGTTTCGTTTTTGGATTATCAGTTAAATGAATTAACCGCTGATGAGTTGGAACAAAATAAATCTTTGCCGAAGACTGGCAATCTTAAAACCCGAGCACTAGCTAAAGAATGGTTAGCTGAAACGGGCAGCACTGAAAAACTAATTGCAAAGCTATTTAATTATTATCATCAAAGTTTTTCCTATACGCTTAAACCCTTGCCGCTTGGTGTTGATACGGTAGATGATTTTTTATGGAATACCCGTCAGGGCTTTTGCGAACATTTCTCCAGCAGTTTTGTATTTTTTCTGCGTGCAGCTGGAATTCCTGCGCGAGTCGTCGTGGGTTACCAAGGCGGTGATATTAATTCGATTGATAATTCACTCTCAGTGCGTCAGCGCGATGCCCATGCTTGGGCGGAGGTGTGGCTAGATGGGCGCGGCTGGGTCATGTTTGATCCCACAGCAGCGGTGGCGCCCGAGCGTGTACAGAAAGGGATAGAGCAATCCTTATCGGCAACAGATCGCCAATTTCTTGCTAAGTCTTTTGGTTCTTCCTTCAAATTAATTTCGCTGATGCGTGAGCAATGGGATGCGATGAACTTGAGTTGGACGCGTTGGGTAATGAACTACGATTCAAACTCGCAGGCATCGCTGCTGGAAAGAGTCTTGGGTGATGTTTCTCCTATGCGCATCGCTCTGCTCATGTTGGTGGCGGGCGGTGGCTTTGGTGTTTTCTTGTTTTTGTTGTTGATGGTGCGTTCCACTAGGCAGGAATTATCTGAAACGGCCATTGTATATTTGCAGTTGTGTAAAAAGCTTAAGTCCTTGGGATTTGTGCCTCATGCAGATGAGACTCCCCGTGTATTTGCGAACCGTGTTATTTCCGCTAAGCCTGATCTGGCTGAACCACTGAATCATTTTATGGCTCTCTATGAGCGTTGGGCTTATGGTGAAGAGGCCAATATCGAGCTTGAGCTCAAGGCGGCTTTGCGCAAACTTAAGGTGTAGATTCCTATGAGATTTTTCCTGAGCTAGACCTTTAAAATCAAAATGCGTACAAATGTTTCAATTGCGTGCTGTCAATATTCTTTGTGAATTAAAATGGTGCAAAAAATATTGGTACTTTCGCTTTCATTGTTTGTAAGTTATTGAAAAATAAATAAATAAAAATATGGTACGATTTGTGCTGTCGCCTCATGCCTGCTAGAAAATTAGTCTTTTTTGCCCAAAAATGGGGTATTTAAGGTTAAATAATAAGCATTTTTAATCCTGATCTTGAGAATTTCGGCTTAAATCATTGGTCGTTGAATCAAATTGGGGCAGTTTTATCACTCTATAAAGTTCACACGTTCAGTAGTGAATAAAAAACATAAGGTGTGATTATGAAGAAGACCATTTGTTTGTCCTTGGTGGCCATAGCAGCTTCGTTGCTAAGCCAGTTGGCAGCGGCGGATACCGCACCAACAGTAATGAATAACGCAAATACGGCTTGGATGCTTACCGCAAGTGCCTTGGTATTATTTATGACCTTGCCTGGTCTTGCCTTGTTTTATGCGGGTTTGGTGCGTGTAAAAAACGTGCTTTCCGTTCTTATGCAATGCTTTGCTATTGCTGCAATAGCCTCTTTGTTGTGGGTAATTGTGGGTTACAGCTTGGCGTTTGGTGTGGGAAATGAATACATCGGCGACTTTAGCAAAGTTTTTCTTGCATCTATTAAGAAAGATGATTTGTGGGGAGATATCCCCGAAACTCTTTTTGCGATGTACCAAATGACTTTCGCGGTTATTACGCCTGCTTTGATTGTTGGCGCCTATGCAGAGCGTTTGAAGTTTTCATCCATGCTGATTTTTTCTGCGTTGTGGTTGTTGCTTTGCTATGTTCCCGTTTGTCATTGGGTATGGAGCAGCTCGGGTTGGTTGTACAAAATGGGCTTGCTCGATTTCGCGGGCGGGACTGTTGTGCATATTACGGCGGGTGTTGGTTCGTTAGTGGCTGCTTTGGTTATTGGCAAGCGTAATGGCTTCCCTAATGTTGCTATGCCGCCGCACAATATGACTATGGTAGTTACCGGCGCAGGTATTCTTTGGGTGGGCTGGTTTGGATTTAATGCCGGTAGTGCATTAGCTGCAAACGGCAACGCTGCTATGGCGATGCTAGTTACTCATCTCTCAGCAGCGGCGGGCGCTTTGGCGTGGATGACCATTGAGTGGGTGAAGTTCAGGAAGCCAAGCGTGCTGGGTATTGTTACGGGTATGGTTGCTGGTCTTGGCACTATCACGCCGGCATCGGGCTACGTTGGTCCAGGCGGCGCAATTGCGATTGGTTTAATCGCTGGTGTAGTGTGTTTCTTTATGACGCAACTCGTAAAACGAGTGTGGAAAATAGATGACTCTCTTGATGTGTTTCCTGTGCACGGCGTTGGCGGCATCATTGGAACCTTTATGGCCGGCATTTTTGCTTCAACGCAATTGGGAGCATTCAGTGGTTTAGGTTTTGCGACAGGTATTGAAACTATCGGCCAGCAATTGCAAGTGCAGTTGATCGGTATTATTTCAACGCTGGTGTTCAGTGTTGCAGTGACTTATTTGTTGTTGAAAATCACCAGCTTCTTAACCAAAGGTTTGCGTGTAACTAAAGATGAAGAGTCGATCGGCTTGGATTTAAGTTTGCACGAGGAAGATGGTTACAAACTTTAATCGGTTTGATGTTAAAAAAAGGCTGCTTTGGCAGCCTTTTTTATTTTATGATTTTCCAAATGACGATTTTAGCTTTGGGTCTAGGTTAAGATAAATTACATTTAGCGGCTTGGGAGCTAATCTATGCGCATCGATTTTGTTTCAGATATCAATTGCCCTTGGTGTGCACTTGGTGCCGTTCATTTGCAAAATGCCTTAAAACTCATGGGTGATGATTTTCTCTATGAGTTGCATTTCCAACCTTTCGAGTTGAATTCCCAGTTACCAAAAGAAGGTAAAAATCTTGTTGCATACCTTTCAGAAAAATACGGAATGGATGCTGCGCAAATAGAAGCCGGTCATCAAAATTTGCGAGATCGTGGCGAGCAAGTTGGTTTTTTGTTTGGTAAGCGTGAGCACATTTGGAATAGTTTTGATGCCCATCGTCTTTTGTATTGGGCGGAGTTGGAATTGGGATTGGAAGTGCAACGCAAACTTAAATTGGCCTTGCTGACTGCTTATCATGGGCAAGCAAAAAATCCGAGTGATAGGAAAGTCTTGATCAGTATTGTTGATGAGTTGGGTTTAGATAGGGATCGCGCTGAGCTTATTTTAACAACAGATTTATTTGCTAAAGAGGTCCGTCAGCGCGAGCGACAATGGCAATCTGCGGGAATAAATGCGGTTCCCAGTATGGTGATTGATAACAAGCATTTACTTCAGGGCGCGCAACCTGTAGAAGTACTGGTAAGTGCACTAAAGCAACTTAGTCAGTCTTGATGATTGCGATTATGTAATTAGCTGCGTTGCTTAACGGAATGCGATCAGTGCAGCTGTTACTGCAACGTTCAAACTCTCCACGCCGTTATTCATCGGAATTCGCACGCTCTCATTGCAGAGTTGCGATACTTCTTTAGAGACGCCTTCAGTTTCATTGCCCAATACATAAATACATGCTTGCGTTGTTGTAAACTCTTTTAGCGTAGATTTCGCATGAGAGGATAATGAGCAAACAACAGCGCCTGCAGCTTTAAATTCTTTCAGTGCTTCTGCCAAGTTTTTGCAGCGTAATATAGGTGCACGAAATACAGTTCCTGCGCTTGCTTTAATAACGAGCGGATCAATTTGTGCAGAGCCTTGTTGCGGCAACAAAATTCCATCAATATTACCTGCGCAAGCAGAACGAATAATCATCCCGAGATTTTGCGGATTACTTACGCCGTCCAACGCCAACAAGGTAAATTTTTTTTCGTTATTTTTTTCTAAAAAGCTATCGTATGTTTGAAAGCCGCGGCAAATTAAATCTGCTGCTACGCCTTGGTCCTGACTGGAGTTTTTTGAAATGCGCGAAAGGGTAGAGCGATTGTGATACAGAATTTCTGCGCCCTTGGCTTTGGCAAGTTCAATAATATCGTCCAGAATTTCTGCGGATTTATTGCTTTCAGCTAAGTGCAAACGATGAATATTGGTCGCTTTATCTTGCAGTGCTTCAAGTACGGGCTTGCGACCATATACTGTTAGCATTCCATCAAAGAATTTCTTCTTTTCCAAATAAGCTTGGCTATCACCACGCTCTTTGTTGGTGTCGTTTTTTTTAGTCATTTGAAGTTCTTGAAGGTGATTTATGCGATGCAGAGTTGTTTGTAGGCGCGCACAACTTTGTCCAAGCCCATGGCAATAGCATCTACTGTTAAGGCATGGCCGATAGAAACTTCTAGCAGTTCTGGCACTTTTCTAAAATGGGCTAGATTTTCCAAATTCAAATCATGCCCAGCGTTTAAGCCTATGCCGATTTTTGCCGCGTGTTCTGCAGCTGCATAATAACGTTGAAACAGTTGCTCGAAGTTTGCGTCTTGGCGCTTGTAAGCTTCAGCATAGGGACCGGTATATAGCTCAATGCGATCTGCACCGAGCTGTTTGGCTAATTCAATTTGTTCCAGATCGGGGGCCATAAACAAGCTGACGCGCACGCCTGCATTTTTCAATTGGTCGAGAATAGGCTTTAAGGCTTCGCCCGATTTTTTCAAATCGAAACCGTGATCAGATGTGAGTTGATCATTGCTGTCGGGAACAAGAGTGCATTGTTCTGGTTTTGTATCTAACACCAATTTAATAAAGCCGGGGAAATCGCCAATTTTCTCAGCAAAAGGATTGCCTTCAATATTAAATTCCGCGTTGTGATTGTCTTTCAGCAGCTCAGCCAAATCATAAACATCGTGCGGGCGAATATGGCGTTGATCTGGGCGAGGGTGCACGGTGAGTCCATCCGCACCCGCTACCAAACATACTTTTCCGTGCTCAACGACATTTGGGTAGTTGCCTTCGCGGGAGTTACGAATAAGTGCAATTTTATTGAGATTAACGCTAAGCGCTGTAGTCATAGCTAACTTAATTCCATTCTGAGCGACGTTTACGTTTGCCGAGTACTTGCAATATAAACGAAAGAATTACGCCAGCCAAAATTAACCCGCCACCATAAATGCGTTGTTGATAGGTATCGCTTTTTTGCAATCTGTCATTTTCACCTTTCAATAAATCGCGCTCAACCTGTAGCGACTGGTTAATGCGGTTCATGTTTTGGTTTTCTTGTTCTAAATTGATATCAGATGTTGGTGATTTGCGAATTTCTTCCATTTCTTTTGCAAGGCTTTGGTAAGTTGCCTTCACGCTATCTAATTCATTTTTTAGTGCAATATTTTGTTTTTGCAGTTCTACCATATCGGTCGGGCCGGATGTGAGAGCTGCTAGTTTCATTGCGGCTGTGGGGTCGGCAATGAGGTTTTGGCTGCGTACCCATCCCTCAATTCCTTCGCTGGTAATAACTTGCGACCATTTATTTTTATTTGCATCTTCTTCTTCGCGAATTAATTTTAAGCGCGTTCCTGTCGCCAAGCCATTTTTAATAATGGTTGCTTGGTTGTCTTTGTCTGAGCGCAACGGAATGTATATAACGTCGGTTACGTATCTGTCTTCAGCGAAACTGTAAGACGAAAAACCTGCGCTTAATGCGGCTGCACTGATTAGGCTTGCGAGAGCTAATTTTTTCATGCGATATCCTTGTAAATTAAGGCAACACTTTCTTGAAAGGTTTGACGATAACCTTGGCATAAACGCCCGCAGCAACATAAGGGTCAACCGCGGCCCAGGCTTCTGCATCAGCTAAGGAATTAAATTCTGCGACAACGAGGCTCCCACTAAAACCAGCATCGCCTGGATTATCGTTATCAATTCTTGGGTGAGGTCCTGCTAAGATTAAACGACCTTCATCTTTTAATAATTGTAAGCGCGCTAAGTGATCTGGGCGAGCGAGTTTTCGCTTGTCTAAACTGTTTTCAACATCTTCACTAATAATGGCGTAAAGCATAAAAATATCTCTAATTATTTGTTGTCGATATCACTTTTATCACTGGCATCGCTTTTGTCGCTGGGGTCATGTAAAACCTCTTCGAAGGTCAAGCCAGTCAACAAGCGAATACTGCGAAAAATATACATAAGTGTTGCCACCATAATAATCATGGAGGGCAGCGCAATAACGGGAAAGCTTAGCGCATTCATTTTTCCAACTTCAATGTTAAAAGCTTCGGTTCCCGTTGGGCTTTTTACAATCATTTCAGCGAGAACATAATTTAATGTTGATGACAGGAAAAAAGAGCCTGACAGCAAATAAGAACCAAGGCGCAAGGTTTTTTCAAAAGCTTCTTCTTTTCCGTGCTCATTTAGCGCAGCGGAAACTTTTCCAACGTTTAATATGGTGTCGTTATAGATGAAAGTTTTGACTAATGGGAAGCGGGTTCTAGTCGAAAATAATACAGTTAAACCAATTAACCCTGGAATAGCGGCTTCTTTGATTGCGTAATATTCTGTAGGTAATTTCAGTATACCAATCCCACCAGTCAGTAAAACGCTCACAATTCCCAATGCTGAAAAAAAGTTTATTTTTTTGTTGGCGATAAAATCTTTCAAACCGTAAACAACGGGGAATGCGAGCGCCGTGATCAATCCCCATACTGGGCCGAGGTAGTGCGGGCCGCTTAATTTGGTGAGAATTAATGTAGGGATAACAATATTCATCAGAATATTAATCAGCATATTCTCCTTTTTTGGAGCTGCTTTGGGGGTCAGTGGCGATTTGCTCTCCTGAGCGGTTGCTGGTTCTTTATTGAAATTATCAGCAGAAAGATTATCGGTCATCGTCAGTCTCGGTCATAATGGGCAGACATGCCCAACTAAGCAGTTATTGTTTAGGCCATTCGAGATGACCCTGTGAAATTCGATTTACATTGCCATAGCCATTTTTCAGACGGTATTTTAAGCCCTGAAATGCTAATTTCGCGAGCTAAAGAACGTGAAGTTGATGTTTTGGCTTTAACTGACCACGATACCATAGCAGGGCTTTCTTTGGCACAAAAAGCCGCTGATGAATGCGGCATTACTCTTATAAATGGCATTGAATTCTCAAGCCATTGGGGTAAGGGCGGTGTGCATATTGTTGGCTTGGGTTTTAGAGCTGATTCAGCCGAATTAAATTCAGCAATTGATGCTCAAAATAAAGCGCGCGCCGGCCGAGCCGAGCAGATCGCCGCTCGCCTTGCCAAAGCGGGAATTACCGGTACGCTGGAAGGTGCAACGGCATTGGCGGGCAACGCTTATGTTGGGCGGCCACATTTTGCCCAGCATTTAGTCAATATTGGCGTTGTCGCCAACATTAATGCCGCTTTTAAAAAGTATTTGGGTACTGGTAAATCAGCGGATGTGAAATACCAATGGCCGGCAATGGCGACCATTATTGAGTGGATTCACGCAGCCGGTGGTGTTGCAGTTTTAGCTCATCCTTGTAAATACGATTTAACCCGAACCAAAATGTGTGCGCTTATTAAAGATTTTGCCGCAGCAGGTGGCGATGGTTTAGAGGTTGTCAGCGGTATGCAGGCGCATCCCGTAACAGAAGATTTGGCGAAAATCGCTGCCGCCAATAACCTCGCCGCGTCATGTGGCAGCGACTTTCATTTCCCCGGTCAAGCTTGGCAGGAGTTGGGAGCCTTCCCGAGTCTGCCTGAATATTGCCGCCCTGTATGGAGCTTGCTTGGCTTTGCAGCTTAACAAGGCACTTGGTTTGGGCGATTTTTAATTAATGTTAATTTCCTGGAAGATAATGCATGGCACAGTTTTTTCAGATTCACCCCGATAATCCGCAGCACCGTTTAATTGTGCAGGCGGCCGACATTATCCGTAAGGGCGGCATAGTGGTTTATCCCACGGATTCAGCCTACGCGTTGGGTTGTCATATCGGTGATAAGGATGCGCTCGATCGTATTCGCGCTATGCGTAAATTGGATAAAGACCACAACTTCACGCTCATGTGTCGCGACCTTTCCGAATTGGCGACCTACGCACGTGTTGATAATGCTGTTTATCGCCTGATCAAAAACCACACACCCGGGGCCTATACTTTCATTTTGGAAGCAACTGCAGAAGTCCCGCGCCGTTTAATGCACCCCAAGCGCAAAACGATTGGCCTGCGTGTGCCTGACAACAACATTGCATTGGCTTTGCTTGAGGAGTTGGGTGAGCCCATTATGACCAGCAGTTTGCTGATGCCGGGCGAGGAGTATCCTATGACCGACCCCTACGATATGCGGGATGTGTTGGAACATCAGGTAGATTTGATCATTGACGGTGGTTTCTGCGGTATGGATCCAACGACAGTAATTGATTTGACCGCTGATAACCCAGAGCTGATCAGGCAAGGCAAGGGCGATTTTGCTCCTTTTGTCTAATTTCGAGGACAAAAAAACCAGCTATTGAGCTGGTTTTTTATACTACAAAGATGGCTAAGCACTTTTTGAAAGTTACACCTTCTTCACAAACTCAGATTTCAACTTCATAGCGCCAAAACCTTCAATTTTGCAGTCAATATCGTGATCGCCATCAACCAAGCGAATGTTTTTAACCTTGGTGCCGACCTTTACCGATGACGAAGTACCTTTAACTTTCAGATCTTTAATTACCGTAACCGTATCGCCGTCTTGCAGGATATTGCCGTTGGCATCCTTAAAGACCTTCGAGGTTTCGCCTGCGGCCGCTTCACCAGCAGTCCATTCATGGGCGCACTCAGGGCAAATCAACAGGCTGCCGTCTTCATAAGTGTATTCAGATTGGCATTTGGGGCAGGGTGGTAAAGCTGTCATGGGGTTTCCTAATCGAAAAGTTTAAAGATTCTAAGGTTATTTGAGATAACCATTGTAAAAGTGTGGGTATTCTACCTTAAACAGGCTTTATTTGGCCTGCTTTATTTGCTGGCAGAGCCAATCAACGATTGTTAATGGCTCTGCCCATCGCTTATGGCTATAATGCCCGACTCATTTGCGGGCACGGCTCGCCAGAATTTAAAGATCGGGTTGTTTAGTGAATTCATCCAACGAAGAAAACAGCGATTTTGCCCTGGTGGCAGAGCCTTTGGAGCCTGCTGTTAGCGATGCAGCGCCTATTGAGCCCGTTGCGGAGCAAGCGGAAATTGTTGCCGAGCCGGAGCAACCGCATCGCCCGCAACAAGGCGAGATGCCATTCGCGATAGTTCACGGCAAGGCCTATACCCAGCTGCCGCAGGATTTGTATATTCCGCCGGATGCCTTGGAAGTTTTCCTTGAGGCCTTCGAAGGACCGCTGGATTTATTGCTCTACCTGATTCGCCGCCAAAACATCGATATTCTGGACATCAACGTATCGGAAATAACCTCCCAATACATGGCTTATGTGGAGTTGATGGATTCCAGCCAATTTGAGTTGGCTGCAGAATATTTGGTAATGGCTGCCATGCTGGCAGAAATTAAATCGCGCATGTTGTTACCGCGTTCCAGCGAAGAGGCAGAGGAAGAAGACGATCCGCGTGCATCGCTAATTCGTCGTTTGCAAGAGTACGAACGCTTCAAGCAAGCGGCAGAAGATTTGAATGCAATTCCACGTGTTGGCCGCGATATTTTCCAAGCCTCAGCGCAAGCGCCAGATCGCAGCTTGACACGGCTCGATCCCGATGTGGAGTTGCAAGAATTGTTATTGGCACTTTCAGAAGTTTTGCGCCGTGCCGATATGTTTGAAAGCCACCATGTATCGAAAGAAAAACTTTCTACCCGCGAGCGTATGGCGCAAGTTCTTGATAGGTTGGCGCACCAACATTTCGTTCCGTTCGTCAGCTTGTTTAAAGTTGAAGAAGGGCGTTTGGGTGTGGTAGTTACTTTCCTGGCGGTAATGGAATTAATTAAAGAATCGCTAGTGGAAATTGTGCAAAGCGAATCCTTTGGCCCTATTCACGTAAAAGCAAGAATGCAATGACAGACGAAAATAATATCATTGAAGAAAATTTAGATGCAGAAGAAATTGGAGCGGAAGACGCCGTGAGTTCTGCGGATGAACGCGAAGAAGCTGCTGAGGAATCTGCAGCCATTACGGTCACCCAGCAGCCAGTTGATAAAGCTATGCTGCGTAAAATTGTGGAAGGTGCAATTTTGGCGACGGCTCAACCTATGACGATTGCGCGTATTTTGGAGTTGTTTGACGAAGAAGTTGCGCCAGCAAAAGACGAAGTGCTTGCTGCTTTACAAGATATTCAAGCCGATAGTGCTGAACGCGGTTTTGAATTAAAAGAAGTCGCGTCGGGTTGGCGTTTTCAAGTGCGTGAAGAGACTGCACCTTGGGTAAACCGTTTGTGGGAAGAAAAGCCGCAAAAATATTCGCGTGCATTGTTGGAAACCTTGGCGGGATTGGGTAAAAGTCGTTGGGCATCGCGATGTTCCGGGGCGCCCATCACTCTACGCAACGACTCGCCAATTTTTAGATTATTTCAATTTAAAAAATCTGGAAGATTTACCATCGCTCAGTGAAATTCGCGATTTGGATGAATTGAATAACGTGCTCAACTTGGGTGATGAAGAAGGTATTGGCGAGAAAGACGATGAAGTTATCGCCGATGTGCCTGCGGAAATCATCACTGATGAAGCCGCTGGCGCTGAGCCAGAAGAATTTGTGGATGGTGAAGAAGCTTTTGTTGATGCCGACGAAGAGTCTTTATCTTCAATAAATACAGAATCGGATGCAGGCACTTTAGATGGTGCAGCCAGTGCAGACGATCAAAATGAAAATACAAATGAGGAAATTAACAACGTTTAAGCAATTAATCGCTTATTGTTGTAACACTTTATGGTGAAGAAAACTGACAACACCACTTTTGATGGTTCATCGAAAGGTAAAGATTCGAATAAAGGCGCAAAAAGCCCCGCGAATCGTGGTACATCCGCTAAGGCTGTGAAGCCATCAATTACGGAATATTTTTCGGCAGCGACTGAAAAGGCTGCGCGCAAAAAAGCAGCCGATAGCATGTCGGCTGAATTTAAAGCAAAACATTCCTCCAAAAGAAAACCAGAGTTAAAAGAACGCGATCCGCGTGCAGAAAAGTTTGGCGATAAAAAAACTGCCAAGCTAAACCATGCTGTTTCAAATGATCAAGACGCCGCTGAAGCTGGCGATGAAAAATTGCAAAAAGTCCTTGCGCGTGCGGGTGTAGGTTCTCGCCGTGAAATGGAGCGTGCAATTGAAGCTGGTCAGGTAAAGGTCAATGATCGTATTGCGAAGCTTGGTGATCGTGTAACACCTGAAGACAAAATTTTTGTCGATGGTAAGCGCGTAGTGCTGCGCACAGAGGCCTCACGTCGTCGTGTAATTTTATACAACAAGCCCGAAGGTGAAATTTGTTCGCGCTCAGACCCGGAAGGCCGTCGTACTGTGTATGACAGTTTGCCAGCGTTAAAAGGTGAGCGTTGGATTTCAATTGGTCGCTTGGATTTTAATACCAGTGGTTTATTGCTGTTCACTAACGATGGTGAATTGGCAAATAAATTGATGCATCCATCATCCGTGATTGATCGCGAATACCTTGTGCGTATTCAGGGCAATGTTGACGATGAGATGAAACGCGCTTTGTTGGAAGGCGTTTTATTGGATGACGGAGTTGCACGTTTTACCGACATAGTTGATGGTGCGGGTGAGTCGCGCAATCGTTGGTTCTATTGTGTGGTTATGGAGGGTCGCAATCGCGAAGTGCGCCGCTTGTGGGAATCGCAAGGCGTAAAAGTGAGTCGCTTGAAACGCGTGCGCTATGCGAATATTTTTATTCCATCGCATGTACGTGTTGGTCAGTGGACGGAATTAACCGAGCGAGAAATTGCAGATTTGTGTTTAACTGCAGGTTTCGACAACAACACTCACACCCGTGTTATGGCTCCCTCGCGTGAAGAGCGCAATCAGCGCGAGCGCCACGATAATAAGTTGCGTGCAGCCTCGGCTCCACCGCGCCGTGCGAAACCGGCACCGCGTAAACCCAAGCCAGAGTAATGCTCTGAAAATAAAAAAAGCCGCATCTAGTGCGGCTTTTTATTGTCTCAAATGTAGCCCGTAAGAAGTGAAACGCATTACGGGATTTTAATTCCCCGTATTACGCTAGGCTTCATACGGGCTACGCCTCTTTAAAAAAAGAAATATATTAAACCCCAACCACATCACTCAAATCTTTCACACAATTTCTACCTGACTGCTTGGCGCGATAGAGCGCTTTGTCAGCACGATCAAACAAATCATTGATATGTTCTTTCTGACCGTAAGCGCGCGTGCTGATACCAATGCTCACACTCGGTTGAATTAAATGGCCATTTTTGTCGATAGAAATCGTGTTGATTTCGCGGCGCAAGCGCTCACCAATAATACGCGCACCCATTTCGTTGGTTTTGCGCAATAAAACTACAAACTCTTCACCGCCGTAGCGGAAGCTAATATCAGTTTCACGGCAAACGGACTCAATCGTACGGGCAATTTCTTGCAGGACTTGATCGCCCGCCGCATGGCCGTATTGGTCATTAATCTTCTTGAAGTGATCAACATCAATCATTAGAACTGATAGTTCGTGGTGATGACGCTCAGCTAATTGCAGCTCGCGGCGCAATGCGTTGTCGAGCGCAGCGCGGTTGCCCAAGCGAGTTAGCGGATCGAGCAAGGCTAGTTGCATAGCGGCTTGATAACGCAAGGCGTTACGCATTGGGTATACCAGTGCGCCAAGCAGAATTTCCAATGTGGTCAGTTCGCTTTCGATAAAGCGCTTGCTGCGGTTGAAAATGATTTCACCTAGGTAGCCTTCGTCAGTGGTCAGGCGATAGTCGCAATGATGTAAGGCATCGCGCCCCAGCTTGGTAATGTCTTTGTTGTTAGGGAAGCGGAACTGAATGCCGCCCATGGGGATGATTGCCTGCAGGTGCTTGAAAAAAATCGCTAACACATCATTGGGATCAAGCGACATTTGCAGCGCCTGAATCAGTTTGGCTCTGGCTTCAATCTCTTGTTCGGGCGTAAGCGGTGCACTATAGCCCAGCGGCAATGCCTGAGTGCCAGTTAACATAGTCATGTCCCGCATATTCTTCTACCTTTCTGAATGGTTATGCCTAATCGCTAGCGCAATCCGGTACTGCATAAAAATTGTGCTCGTAAGGGGGCTTTAGCGAAATGCGTGCCATATCACAATGGTGAGATAAACTTCAATAAAATCAATATGCTGCAGAATGTTCTTGATGTTAGGATTAAAATGATTAGCCAGAAAAACGGCAAATCTCAGCAGGTCTACCGGCAAGCTTTTGCCGACAGCCAAAATATTGGCATGAAGAACTGGATTTTTGAAATCGGGTTAACGCCAGCATTTTGGGATCGTGAAGTCTAAAAAATAAACACTCTCAAAGGCGTTTTTAAGTGGGGTTTGGAGTAGAATAGGCGCTAA
>JAGKXD010000146.1 GCA_021151525.1 Cellvibrionaceae bacterium | reverse complement strand
GGTGATGCACTCATTGCTCAGCGCGGCGGTAGTATTTTGCTAGTGGATTACAAAACTGGCGAAGCGCGCGATGCCGGTAAAATTGTAGTAGATCCACACGGTTCCATCGAATTTGGTTTATTAGGTTTTGCTGTGGATCCAAACTTCGATAAAAACCACAATATTTATGCAACTTATAATGCTGCAAAAGAAGATGGAAGTTCAGTAGAGCGCCTGTCACGTTTTAAATGGGTTGATGGAAAACTCGACAACAAATCTGAAGAAATTTTTTGGGAATATCACATTGACCAAAACTGCTGTCACACCGGCGGCGATTTGCAATTTGGCAATAACGGTGAATTATTTGTTTCCACGGGCGATAACTCTAATCCCTTTACTGAAGAAGGTTACGGCCCATTAGATATGCGTGAAGATGCTGCAAAGAGTGATGCTTTGCGCGGTGCTGGTAATACGCAAGATTTCCGCGGTAAAGTGTTGCGCATTCTTCCAAAAGAATCGGGCGGCTACGATATTCCTAAAGGCAATTTGTTTGCCGATGCGAAAGATGGTCGTCCAGAAATTTACGTAATGGGTACGCGTAACGCATACAAAATTACTTACGACAAACCAACCTCTACTTTATTCTACGGTGATATTGGTCCAGATGCCGGTGAAGACTCACCACTTAAAGGCTCGCGCGGTTACGATGAAATTAACCGTGTCACTAAAGCCGGTAATTTTGGCTGGCCATTGTTTGTGGGCAATAACTTTGCCTACAAAGATTATGATTATGCGACAGGCAAATCTGAAAAGTTTTTTAATCCTTTAGCGCCTGTTAATAATTCACCGCGCAATACAGGTTTAAAACAATTGCCACCAGCGCAGCCACCTTTGTTGTGGTACCCCTATGGTCCGTCAGATCAATTCCCTGAATTAGGCAAGGGCGGTCGTATGGCTTTGGTGGCAGATGTCTATCATGCTGACGATTACCCTGCGAGTGAGCATCGCTTGCCCGCGTATTTCAATAACAAATTGTTTATTGTTGATTTCATGCGTAACTGGGTGAAGGCAGTTAGTTTTGATGATGCAAACAGAGTTATTAAAATTGAACCCTTTGCTCCACAAATTGAATACACATCCCCCATTGATGCGCGCTTTGCACCTGATGGTACTTTCTATGTACTCGAATACGGAAAAGCTTGGTTTAAAGGCAATCCTGAAGCTAGCTTGAGTCGCATCGAGTACGCTGGCCCAAACAATCGTCCACCAGTTGCAAAAATTAGCTTCGATAAAACGCAAGGCGCTGCACCTTTCAAAGCAATCGCTGATGCAAAATCTTCATTCGATTTGGATGGCGACAAATTAACTTATAGTTGGTCGGTAAAATCTGGCAACGGAAAAGTTACAGTGTTGGGGGTCAATGAACAGCAGGAAATTTTAATTAACGAGCCGGGCGAACACATTGTCAAATTAGATGTAAAAGATCCCGCGGGTTCAACGGCGAGTGCAGAAGCCAAAGTATTAGTCGGTAATGAGCCTGCGACTATTGATGTTAAGTTGGATGGGAATCAATCTTTCTATTGGCCAAACACTTCATCAATTAAATATTCTGTTGCGGTGAGCGATAAAGAAGACGGTGTTATTGCAAATGATGATGCCAATCTCGCGATCGCATTTGAGCCTAAAAAAGATGCTAATGCACCGGCAGCTCAAGGACATCAGCAAGCTGACGTAGCAACTGTAGCGAAAGGAATTATGGAGGCCAATGGTTGTAAGGCTTGCCATAGCTTTGATGTCAAAGTGGTGGGCCCTGCATTTAAAGATGTTGCTGCGCGCTACAAGAATGACAAAAATGGTTTGAACTATTTAGTCAATAAAATTAAGAAAGGTGGCAGTGGTGCGTGGGGCGAATTAAATATGCCGTCCTTTGCAACTTTGAGTGATGAAGATAGAACAGCATTAGCAACATTTGTTTTGTCGTTGGCAAACACGAAAAAATCACTGCCTTTGCAAGGTTCGTTAAATGTTACGCCTAACGCTTTAGATCAAAAAGCCTTTGATTCTGCTGGTGAGCCCGGTGATTTAAGTTCACAAGCATTCGAGCTGGTAACTAGCTACACCGATAAAGGCAGTGCAGGTATAGCGCCTATTGGCGTTAAGAAAGTTGTGACGTTAGTACCGGCACGTTTCTTCTTGTACCCAGTATTTGATTTTGGCTTGGCAGATAAATCGATTGAGAAAGCCCGTCATCACAAACGCGACACTGTTAAATTGCCGGCTAGTACCACTGCTGTAAGTGTGCCGCTCGGGCATTACGATTTAACGAGCATCAGTGCTTTGAAAATTGGCGCATGGTCAACCTTGAAAGATACCAATTGGCAATATGAGTTGCACAGCGGTTCTGCTACCGGACCTCTGCTTGCCAAAGGGGAAAATATTGCTAGTGCTGATGATGCTTACGCTCGCACAGAACTTAAGTTGCAAGCGCAAACAGGTATGCAGGATCTTTATTTGGTGATTCACACTGCTGCTAAATCAGAAAGCGAATTGCATTTGTTGGATGTTTCTTTTCACAAATGATCTTCTAAATAAGCAATCAATAAAAAAGCCCGATGTTTAGTCGGGCTTTTTTATTGGCGATGTATTTATAACAACATTTTTGATAAGAATGAAATTAATTACTTTTTAAATGTTGCCCAAATAGGGCAGTGATCAGAGGCTTTCTCTAAGCCGCGAATTTCGTAATCAATTCCTGTTTCTACACAGGCTTCCTGCAATTTTTTCGTGGCGAGTATTAAATCAATACGCAGGCCGCGCTTTGGGTTGTCTTCAAATCCGCCGCTGCGATAGTCAAACCAACTAAACAAGTCTGCAACGTCTGGATTCATCTCGCGGAATGTATCTTTAAATCCCCAATCCAATAATTGGTTTAACCACACGCGCTCTTCAGGCAAGAAGCTGCATTTGCCGGTGCGCAACCAGCGCTTACGATTATCTTCACCAATGCCTATATCGCAATCTTGATGCGAAATATTCATGTCGCCCATCAAAATAATATTTTGGTCAGCGGTGTGAGCGGTATTTAAATAGGCAGATAAGTCGCTGTAAAATTTTTCTTTCGCGGGAAATTTAACGGGATGGTCGCGGCCTTCTCCTTGAGGGAAGTAACCGTTCAATACAGTGACTTCACCTAAAGGTGTATCGAAGGTGCCGCCAATAAAGCGTCTTTGTGCTGTTTCATCGTCGGTTGGAAATCCTTTCAACGTATGTTTAAACGGATATTTAGAAAGCAGGGCAACACCATAATGGGTTTTTTGGCCGTGATAAGCAAAGTGGTAACCCAACTTTTCAAAATCAACGATGGGAAAATCCGGGTCGTTGACTTTGGTTTCTTGCAAACCAATAAAATCGGGCGCGTGATTATCAATAACTGCCTGCAAATGTCCCAAACGTTGGCGGACGCTATTGACGTTAAAGGAGATAACTTTCATATGTTCGATTCCAAAAGATAAAAAAACCCGAGGTTCAATCTCGGGTTTTTATGACTTGCTACGAATAATTAAGGTGTAGTTTTTTGTGCAACTTGCTTTTTGGTTTGCAAAATAAAATCGCCCAAAATTTTTCCAGTCTCTACCAGATAAGGATCTTTTTCTGGTTCAAACTCTTTCTTCTTTGGTGCTGCAGATTCATCGTCGTCTTTTTTCAGCTCTTTGGCTTTATAGTCCGCATAGTTTGCGTATACAGCTTCGCCTTTGGCCTTTCGCTTCTGGTTTTCTATCTCCAGTGTGCGTTGTTCAATTTGTTGTTGCTCTTGTTGGCGCACGGCCAATTTCAAAGAAACTGTTTTCTTGCTGTTTAATTCTTCGTAAAGCGCTGCCTGTTGTTTTAAATAAACAAATTCAGGATCTGCTTTCATGCGCTCTTGGTGCGCAGGTTTAAGAATTGGCAAAATATCCTTCATATTGTTGTAAACATCATGCGGAGCAGGGCGAATCTGATCCCACGGCAAGGCGTTGTCGTAACTGCTTTCGCCTAATTCTTTAGTATCAATAACGCTTGGGAATTCGATATCTGGAATCACGCCACGGTGCTGCGTGCTATCGCCGGAGATACGATAAAATTTGGCTTGAGTAATTTTAATATTGCCTTCGCCTTTATCGATTGGCATATAACTTTGAACCGAGCCTTTGCCCCAAGTGGTAGAACCTACAACCAAGCCGCGGCCATAATCCTGAATCGCGCCTGCAAAAATTTCAGATGCAGAAGCACTAAAACGGTTAATCAATACAATTAATGGGCCGCGATAAACGGCAGGAATAGTCGCGCGCACATCGCGTGAAATAACATCGTTCGCCTGGCGAATTTGTACAACAGGGCCCGGATCAACAAACAAGTTTGTGAGTGTTGCGGCTTCAGGCAAAGAGCCGCCGCCGTTTTCGCGCAAATCTAAAATAATGCCGTCGATATTGTCTTGTCTAAACTCTTGCAACAGACGATAGACATCGCGCCCAACACTGGAGTTTGGATCAAAGTTACCGTAGAAGACTGGAATATCTATAACGCCAAGTTTTAATGTTTGCGAGCCATTTTTAACATTCAGAATAGCTTTCTTAGCTTTTTGCTCTTCTAACTCAATAGTGTCACGCTTGATTGCAATTATTTTGTGTTGGGTGACTGTTGGGTCAGCCGCTATAACTTCAAGACGAACGATAGTGCCTTTAGGGCCTTTAATTTTTTTTACAACATCGGTGAGTCTCCATCCGATGATATCTTCAAATTCACCTTTTTCACCTTGCGCAACACCAACGATTTTGTCGTTTGGTTTTAATTGACCTTGCTTTTCGGCAGGGCTTGCTGGAATCAAACGCGCAACTTTGGTGTAATCTTCATCGGTTTTTAATTCTGCGCCAATGCCTTCAAATTTGTTGGTCATGCTGGTCGCGAAATTTTGCGAGTTGTCCGGCGACAAATAATTGGTGTGCGGATCAAATAGCATAGTCAGCGAGTTCATAATAATGCTGAACACTTCTTCAGATGTTTGCTGATTGAAATAACGCAGTTGTGTGGTAAATCTTTTACGCAAATTGGTGCGGCTTTCATCAAGCGATTTACCACTTAGCATAGAACTCAGCAAGCTGGCTTTGATGTGCTGCATCCACAACTTGTCAGCTTCAGCTGCGTTGGCTGGCCATGTAGCATTTTTTCTATCTGGATTGTAGGTTTCGTCTGCATCGAAGGTAAATTCAACCTTTTTATCATCAAGCATGGCGATAACGCTGTTTAAACGGGCAACGTAACGCTCACCAAAACGATTATAAATTGCAAAACCATTGGTTAATTTGCCTGCTTTAAAATCATCGTCAAAGGTTTTGCGATATTTATCGAATTCAGCAATGTCTGATGCGATGAAAATATTTTTAGAGCTATCTAATGTTTTTAGGTATTCATCTAAAAAGCGTGAGCTCAAACTATCGTTCAACTCTTGTTTGCGATAGTGATGTTCGCTGAGTTGATTAACAATTTCTATGGCTGTTTTTGATTGAATTTCCAGCGGCTTTAACTTGGCTGCTTTTGCTGTGTCTTCGAGTGCAAAACTGCTTAGGCTAAAAACGAGGGCGGTAGAGAAGAGCGATGTGCGTAGAATGCGAGAAAACAAAGGTTGCATAAACAGATCTCAAATGTTGAACGGCAGCCTGATAAGCAGTGGCAGCGAGGAGCTTACTATAACGTACTTATTGCGAGGCAGGCCATATTAGTGCAACTTGCAGCTGTAAAAAACTGTAGTACTCTTCACAGTATTATGGCTTCGGTTTGACTGTTCTGGCTTTTAAATCATCAATTGATGTCTAGAGCTTTTCGACTGGGTGGGTTGGCTTTGGGAAGAGGGTTTTTATACTGTCATGGCGCTTGGGGGATTCTACATGGATCGCTGCAACCTCTGCTTACCGACTGTTGTTAATGCAACTGTTGCAGTCTCTTATTTTTATTGTAACGTCAAAAATTATTTAGCGAAATCTAGTCGGCTAACAGTGCAGGGGAATCGATAGAAGGTCAGATAATGCCACGCGCTTAGACACATGGCATCTCGGAACATCTGGCTTACTTTGCTCAAGAGGCGACTGCTGCGGTGCTACAGCGCCAAATCATTTCCATAAACTCATGCTGTTCTGGATGGGTAATTGCGATACTTTCCACTCGACAAACCTTATGTTTGTACCAAGTTAAATCGTGACGAGTAAAAGTAAGGCTGCCTGTTAAGGACTCATCCACACTCACTGCAACAGTGTGAGTTTCAGCAAGCTCAAGCTGCTGAATAAGGTCATCTAACAAGGCATGTAAAGCATTGGTGTTTTTTGTGGGCAGCACTACTTCTTTATTATTGATGAATAGATAGTCGCGCCCAAGCAGTTGGCTGACGCTAACCTGCTCAAGGTCTATCGTTATAGGTTGCTTTATCGCATTTGCAAAGTGCTGCGATAAGTTTGTATCTGTCTGATAGGCATGTTGACTAGTTGCCATGCTGTGCTCCGCTGAAAACGTTAAACGTATTTAAGTGGTTAAACAGGCGAAAGTCTGGCGCGTGGGGCAGCGAGGTGATGCAGGGGCTGTAACACCATGCATTGCTTTACTGGACCAACCTAACGCGTAGTGACTTCGTTATATTTTTAATTGAGTCGAGCTATTGGCAGTCCGTTGAAAAAGAATCTATCAGGCAGACTTTGTAATTGCTAAGAATTCTTAGTACTTATTTTTGTGAAATTATATAAAAAAAGTAATTAAAACATCTTATTAGAATAAAAAATAAGCGGCCATTGCCGCTTATTTTCTTATATATCAATAACATAGATCTTTAGGTTAAAGCTGCCTATTAAGCAGGCTTTCTTTGATAGTGTCGCGCATTTTTCGTACAGCTTTTTCAGTTGTTACCCAGTCGATACACGCATCTGTTACCGAAATGCCATATTTTAGGTCACACAGGTTGGCTGGGATGCTTTGATTGCCCGCACCGATATTGCTTTCAACCATTAAACCGATAATAGATTTATTGCCTTCAAGGATCTGGTTAGCAACGTTTTCCATCACCAGAGTTTGCAACTCGTGGTTTTTGTTGGAGTTGGCGTGGCTGCAATCAACCATGATATTGGGCGTTACTTTTGCCTTGGCTAAATCCTGCTCGCAGAGTGCAACACTGACTGAATCGTAATTTGGCTTGCCGTTACCGCCGCGCAAAACCACATGTCCGTAAGCGTTACCACGGGTGTGGATGATGGCTACCTGGCCTTCGGTGTTGATGCCAAGGAAACGGTGAGGTTTGGAAACAGATTGCAATGCATTAATCGCTACAGTCAAACCACCATCAGTACCATTTTTGAAGCCTACCGCCGACGACAAACCGCTCGCCATTTCGCGATGAGTTTGTGATTCAGTGGTGCGCGCACCAATTGCAGACCAGCTAATGAGGTCATGCAGGTACTGTGGAGATATTGGGTCAAGTGCTTCGGTAGCTGTTGGTAAGCCCATTTCTGCTATATCCAACAACAACTTGCGGCCAATATGTAAGCCTTCTTGAATCTTGAAGGAGTCATTCAGGTACGGGTCGTTGATTAAGCCTTTCCAGCCTACAGTGGTGCGTGGCTTCTCGAAGTAAACACGCATGACTATATAAATAGTATCGCTAACTTCTTCTGCTAGCTTTTTGAGACGCTGGGCATAATCTTTTGCAGCTTCTACATCGTGAATAGAGCATGGGCCAATCACGAGGAAAATGCGGTGATCTTTGCGATCCAAAATGTCGCGAACAACTGCGCGACCTTGGGTTACTACATCGCGAGCTTTATCTGAAAGAGGCAGTTCCGCCTTAAGCTCAGCGGGTGATATCAGCAATTCTTGCGATACCACATTAAGGTCATCTACTTGAATGTCAGTCATTATAGTCTTCCGTCAATTTGGTCAATTCGGAGGCTATTCTACTTAAAAATAATCACTTTTGTAGATGTTTTTTTTAATTATCGCTATAAAACCAATCAATATCTCTGCCTCAAAAGACTTTTTAGAGGAGGTCTCTCGGTTAAAACTTAAACCAAAAGTGATGTTTATCC
>JAGKXD010000050.1 GCA_021151525.1 Cellvibrionaceae bacterium | reverse complement strand
GGTTATGTACAATCTTACGTCGCGTCAGGAACAAGTTTTACAGCTCATAAAAACCTATGCCGAAGAAACCGGCTATCCACCCACACGTGCAGAGATTGCACGTATTCTTGGTTATAAATCTCCTAATGCTGCCGAAGAGCATATTAAAGCCTTGGCAAAAAAAGGCGCAATTGAAATAGTGCCGGGAGCTTCGCGCGGTATTCGCTTGCCCGATCCTGTCGATGAAGGTATTCCAATTGTTGGTCGCGTTGCTGCAGGTAACCCGATTCTTGCGCAAGAACATATCGAAGATTACTGCAATATTCCGCCTAATTTTTTCTCCCCTTCGGCAGATTATCTCCTGCGCGTTAACGGCATGAGCATGAAAGACGCCGGTATTTTGGATGGTGATTTGCTAGCAGTGCATCGCACAGACCAAGTTCGCAGTGGGCAAATTGTGGTTGCTCGAATCGGTGAGGAAGTAACTGTTAAGCGTTACAAACGCGTTGGCAATCGCTCGCAGGTAGAGCTCTGGCCTGAAAATACCGATTTTGATGTTATTCATGTCGATTTGGCTGATCAGGAATTTACTATCGAAGGTTTAAGTGTAGGGGTGATTCGTCGTGAATAGAATTCGTCAAACTCAAGCAGCTCCCTTAGTTGCACCTAGTAGTGGGATTACTGAATTAATTATCGCCAATGCGTCACCTGAGCAAGCTGCGTTCTTAATGCCGATGATCGCCTTTCTTACAAAAAGCTGTGCGGATCGTTGGGTAACATGGATTGCACCGCAACATTTGTCGCGTGAGTTTTTAGAGTCTTTTGGTGTTGATACACGTTTTGTGCGTTTAATTCATTGCAGCGACGAAGCGAGCCGTTTGTGGATTACCTGGGAGGCTTTGGCTGCCGGTAATAGCCACACCGTTATTTCTAGCCCTGGCAAGCTTACAGATAAGGAGTTAAAACAACTTGAAAGTGCGGCTCACCAAGGTCAATGCCAAGGTCTTTTATTAAGAGTTAGATAATTATTAGGCTTCCGCGACAAAAACGGCGCGAATAGGTGCTGGGTGGCCTTCAGCCGTTAATGCAGAGTTTTGTGGATCAAGGAACTCAGGGAGCGAGTGAAATTTCATCCAGTGAGTAGAGCGTTGCTCGTCGGTAGATGTAGCGCAAACATCAACTACTCGTGGATTGTTAAACCCCATTTTGCGCAACCAGCTCAACATGGTTTCGCAGCTAGGCAAGAACCACACGTTGTTCATCATTGCATAGCGGCCTTCGGGTACTAATACGTCTCCCAAATCACCTTCAATGACCAAAGTTTCTAAAACTAATTGTCCGCCTGGGCGCAGTGCCTCTTTAAGTTCACGCAAATGATCCATAGGTGATTTGCGGTGATAGAAAACACCCATTGAGAACACTGTATCAAAAGCCTGTAGCTTAGGCGGCAAGTCTTCAATACCCACGGGTAAAACATCAATTGGGTATTCTGAGCCGGCCAATTGTTTAATCATATGGAATTGCACAATAAAGCGCGGTGATGGATCTATCCCGAGTACTCGCTGAGCTCCCTCGCCGAGCATGCGCCAACAGTGGTAACCGTTGCCGCAGCCGACATCCAAGATTAAGCGATTCTTAAGTGGTGCCAAATGGGGAATAACTCGTTCCCATTTCCAATCTGAGCGCCATTCGGTATCCAAGTGAATGCCGTGTAACCAATAGGGGCCTTTGCGCCAAGGGATCAATGCTTCCAAAACTTGCTGCAATTCTGCTTGTGTAGCTTCGTCACAATCTGCTGGTGAACCTATTTCAACCTTATCTACAAAGTTATTATGGCTACTGGTAATTTTTGGAAGGCGTACAAGTGCAGCTTTCCAATCTGGTAAATCACCATAGCGTTTTTCACACAAGCCATTAGCAATTTGTTCTGGCAAATTGTTTGACCAAGTGGCGAGGGGGCTTTCGGGTAAGTAAGCAAGTAAGGCAGAGTAATCAATCATTTGATGGCAATTATCGAGGCAAAATTAAAACACTGAAACCAAACATCTACACTAGCAAAACCAGCATCTTTCAAACGTTGGCGATGAGTAGCGAGAGTTTCCGGGATAAGTACATTTTCAATCGCGGTACGTTTCTGTGCGATTTCCAAGTCGCTATAGCCATTGGCTCGTTTAAAGTTGTGATGCAACTCAATCATAAGCGCTTGATGTTGTTCATCATCAAAGGCAAGTTTTTCAGACAGAATTAAAACCCCGTTGGGTTTAAGTCCGTCGTAAATTTTGCGCAAAATATCAGCGCGCTTTTCCAGCGCAATAAATTGCAGTGTGAAATTAAGTACGGCGACTGATGCGTTATTGATAGCAAACTCACACAAGTCCGCGCAGTGAAGGGCAACATCAATTTCTGCGCTATCTGCTGCAATAACTTGCTCGCAGCGGCTTATCATGGCGGCAGAGCTATCTACACCAATAATGCTGCAATTAGCGGCTTGAATGCGATGGCGCATCGCCAAGGTCGCAGCCCCTAGGGAGCAACCTAAGTCATAACAATAACTGTCCACTTGCGCGTAGCGCTCCGCCAGATTGCCAATCATGTTAATGATAGTGGCGTAACCGGGAACTGAACGTTTGATCATGTCGGGGAATACGTTGACTACGCCTTCATCAAAAGTGAACGCGTTGACCTGCGTCAGCGGATTTGCATAGAGATTGTCGTGGTTGGGCATTGGCTATTGAACGGCTAGTTAAATAATCTGTAAATGGGTTGTGCATTGTACCTGTTGGGGCAGGGTGTCACAAATTCTCACCTACTTAAATATCGTCCGCCGGTTTGATGCACCACTGAATTGTTGACTGCAATGCTTATTTGATAGGTAAAACACCACTCTTTCTAAGCTTTGTTTTCTTGCCTAAGTCCCAACAGATGATTTTTTACGCCTAGCTGTGGAAAAAACCATTGGTTTTTTAAGGGATTGTCATAGCGATGTCATAATTGCAGACGACTATACCTAGCATGACGAGCCTCCCCCTTAACATCTCCCAAACGGTAAGTGGTTATTCGGAGTTACAGATGCAAGCGGAGCTGCAAAGAATCATTGAATTCCGTTTGTTGACCCCCGTTTTCCAGCCAATCATCGCGCTGGATAGTCGCCGTATTTTAGGCTACGAAGCGCTGATTCGCGGCCCTGAAAACAGCCCGCTGCATACGCCTGATCAATTGTTTTCTGTTGCGCGCCGAACTAAACAATTAGCATCGCTTGAGTTTGCTTGTCGTGCCGCCTCCTGTGAAAAATTTGTGGAATTAAATTTAAGCGGAAAATTATTTTTAAATATGACGCCGCTGAGTTTTACCGATAGCCAATATCGTGATGGGGTCACCCGTGAAATTTTGCAGCGGGTTGGGCTGAGTCCAGAGCGCGTTGTTTTTGAATTGACTGAAAGCCAACCCTTAGATCAATTTGACTTGTTGCGTGCTGCTTCTGAGCATTTTCAACGGCAAGGTTTTGCAATTGCATTGGATGATTTAGGGGCTGGTTACGCAGGCTTGCGCGT
This sequence comes from Cellvibrionaceae bacterium, assembly GCA_021151525.1. GTDB lineage: Bacteria > Pseudomonadota > Gammaproteobacteria > Pseudomonadales > Cellvibrionaceae > Cellvibrio. The sequence continues at coordinate 25,763 of JAGKXD010000050.1, read as the reverse complement.
ATGGAGTGAGCTGTGTCCGGACTATGTGAAAATTGATCGCCACTTTATTAATGGTGTTGATAAGGATCCTGTTAAGCGTGAATTTGTTCGCGCCATGTTGGATATTGCAAATCGCATGGGCAACAAAGTCATTGCCGAAGGCATTGAAACGGAAGCGGAATTAAATACGCTAATTACGATGGGTATTGAAAATGTTCAGGGCTTTTTTCTTGCGCGTCCAGCCCCTGCACCTATCATGGATTTTCCCGAGCATATTAATTTGGCCGCACGCCAACAGCATTTTCCGTATCAAGATTTTTTCCGGCACACGGTGGGAGAAATTGTAGTCAAGGTAGAAGTTATTTCTCCCAAACTTAATGCAGAAGCTGTTGTTAAAATGTTTCGCGCTGATGTTCGTTTGGCTTGTATTCCTGTTGTCGATGGTGAGAAGCCACTGGGAATGGTAAGCCGCGCTGAATTACTCAATATTTTCTCTCAGCCCTTTGCGCATGATCTTTATTCAAAAAAATCAATTGCAGAGTTTATAAGCCCCATGTCTTTGATGGTGGATTCTAGTTGTGAGTTGAAAAAAGTAGGGCAGTTAATTACTGAGGATCCGCATCAAAATTTGAGTGTAGATTTTATTGTTACTCAGTCCGGTAATTACGCGGGCGTAGGGAAGATTCGTCATTTGTTGCGCTGTATTACGGAAGAAAAATTGCGTGCTGCAAAACACAGCAATCCGCTTACGCAACTGCCGGGCAATGTGCCTTTGTATGAGTGGATTGATCATCTACTACAGAAACAAGAAACTTTTGTAGTCGCCTACGTTGATATAAATCATTTCAAGCCATTTAATGACGCATTCGGTTATAGTTTTGGTGACGAAATTATTTTGCGTTTAGGGAAAATACTCTGCAGTCACATTGAGGCAGAACAAGATTTTATCGGTCATGTAGGTGGCGATGATTTTATTGTGATTTTTAGAAGTCCGGATTGGCGAAAAAAATGCGAAGCGGTATTCGTGGATTTTACGCACGCCTATCAAACCTTATTGCCGCAGGCGCATAAAGATTATTGGAGTCAGGATCGAAATGGCAATCGCCAGCGCTTTGGCGCCTTAACACTGGCCATTGGCTGCGTCTTTCCTGATGCGAGTTCCTGCTCCACCCATCACCATGTTTCCCTACTGCTGGCAGATGCAAAACACAATGCCAAGAAAATCGGCGGCAATGCCATTTTTGAATCCCGTCGTCGTCTTGCGCTAGCGCCTGAGCTTACCCCGCTATCTGTGTCTTAGGCGGCAAAATAGCCGCAAATCCCCCAGCCGAGAATCGCATTTAGCCAAACTTGGGCTACTCTTTTAGCTGTTATGTTATTTAATCTCGCTTATTTCCTCGTGGGACTTTTCAGGTGCAGTGGGCTTAGCGTGAGAGGAGAGTGTTTATGCCTGATAACCCATACGCCAAAATGCAGGCGCTAATTGTCGATGATTTTGAAAGTTTTCGTATTACCTTATCCAAAATGTTGCAGGAGTTTGGTATTGGCACCGTAGATTCCGTGTCATCCAGCAATGATGCGCTGCGTTCTTGTAATGCCAAGGTTTACGATATTATTTTGTGCGATCAAAATTTGGGCAAGGGGAAAACCGGCCAACAAGTGTTGGAGGTTTTACGCCACCGCCCTAATTTGAATAGTGACAGTTTATTTTTACTGGTATCCGCAGAGTCCAACAAAAGCATCATTATGGCGGCTTACGATTATGAGCCCGATGCCTATCTCACCAAGCCTATTACAGGACAAACCTTAGGGCAGCGCTTGGGGCGTTTATTTAAGCAACGTATTGCCTTGGCTCCCATCTATAAAGCGCTAAAAGAAAAACAATTCACTACGGCGGTTGAACTCTGTGAAGCAGAGTTGGCCGCTGGTACTCGTTACGCAGGCTCTTGCCAGAAAATATTGGGTCGTTTGTTACTGGATATCGGCGAGTATGAAAAAGCGGAAAGCTTGTACCGTAATATTTTAGACGTGCGCCAACTTGATTGGGCAATGTTGGGGATGGCGCAAGCGAAAAAATCTCAAGGCGATGCGCTGAGTGCGCAACAATGGCTTGAAGAGATTATTCAATTCAATCCACTTTGTTTAAAAGCTTACGATTTGCTTGCAAATATTTTAGCTGAGCGAGCTGATTATCAAGGGCAACAAAAAATTTTACAGCAAGCTGTTGATGTTTCGCCTTTGTCCATTCTACGTCAACAAATGTTGGGTGATGTTGGTTTTAAAAATAACGATTTGTTGGTGGCAGCTAACGCATATCGAAAATCGATAAAATTGGGTGAAAATTCCTGTTTCGATAATGCTCGATTCCATGAAGGTTTTGCGCATGCGGGTGTACAACTGGCCAAAATAGATAAAAATTTGGCCACACCCTTTTTGCGCGATGCATTAAAAGTTATTGCCGAGATGCCACTTCGATTCGGAAAAACTAATAGCAGTAAGATGAGTTCCTTATTGTTGGAATCTCAGCTGTTAGTTGCTTCTGGTGAAGAGCGGCGAGCAGCTGATTCCTTAGTGGCTGCACAAAAAATGATTAACTCAGAGGAATCCATAGAGCTTGAATTAAAGATCGAATTGGTGCGAGCACTGCGAGAGTTGGATAAAAAAGCAGAAAGTGAAAAAATTATTTCTGAGTTGCTAGAGGAGTACGCTGATGATGAAGAACAATTGCAAAAAATAGATTGTTTGCTGGATGAGCCCTGCAGTGCGAAGAATAAAGCCATAGTTGCACAAATTAACAAAAATGGCATCGCGTTCTATGAGGCGAAAGACTTTACTCGTGCAGTAGGTTGTTTTACTAGCGCACTCCAAGATTTTCCACAACATATAGGTTTGCGATTAAATCTAGTGCAAGCCTTAATAGGGCAAGTCAAGCAAGAGCCTGAAAATAGTCAATTATTAACGACTATGCAGCAGACGATGGATTACATCCGAAAAATTATTCCTGATAAACATGTGCAATATAGACGGTTTCGTCAGTTGGAGGAAATGTTACGAGGTATTCTGGCTAAGGTCGTCAATTAATTTCCGAATGCTGTAACAGATTACTTTTTTGATTACTTAGGTAAAATATTATGAATCAAGATTCGCAAGAGATGGATTTTTCATTTGTGTTGGCGTCCAGTGTTCACGATATGAAAAATTCACTGGGTATGTTATTGAACACATTGTCTGAGGTTATGTTGCAATATCCTCCGCAAAATGAAGTACACAAAAAATCTTATGCTGTTCTAGAGTATGAAGCGGCGCGTATTAATAGTGAGCTTATTCAATTGCTCTCACTCTATCGTTTAGATCATGACAAGGTACGTGCAAATATAGATGAGTGCATAGTTGCAGATGTGTTAAGTGAACAAGTCGCACGTAATTATGGTTTGTTGCAAGTACGGGCAATTGATTTGGATATGGAGTGTGATGAAACATTAAGAGGTTATTTCGATAGTGATTTGGTGGGTGGGGTTGTTAACAACATATTGGTAAATTGCACGCGCTATTCAAAAAACAAACTCAAACTTTATGCAGAGCAAACCGCTGAAGGGCTTTGTATTACAATTGAGGATGATGGCCCCGGTTATCCGGAAGACATGCTGAACGCATCTACTTTTTCAGAGACAAAGGCTAATTTTGCGGATGGTAGGCCACATTTAGGGCTTATGTTTGCGAACAAAGTGGCGCTCATGCACAAGAGTAAATCTCAGCAAGGTTTCATTCGTTTAAGTAATGGAAGCTCGCTTGGTGGTGGTAGTTTCAAGTTGTTTTTGCCGTAAAACGTTCAATTACCTTCTCTGCCTTAAGGAAATGACTAAAAAATTACGCTAAAAAGCCTGTTTCTGCGGAATCGTCTAAGAAAAACCCTGATCTAGGTGCTTGAAAAGGGGCAGAGCCTATAGCATTATCCAGCCTACAAATTTTGTTTTAGGTTGTTCTTACTATGCTAAAAATTCGCTACAAAAATAATAAGTATAATTCGGTATGGTTAGTGGAACCCATGATCAGTATTGGGCGTTCAGCAACCAACGATCTGGTAGTGGATGATCCCTATGTTGCCGATAAGCATTTTGAAGTTCACGTAACTCACGAAACCCTAACCCTTAAAAATCTACAGCCGCTAAAGCCTATACGCGTCAATACTGTTGACGTAATAGGTGCATGTACTCTGAAAGTTGATGATGAGATCACCTTGGGTGGTGTTGAGTTGGTGGTTATAGATCCTAAACGTGAATCCAAAGTAGGGGCTTCTGAAGCGGCGAATGCAACTCAAATGCGCTCAGTTCAAACAACTGGCTGGGCGCTCAAGGCAAACCATACCGCCTTGGCCAATCGCGTATTTCCCTTGAAGGATACTACTGTCATTGGCCGCTCAGCCGATTGTGATATCAGCCTTGCGGCAGCCCACTTATCGCGACGCCATGCTCAGTTGCAAATCATAGATGGCGCATTGTTTGTTAAAGATTTGGGGTCAGCCAATGGCACATTTTTAAATGGCAAACAGGTTATGGAGGCTCGGGTTAAGCGCGGCGATGAGTTGCGTTTTGATGCACTAACCTTCGGTGTCATGGGGCCAGCGGATGAGATGGCCAAAACGACTGTGCGGACAATACCTGTGCCTTCAACGCCTGCTGCGCGCCCGTCACCAAGCAAGTCTAACTCTCCAAATGACAAGTTTGCCAAGCAACACAGTTTTGCTAAAAAAGAGCAGCCAGCGGAGTCGAGCGGCGTTAGTGGTAAAGCAGGTCTGATTTTCTTGGCAATTTTGGCCGCTGTTGTCATTGCAGCGTTTATTTTTAAACGTTAATTCGCTGTGAAGATTTATTTATATTCCACGGTGGGATGCCACTTGTGTGAACAGGCAAAAGCAATTCTGTGGCCGCTGCTTCAGCAATATCAATGTCAGTTAGTTGAAATTGATATTGCTGATGATGACAGTCTTATCGAGACGTATGGAATACGTATTCCGGTACTCAGCGGAGAGGGGTATTCGGAGGATTTAGGTTGGCCATTTAATGAATCTCAAGCCGATACTTTTTTAACAAAGTTAACTCAAGTTTAGTGTTGTTATTTTTTCTCGTTGATACCTAAATCATTAATTGTTTTATCTACCCACTCCAATGTTTCCACATAAATTTGCGCGAGCTGTTCTGCGTTGACGCCGTTGCTTTCAAGATATTCCCAGTCAATTTTATCCCATTCGCCTCGTTCATAATGGGTGGTAATTTCCAGTACTTTTCCCTCGTTACCAAGCTGGCTAAGAATTGCATCGTTAATATGTTTGCTTAGTGAAATACTATCTAAAAGTGTGGGTAGGGGCGCGTCCATAAACGCATCAAGAGTGGAAAGCAGCCCCACTGTAAAATAACCATCTGTTTTAATTTTTCCATTAAATTTATTCGCGATTAGTTCGCACATGCGCGCTCGCGTTAATGCCGAAACACTTAGTTCATGAGGCTTATCGCCTAAATTCGACATTGCCAGAATGTTAACCCAATTTTTAATTTTATTGAGGCCGAGCAGCATGATTGCCTGTTTTAATGAATCTACTTTGCGAGCTAAACCAAAGGCAGCCGAATTGACGAGTCTTAGTAATTTAAAGCTGAGCACAGTATCGCGTGCTAGCATTTTTTCAACTTTTTCAACAGGAACATCGGGATCTTGTAGTGCGGATAACAACTGCAAAACAGATTGCTTGTTGTCAGACATTTTGCGGCCGGTAATGATTTGTGGTCGCGCTAAAAAGTAACCTTGAAATAAATCGAAACCAGCAGATTTACAAAACTCTAACATTTCATAAGTTTCTACTTTTTCTGCCAGCAGTTTTACGCCAAAAGGCTTGAGGTGTTTTATATGTGCAAGCACATCGGGGGCGGAGAGTTGGAGGACATCCAATTTAATAATATCAGCATAAGGAATTAAGTGTTCGGTCTCAGCGGTAAGAACAAAGTCATCCAACGCAATTGTGTAATTATGTTCGCGCAATACTTTAAGTGCATGCAACATTGCAGCATCAACTTTCTGCCCTTCAAGCACTTCAACCACAAGCTGTTTGCGATCGAAAGGGGGAGGCGTTTGTAATAAATTACGAGTGAAATTAATAAACGCGAGATGCTTGCCCACAACATTACCAATCGACAACTCAGTAAATGCATTGAGTAATACCTGAGAGCTGGCAGCATCGCCATTGCTAAATGTAGCTTGGTTGACGTGGCTTGAGCGGCATAGCAGTTCGTAAGCAACAACTTTCATTTGAGTGTTGAAAATGGGCTGACGAGCTAATAGGGGGAGTGAATCTGGCATAGTACGCATACGGCTTTAAAAAGATATAACTCAAGTGTAGCTGGAACTAGGGGCTATACAAATTAATACGCCAAAAGCGACTGATTTTGCGCGAATAAATTTTTAGCGGCAGGAGTGAATTGTGCCTATACTCAGTGAAGGATTGGGTGCATTGCCCCAGCATTTGTTCAGTTGTTAACCTGTGGCCATTGAATGTCTAAGTTATTGGATTCCATTGATCAAAGAACCCGGTTGGTAGGTGAAAACCGCCTGGAGCTATTGATGTTTCGTCTACGCGGGCGACAACTCTTTGCGATTAATGTTTTTAAGGTACAGGAGGTTGTGAAACTTCCACCCTTGCGCGGAGTGCCCCATAGTCACCCTCACGTAAAAGGTGTTGCGCATCTGCGTGGTCAAACCGTGCCGGTGATTGATCTCAGCGCTGCGATTGGTGCTGGCGCTTTGACAGACACTGAAAACGCTAATTTGATTGTTGCTGAATATAATCGTTCAGTGCAGGCATTTTTAATTGGCGCTGTTGACCGCATTATTAACTTAAATTGGGAGCTTATTCTGCCCCCGCCAAAAGGGACTGGTCGTAGTCATTTCTTGACGGCAATTACTCGTTTGGATGATCAGCTAGTAGAAATATTGGATGTGGAGCGAGTGTTGGCGGACATTATTCCTTACAACACTCAAGTCTCAGATCAGGTTTTGGATGCAGATTTAGCTGCTGAAGCTAAAAAGCGTAAGCTTAAAGTCTTAATGGCCGATGATTCGCCTACTGCTGTGAGACAAGTACAGGCGACGCTACAAAATTTAGGTATAGAAGTTCTTTATGTTCAAGACGGATTGCAAGCTCTGAAACAATTGCAGCAGTGGATACGAGAAGGCCGAAAAATTGACGACGAAATTTTTATGTTAATCACTGACGCTGAGATGCCAGAGATGGATGGGTACAGGTTGACTGCAGAGGTTAGAAAAGACCCAGCACTGAAAAATCTCTATGTTGTTTTGCATACGTCTTTAAGTGGAAGCTTTAATAAGGCCATGGTGGAAAAGGTGGGTTGTGATGATTTTCTATCAAAATTTCAGCCGGATGAATTAGCAAAAGTAGTGCAAAAGCGATTGCGACAAATAATCACAAAAACATAAAAAAAGCCCCACTAGGGGCTTTTTTTATGTTGCTAAGCTATAGTTGTTGTGCGGCTTCTTGAGGTGTAATGAACGGCTGTTTGCTGCCGGTGCGGTAGGCGTAAACCACCGAGAATGACAAAATATTTTGTACGTAAAGACGAGTTTCTTTGTAGGGAATTGTTTCAATCCAAACATCGTAGGGTAATTTACTCTCGTCTTTGTTGAGCCATTGTTTAACGCGTGAAGGGCCCGCGTTATAGGCTGCTGCCGCTAAAATTCTGTTGCCTGAAAATGCATTGAGCAATTCCTCTAAATATCGGCTTCCCAATGCAATATTTTTGTCGGCCAATAATAAATCTTGTGGCCGATATACCAGCCCAGCCTTTTTCGCAGTTGATTTTGCGGTAGTTGGCATCAATTGCATTAAGCCCATTGCCCCTACGGGAGATTTCGCATCGCTATTAAATGCGCTTTCTTGTTTGGTAATTGCATAAACAAAGTGTGGGTCTATTGACGTCTGTTTTGCTGCCGCTTTTATATGCTCATGGAACGGAATCGGGAAGCGCACGGAGAGTTCATCCCAATAATCTGAATCTTGCATGGTTTGAATGGCTTGGCGATACCATCCCCAGCGATCGGCAAGTCTGCCAGCGGCCACCATTTCTTCCGTGGTGGGGAAGCGGTTGGTTGTGAATGTCCACTCGCGATTTGCCGCAGCCAGATTACCCAGTAGATAAAATTCGCGTGCGCGTTGGATACCTGAATTGGTTTCAACTTTCGTTAAAATTTCTTTGGAAATGACTAAGGGTTTATCAAGTAAGCTGTAGTTAACGCCCAGTCGGTCGGATGCCAAGAAACCGTAAAAGCTACGTGTTCCAGCGACATTTGCATATAAATCTTTAGGCGTTTTGCCTTCAAATTCTTTTATTTTAAGCTGTTCCATGATGCGCGCTTGCCAATAAATCCAGCGCTCTGTTTTTCTGGTATCGACAGGTAAACGCAGCATCCAGCGATAGGCTTTTTCCCAGTCTTGCTCTACGAGAGCCTCGCGAATTAAGGCTTCCAGTAGATCTGGGCGGCTTAGATTCGGTGTGGCAGCAACTAACTGCTCAGCCTCTTTGCCATGATCTTGGCGTAAGAGCTGGCGTGCGATGGTGTAATTGATATTCAAGCGCTCATCATCAGAAAAATCAGTGCGTGTTGCATAGGTTTTCCAAAGAAGTGCTGCTGCTTGGGCATCTGCTTGCGCGTATTTTTCTAACCCTAAGGTAATGCTTGCACGAGTTTCTGGATTTTGAGCTTTAAAATGCTCAGGTTGCAAAATAAGCCGTGGATTTTGTGCAACGTTTTCATAAAGCAGCGCTGGCGCCTGTTGCGCGGGGTGCATCTCCTGTAAAAGGCTTGCCGCAAGACTGATTTCATCGGCCTTAACCGCTTTTTGGTGACGACTCCAAAGCAGTGCGGGGGTTAAGTAGCCGGCTTGTTTCCATTCTTTAAAAACAGGATCGCAAGAGGTGGATTGAGGCTTTTCAATGTTCCAAAGTGATTCCACTTCTTTGAGGGCAGTTTTGTCGCCCGTGGCAAGGCGTGCGCGCAAATTGAGGCAGGCTAGTTCGGGGTCGGTTAAATTGCTGTCGTAAAAACGGCGATACTCAGTCCATAATTCTTTGATGGCTAATGCGCGTAACCAGCGATGACGCATACGCTCACTTACGTAAGAGTCCGGGTAGCGGGCGAAAAATTGTTCGACCTCTTTGGTTGGCAACGCCATTAAGCGCTCGCCCAGTTCTTGATATTCGAGGTAGGCAACCAGCGGATAATTTTTTAAATGCGGTAACAGTTCGCGATAACGTACAAATTGTTTCTTATCTAAGGCCGTTTGCGCTTCATCATAGTAAAGGCGCTCAGCTTTAAGCGCGTTAGAGACAGGTACGTCCGTATTGGGTTTGAAGGCTGGCGTGGATGGTTTTGCAGCCTTAGGTGCGGGCTTGGTGGCCGCATGTGCAAAAGAGATAACAAAAATACTCAGCAGCAGGCTCTTGGCGAGCGAGCTATACGAAAACCGGACGTGCATTGCTAAACCTCAAAAAAGTCGGCGGAATTTTCTATTAGCTCTGCGGAATGGCACAGTCTTACAGATAGATCCAACAGTATGGCTTATTCTATTACGCGCTTAGTATGAACAAAAGCTCTGCGTATTACTTGGTTGCCTGTTGAACAGAACAGTTGAATGATGAAGCAGTCGCTTATGCCGCTATATTTTTATCTTTACGCAGAACGAGTTGCTGGAAGTTTTGCGCAAACTCATTCATTGCATGCTCATCGTTAACCGTAGTTTGGTGTGCCACATGGTTTCTTGATCGGTAGTGATTGAGCCAATATCTGGCTAAATCAAGCGCATTCGCGTAGCTAGGTAGTTGTAGGTTGTGGCGTTTATAAATCATCCAAGCCATAGCCGTTGAGTAACTTAGGTTCGTTATAAGCTCACCATGAGGATTTTTTAGAAATAACTGTTGGCTTGCGAGTCCTCTTGTGAGGGATGCTAATTCGGGGTCTGTTACAAGATAATTATCCCATAGATCTAAGTGTGTCTGAGGGGAGATATTGAAAATGCCGAGGCCGCCGTGATTGTTCGACAACATTCGATAACCTAGCTGAGACTCTTGCGCAGCAGTGCCGAGCAACAAATTTTCGGCAGTTTGTGACCATTCGTGCAAATGTTCTAAGGTTGGCCGAACAACTAAACCCCTTAAATCATTTATATAAATACCCATGGTGTACCTCGCGACTATAGCAATGCGATGAAAAATACCTTGTGCCCCACCTCTGTTGCTTCATGGCATCCTTGATTTAGTTAGATCCTGTAATTGACTTGATGTACAGAACTGCAAAATTCAAGTGTCAGTAATTTGGCCTAGGTTGTTTGTATCTGTTGTTGATAAAGTTTATTGCAATGCCTGAGCCAATTTGGCTCTTCTGGCCAATTTTTCGTCATTCTGCACACGATGTCTGAATAAGCTCAGAATCTGCCTTACGTCTAAAGCGATAATTTCCGGTTTTGCTTATGCCTATTCTGCAGATTAATCTATACTGCAGAGAAGCAATATTGTGAGCCAGTTGTGCTACAACCTTGATATTAAGAGTCATATCTGATCCTACATGAACCACAACAATGATTACCTAGAGCGGAAAGTACTCATCCATGCGAGATAAGACTCCATCGTTTGTTCATGGCATTTCTTTCCAGTTAGCCAAGATAGGCATTATTTTGGCTTTCGTTCTCAGTTTCATAATGAGTTTATTTCAAACATCATTCGATTATTTTGAGCAACAAAAAGAACTCGCAAAATTTATTGATCAAGTTATTGCCGTCGCAAAGCCTCCTGCTGCACGTTCAGTTGCCACTTTGGATGAAGAACTGTCCGATGAGGTGGTAAACGGTTTATTGAAATACGGGTTTATTTATGAGGTCGTGATTGCGGATGAGCAGGGTAACGTTCTCTCCCAGACCAGCGTAAAACGTGAGCCTGCAGCCACTCGTTGGCTTACTCAAAAAATTTCGCAGCCGATTGCAGAGTATGGGGATGTTCTAGTCATTCCTGGTTATGCAGAAGGTACCTCTGGCAGTATTCGTTTTAAAGTGGATATGGATCAATGGCTCGCACCTTTTTATGCGCGCGCTTACTCCAATATGTTGTTTGGTGTGCTGCGTAACATGGTATTGGTGTTGTTATTGTTCTTTGTATTTTATTTCACACTTACCAAGCCGCTCGTAAAACTCTCGCGTGAAATTAATAACATCAATCCTGATCATCCCGGTGTGCATCGTTTAACTTTGTTGCCGCCAAAGCGTCGAGATGAGCTTGCGCAATTAATCGTTAACTCAAATCACTTGTTAGATATCGTTGAATTGTCGCTCGCCAAACGCCGTGCTGTTGAGTTGGCGCTGCGTAAAAGTGAAGAACACTTGCGCCAAATTATCGATAACCTTCCGGTCATGATTGGTGCGCGTAATATTGCCGGTTACTACCTCTTCGCCAACAAAGCCCTCGCTGACGAATTAGGTTTTACACCAGAGCAAATGCGCAACTTGCATGTGCGTCAGCTGCTCAAAAATTCTGTGTTTGATATTGATACCATGCTCCAAAACGATTATCGCGTAATTCGCGGTAACGAAGAATTGGATGTGATTGAAGAACGCTTCATCACTGCGACTGGTCGTCAATTGTTTTTGCAAACCCATATTATGCCCTTGGCATTTTATGATGAAAAAGTTGCGCTCATTGTATCGGTCGATATTACTGATCGTAAAAATGCCCAAGCAAAAATGGAGTTTATGGCACACCACGATTCACTTACTGGTTTGCCAAACCGTTTGCAATTGGTGGAGCGCCTTGAGCACGAATTGCGTCGCGCTGAGCGCCATGGTTATTTTGGCGCAGTTCTGTTTATCGATTTGGATCAATTCAAAAATATCAACGATTCTCTTGGTCATCCTGTGGGCGACCGTGTTCTGCAAGAAGTTGCCACTCGCTTGCAAAATACAGTGCGCGATGAAGATTTAGTGGCGCGCTTGAGCGGCGATGAATTCGTTGTTGTGCTCACGGTACTTGATCAAAATATTGAAACTGCAGCACTGCGCGCAGGTGAGATTAGTGAAAAAATTCGTACCGTTATTTCGCAGCCATGCTTATACGACAACATGGAGTTGCGCGTAACCTGTAGCGTGGGTGTGGTGGTTTATCCCGATAAAAATAATTCGGTACATGAATTATTGCGCTATGCAGATACAGCAATGTATCAAGTGAAAGAAAAAGGTCGCGACTCAATTGAGTTTTTTAATGAAGAAATGGCCGATAAGGTTAGCCGTCAATTGGTTATGGAAGGTGATTTGCATCGCGCGCTGGAAGAATCACAATTCAAACTGCATTACCAACCTAAAATTGATGTGATGACGGGTTATGTTGTTGGTGCTGAAGCGCTGTTGCGCTGGGTGCATCCAACCAAAGGAACAATTTCTCCAATTGATTTTATCCCTGTGCTTGAAACCTCGGGCATGATTATTGACGTTGGTCAGTGGGTGTTGGAAGAGTCTTGTAAAACGCTTGAGCGCTGGCACGAAATGGGATTGTGGCGAGAAGGTACGCGTTTGAGTATTAATATCAGTCCGCGCCAATTCCGACGGAATGCGTTCGTGGATGATGTTGTGCAAACCTTAAATAAACATAAAATCCCCGCTAATTCATTGGATATGGAAATTACAGAAGGCATTGTAATTCAGCGTGTGGATGAAGCTATTACCACCATGACCGTACTGTCTGAGTACGGTATTAGCTTCTCGTTGGATGACTTTGGGACAGGGTATTCTTCAATCAGTTATTTGAAACGTTTACCGGTTAGTACCTTAAAAATTGATAAGGGTTTTGTGCGCGATATTATCGAAGACCGCAACGATCGCGTGTTGGTAGAAACTATCATTACTATGGGGCGCTTGCTGGATATGGAGTTGGTTGCGGAAGGTGTTGAGCAGAGCGATCAGCTTAAAATTTTGCAGCAGTTCGGTTGTCATTACTATCAAGGTTACTTATCAAGCCCTGCAGTGAGTATTGATAAGTTTGAAGATATTTTAATTGCCGATAATAAAAAGCGTGAACAAAATGCATCTTGAGCGCTTTGCGTGTTGTCCGCGGAAAATGTGCTATCTGTCTAGATGCTGCTAATAGAGTTTACCGAGTAAGTAGGGTACAACAGTTTCAACTCGCATAATTCTTTCACCCAAATTAACCGCAGTAAATCCCGCACATTTTTTTAACAAATCAATTTCGTAGGGAATAAATCCGCCTTCAGGGCCAATTGCTAAGGTAATGGCGTAATCAATTTGTGCGGGGCATACCAAATCTGTATAGGGGTGTGCGACTAAGGCACGAGTCTCTCCCACAATTGAATTTAAGTCATCTTCTACAAAAGGCTTAAAGCGCTTTATCAAATGTACTTCTGGCATTAGAGTATCGCAACCTTGCTCTAAACCTAATAATAAATGTTCGTGAATTGCATCCGCCTCAAGCAAAGGTGTTTGCCAGTAACTTTTTTCAACGCGATACGAATTAATTAAATAGATTTTCTTCACGCCTAAGGTGGCAATAGTTTGCAGTGTACGCTTCAACATTTTCGGGCGCGGTAAAGCTAAGACTAATGTCACAGGTAAAGGTTTGGGTGGCGGTTGTGTTAACGAAACTTGTAAATGAATTTCTGCCTCATTACAGAGAACCACAAGACCAGACCCCATATTGCCATTTAGCAAACCAACCTTGAGCGTTTCTCCAAGCTTAACTTGATGAATTTGTGATATGTGCTCTAAGCGGCGTGTGTCGCGAATGGCAATTAGGTTATCGCCAATAAAATCGGTTTCGGAAAATAACACAAGATTCATATTGGTGAGCTCAATTGCAAATCAGGAAATGATTAATTATATAGTGCTGAGGATTAATCAGCTATAAGGTTGTCGCCCAGGTTATTGTTAATGGAAGTCTCTAGATTGCAGTGAAAAATTTTCTAGCCGATCTGAGTGGTCATGTAGCTGGCCAGCAATTATATGTACAACAGGGTAAGATACATTGTCCCTATTAATTTCCACGGTTCCTTTAATGAGCAATAATGTTGATGTTAGCAATGCATGCCGAAAAGTCTGTTGAGTTCCTTTCCAGACAATAACATTAATATTTCCAGTGTCATCTTCAAGCGTTAAAAAAATTGCACCACTAGCGGTATCGGGGCGTTGGCGTCCAGTTACAAGTCCTGCTACACGCACAAATCCACCATGACGCAAATGTTTTAAGTCACTGCATCTTATGCAGCGGTTGAACGGAGGTTCATTTCGCAATAGGGTCATGGGGTGTGTACGTAAACTAAATCCAGTGGTTGCATAATCAGTTAATATATCTTGCTCAAGTGTTGGTGCTGCCATTAGAAGATCATTGGAATAAGAAGGATTCGCACAATCCAGTAATTCAGACATTGGCTCAATGGCGGCTGCATCCCAGCGTGCTTCATAGCGGTTGCCGCTCAGAGAGCCTAAAGCATCGGCAGATGCAAGGTGTTGTAAATCTGTAGCAGTTAATGTGGAGCGGCGAGCAAGATCTTGTAAAGAATAAAATGGGTTTTTGTGGCGCCATGTTTCAATCATTAATGCTTTGTGTTGGTTGATAGATTTAATCTCGCAAAAGCCTAAGCGAATACCCCATTGTTCGTTTACTTTTTCTAATTTATGTTCGTAGTCACTGAAATTAATATCGATAGGTAAAATAGTAATTTGATGGCGACGGGCATCTTGAATGAGTTGTGATGGTGAATAAAATCCCATGGGTTGGCTATTGAGAAGTGCACAATAAAAGGCAGCAGGGTGATGGCATTTAATCCATGCTGATGCATATGCTAATAATGCAAAACTGGCGGAATGACTTTCAGGAAATCCATAGCCACCAAAACCTTTTACCTGTTCAAATAAACTTTGCGCGAAGTTTTTTTCATAACCGTTAGATAGCATCCCATCAATAAATTCATTTTCAAAATTCATAAGCGTTGAGTTTTTTCCCCAGCTCGCCATGGCGCGCCTTAACTGATCTGCTTTTCCCCCGCTAAAGCCCGCTGCCGTCATCGCGAGGCGAATGACTTGCTCCTGAAAAATTGGAACGCCATAAGTTGATTCTAAAATCGCTTTAAGTTCTTCTTTAGGATAGCTTGGGGCTTCTAATTTGTTTCTGCGCCGTAAATAGGGATGAACCATTCCTCCCTGAATGGGGCCTGGGCGAACAATCGCAATTTGTATAACTAAGTCGTAAAATTTTCTTGGCTGAAGACGCGGTAGCATCGCCATTTGTGCGCGCGATTCGACTTGAAAGGTGCCAACACTATCGCCATTGCATAGCATTTCATAGGTGGTAGCGTCTTCGCGCGGAATGTCTTGCAAGGTTTTAATATTCGCATCATAAGTATTGATTAACTCAAGGCTTTTGCGTAGTGCTGTGAGCATACCTAATGCCAATATATCAACTTTAAGTAATCGCATTGATTCGAGATCTTCTTTATCCCATTGAATCAGTGTGCGGTCTGGCATGGCCGCATTTTCAATAGGCACAAGGTTGCTAATTTTATCTTGTGCTATCACAAAACCGCCGACATGTTGTGATAGGTGGCGAGGAAACCCTTGGATTTGCTTGGTGAGAATAAAAAAATGTTGCAAAATTTTTTGGTTAGTTTGTAGTCCTGCTGCTTCAAGACGTTGGCGTAATTCAGTGCTTCTATCCCACCACGCTAGGGATTTTGCCAAATGGTCAATTAAGGATTGTTCCATGCCCAAGGCTTTACCTACGTCACGTATGGCGCCACGCGATCTATAGGTAATGACAGTAGCGGCAATAGCTGCGCGTTCACGGCCATATTTATTATAAATATATTGAATCACTTCTTCTCGCCTGGAATGCTCAAAATCCACATCAATATCTGGAGGTTCGTCGCGCTCTTTTGAAATAAATCTTTCAAATAAAACGTCAATTTGCCCGGGTGAAATCTCTGTAATAAATAAACAGTAACAGACGACAGAGTTGGCGGCAGATCCGCGTCCTTGGCACAAAATATTTTTTTGTCGTGCGTAATACACAATGTCGTGAACGGTTAAAAAATAATATTCATAATTCAGTTCTTCTATAAGTTGCAATTCCTTCTGTAATATTTTTTTTGCATCTTCAGGTGTACCTTTCGGCCAACGCCTTTTTTGTCCATCATTGACTAAATTACGTAAATGCTGAATAGGTGTTAGGTCAGATGGCACTAGCTCTTGTGGGTACTGGTAGCGTAATTCGTCCATGGAAAAGTTACATAAATCAGCAATCGTACAAGTCTGTTCCAATAGCGTTTGGGGATAAAGCTGATGTAACTCTTCATAGGTTTTTAGATAGGCTTCGCCGTTAGGTTCTAATCGTGAACCCATTTCTGATAGAGGTAAGTTGTAGCGAATAGCCGTGAGTACATCTTGTAGTGGTTTTCGGCTTTTTTCGTGCATTAATGCTTCGCCACAGGCGACTAATGGGATATTTTTTTTTTTGCTTAAATTAAGCCATCGGCAAAAATTAGATTGTTCGCCACCTTGTAATTGATGGTTTATGCCTACCCATAAGCGTTCTTTAAATGCGTTATAAAGTTGGTTGGCCTTTTCCTCTAGTTGAATACCATTGTCGGCTTCTTTCGCAATCCAGATAATTAAGCATGTTTGTAGACGAAAGCGTAAATCTTCAAAGTGAGCTTCATATTCTCCTTTGCTGGCTCTTCGGCGCGCCAGAGTGATAAATCCCGATAATTCAGCATAGGCAGTACGGTTAGGCGCTATAGCAATTAATGTTAAGCCATCACTTAATGTAAAGCGGCTGCCCACAATTAATTTAAAATCTAATTCTTGTGCTGCCACAAATGCTTTAACAATTCCGGCCAATGAACATTCATCTGTAATAGCGAGCGAGTTGTAGCCTAGTTCAGCGGCACGGTAAATATATTCTTGCGGATGCGATGCGCCAGTGAGAAATGTAAAGTTGGTTGTGGTATTTAAATGTGCGTAGCGCATGTGTTTTACCTATGCAAATATGCCATGGACATACCAGGTCTTTTGGAGCAAATCCAAAAAAACCCACAATCTCACGGCATCATGCCTCTGTGCGATGAAGTAATCGCGAGCAATAGGCTTTTCCCACCAATGGGTACGTATTCGCTCTGGTCCTGCAATCAATGTTAATTGACCTCGCCAGTATAAAATTTGGTTACGTTCTTCAATTAATATCGGTGTTGGAAACAGCCAAGTAGGGCGTGCAGATTTTTTATGAATTTCTGATAAGTCTTGTTTTGGGCGTTCACTGATGGGAATGATTAGGTTACTATTTTCTGGAATCAATGAATCGCAATAGCTTAATTTAAATACGGCTGCGTCACCTAAACGTGCTTTTAATTTTGCCATTGTGACGGCGAAGTTATGTGCAGCCACTTGTGGCTTTTGGCTGTCAAATGCTAGTAATTGATTTTTATTTTGCGTAGGGCTGGTGCTACGACAATTTAGCTCGAGTGAATCTACTTCAAATGGGAGCTCTCTGTTATCCAATTGAATTAGGGTTAAATCATAAAGCAATTGCCAGTAACTTTCGGGAGTATCGCTATGCATATTAATAATAAATTTATTGTTGTAAATGTCCCCCAAGGTCCATTCTATGTGTTGGCTCTGTTGTTGTCGTCTACGTAAATAGTTACTTAAATTTTGGAGTAAGTGTTCAATTGGATGATATAACTGATTGCTTTGTGTGATTGGATAGTCAAATTGAATTCGTTCAGAAAAATATTCTTCCGGTTTATATAATGGTAGCGGTTTGGTGAAGAGCGGCCTTTGTTGTAAGTTTTGTTCTATCGCAAAAAGCTCGCAGATATAGCTAGTAAATTTTTCCCCTAGCCGCATTTTAATGCTAGTTATTTTCTGGGTGCTAATTTGTCGAATAATATCATCAAGTGTTTTAAATCCAGTTTTTTCAAGCGTTTCCACTGCTGCTGGAAAATCGTGTATGAGTTGTATGGGTAGTTGTTTCAACTGCCCGCAAAAAAAAGCATTAGTTTCTTTGCCGCTTATTTCCTTGCCATTATTGGCAAATGATAATAACCAAGCCGCTTTAGCTGTATGTGCAAAACCATATTCAAATGAATAGCCTATAGCATTTATAAACATAAATATTTTTTCTGTTAATGCTTTGGCACCTGAAAACAATTGTAGGCAGCTAGATATTTCCAGCAACAGTCCTGAATGTGGTGCGTATTGGCATTGGTAGGTTTCCAAATAAGGTGTGAATTGATATAGCTGTTCGGATAAAGATTGTAATACCTGTGTTTCCTGAGAACGGTTGCGTTCAAAACTTTCGCAGTTGCTGAGTAATTTTGCGGTGGTTACATCCATGGCGTAGCGCACTCCTGCAGCACATGCTGCTTCATTTGCATAAATTACCCGTTGCATGTCAGTAACTACAATAGTCTTATTTTCGTTGATGTTTGTGACGAGTGATTCCAAGGGCAATTTATGGAATCGCAATGCAATCCATAAATATGAATTGGTTTGAAAAAGTGTTGGCGACATTATTTTTTATGTTTTCTTAATGACGTGATAGTTGCCGACTTTCGGTTTGATTCGTGCTTTTCTGGTGTATTCGTTTGATCTAGATACGAATAAGCTGGCAGAGCTTTCATGAGTTGAGGGAGTGGAAGCTTGATGTTGTGTATTGATTGTTGCAGCACACCTTTTTGCTTGAAAAGATTTAGCTGGATATGGTGTGCGGTGACTCGATTGTGCAGACGCAATGCTGCCGGTGAACTGTGTTGCTGCGTGCTTTCATGCCGAAATAAAATACAGACTCCCGCGTTTTCGTTAGTGGCCAGTAAGCATTTGCGTAATTCGGTATAGCTGAGTTGCTGATGTTGTTGCCATGCCAATAAAAGATCACATGCCTGAGTGCGAGCTAATTCGCAAAAGCTCATAACAAAATCTGCTTTATTGCTTGCCTTAACAATCAGGACACGCTCAAGATCAATGCCGGCCTGTATAAGCGCTTGGCAAAAGGGTGTTGCGGGGGGATTTAACAAAACTGTATAGCCCTTTAATGCTTTGATCATGGGTAGTAAAAGCAGCCATTCCTGTTGCTGAAGTCCTTTTTGGCAAATTTCAATCAAAGTACTTTTAGGCCAGCCACCGTTTACCAATGCCTCATTAAGCTCAGGATACCCTGTGCTCACTACTGCCTGGCGCGTAGTGTAATAGGATGCCCCTCGCCAAATATGGTTGCGATTGAATAGCGCCTCTAGCGCACTATTGGTTTCTAGGGGTGATATGTTTTCAGGCATGGTAAATTACACGTTACTGTATTTATGTACAGTATAATGCAGATAAGTAAAAGCGGTGTAGATGCGCTTAGAATATTTGTCGCTGTCTGGACCAAACGCATTTCACGGAAATAAATAAGCGACTAGAAAAGGAGCAGAAAAAGGGCACCAAAGCACTTGAGGAGTGTGATGTAAATATTTGAATTTAAAGAGATGGCGTCCCCGGCAGGATTCTAACCTGCGACCTTGCGCTTAGGAGGCACACGCTCTATACAGCTGAGCTACGAGGACGTATAAATTGATGAATTGGAGGGGCGTTAAACGCTATAACGCGCGGCATTGTAGGGATTTTTTAGCGATAAACCAAGGATTTATCAAGCGAGAAGAGAAACGGCATTGCTATCTTCTATGATAGCAATGCGTCTGTGAGACTTAAGCTTTAGTAACCGTGTGGGTGCTGCTGTAGTTAGTAGTAGAGCCCTTTTGAGTATAGAGTGCGGGTGCTGCGACCTGGCCGCGAATCAGATTGAGAAGATGCGACAAGGTTTGTTTAGAGCGATTGATCATTTTGCCATTAACTTCATTGGCAGCTTGGCATTCGGCAAATTCTTTAGTGAGGCTTTGCCAAGCGGGGATGAGGCTGAGTGTTAATGCATCGCGCTCTAGAAATGCTATCCAACCGGCTAAATCAGTTGCCAAGCCGATACTGCACAAGAGTTGTTCACGCTGGCGAGCGGTATAGGCGAGATTGCTGAGTAGGTGATCTTTCTGGCCGACAATTTCTTGCATGCCTTGCAGTTGGCGTTGCTCCAGTAATTCGCGCTCCTTTGTGAGTAGCGCTTTTAACTCATTGATGGTGCTGGAGTCTTGGGCGAGCATTTCGCGCAAAAACTGAATGTTAAGAGACATAGCGACCTCACTGGTTTAGCGAGCTTGGCTATTGTTGGGGGAATAGCCAAGAAGTTTATGAAACAGGATTAGGCTAATCGCTAAGTCCGATTAGCCCAGTAATTCATCTTGCTTAAGCATATTTTCAGCGATGCGTTCAGGGTTGATTTCAAAACGCCCCTCAGCAATAGCTTGTTTGATAGCAGCTACTCGATCGAGATTTACGTCTGGCAAGTTGCTAATTTTTGCCTGCAAGCGAACCAAACCCTGTGCCTCTGAGCTCAATACCACGTTGTCTTTGTTGCTTGGCTCTGGTGCAACAGCTGGTGCTGTCGATGTTTTGGTGCTGGTGGTCACCACGGGCGCCGAACTTCGGCTACGGTTGGCTCCGCCAGATGAATTGATGTTGTTTGTATCTATAACCATGATTTCGTTCCCCAACGATGCTATGAATCTAAAGAGACTGGTGATTACTATAAAGCTAGTAATCAGAGTTCCCTCATGAGGGTTGTCGGCCAGTATCTCTGGAACTTTAGCAACTTTTTTGGCTTTTTGACGGATTAACGTCGTTGTTTACATTTGCTGCCTTGCTGACATCAAAAATAGAGTCATTACATAATGCTTTGAACCTTGCCTGCTTCAATCACTCTGGCATTAACAATACGTGCCGACTGGTTGTTTCTAACTCTAATTTGTTGACCCAAACGACCATCGGTCACAGCCGTACCATTGGTCCTTACGCTAATATCTCCAGCTGCAGCCTCCATGCTCACCGCATCACCACGTTTAATCACTAGTGGGGCATCAAGTGCTGAGTATCTGAAGGCTTCACCTTTGTTGACTGTAAACTTTACTTCCTTACCGAGAATTGCCTCTTGAGTAAGAGCAAAGCCCAAGCGGAATTCACTCACATCTTTAATATCTGTTGCTAAGTCGCTTGGTGAAACTACTTCGCCGCGTTGTAGCGTGCGGCCGGCAACTGCCACCGAGCGGTAAACTTTTGCCAGTGCAGGTACCAAAATTGTCCATGAAGACGTGCCCTTACAGCTAACCTGTACATTCACATTGCCGCCACTGCTCGTTGCATCTTTAAGGCTGAAGGAGAGGCTTTGATCGCAATGGGCCAGGCGTAATCGGTTATCCAAATTGCCTACTTTGACCTCTACCTTTACGGCTTGGCTTCTGGTGTACTCATCCGTCAAAAACTGGGCGACTTTCGATTGTATTTGCCCAATATTCTCAATAGGTGCCTGCGCATTGGCGTATTCACTGAAGCAAACAGTGCTAGCACACAGCCAAATAATGCCGCTAATGCCTTGTTTTATCGGCATGAAGGCAAAGTTGAAAAAGAAAATTCTATAAAAACTACGAAAATTCATAATTTGTCCTATTCTCATAAGGCGGATTGCTATTTTTCAGGAAACCCACAAGGGTTTCATACGCAGTCAACCTAAAGAGTGACGGCTTTCAGCCGAAAACGCTTACTAACAAGGATAAAAGCAAAGTCTATGCCGTTTTCCTTGATTGTAAAAAAGCAACGTAAAAAGGCAGCATAAAAATGCAGGCGGGTTGCACAGTGACTGCAGCTTGGACCATATAATTTGTTTGATGATGAAAGAGGTGGTGGCATGGCCGGTGTAATGGATAGCGTCAACCAACGCACGCAACTGGTTGGACAAAATCGTCTGGAGCTATTGTTATTTCGACTTGGCAGCCAACAGCTGTATGGAATTAACGTTTTTAAAGTAAAAGAAGTACTGCAATGTCCCCCTTTAAATGCGCTTCCAGGGCGTAATTCGGTGGTACGCGGCGTTGCTCACATTCGTGGTGGGACTATTCCTATCATGGATATGAATCTTGCTATAGGTCGCCGTGAGTTGCCGGACATAGATAATTGCTTTGTCATCATCACTGAATACAACCGTACTGCTCAGGGGTTTCTCGTGCGCTCAGTAGAGCGAATCGTCAATATGAACTGGGGCGATATTCATCCACCACCAAAGGGTGCCGGTAAAGAACACTACTTGACTGCTGTTACGCAAGTTGAGGGACAGCTTGTTGAAATTATTGATGTAGAAAAAATTCTGGCAGAAGTATCACCAGTAAAAGAAGAGGTGAGTGCTGGTGTTATCGAAGATGGTATTGCCGATAAAGTTGTACAAAAACATGTATTGATAGTGGATGACTCAACCATTGCGCGTAAGCAAATTCAGCGCGTGGTGGAAGGCATGGGTATTCGCACCACCATCAAAAAAGACGGTGCAGAGGCATTGCAGTATTTGAAAGATATTTTGGCAGAAGGCAAAGATCCTTATGCTGAGCTGGTAATGATCATTTGCGATATTGAAATGCCAGAAATGGATGGTTACACCTTCACCGCAGAAGTGCGCAATCACCCTGAATTGAAGAATTTACACATAGTTTTGCACACATCTCTAAGTGGTGTATTCAACGAAGCCATGGTGCGAAAAGTGGGTGCAGATGATTTCTTGGCCAAGTTTCACCCGGATGAATTGGCGCGTCGCGTAAATGACCGTGTATTAGCAATTACGGGTGAAAGTTTATTGTTGCCCAATGCAGAGTAATTAGAGCTTGGCTCACATAACACGATGTAGTACTGCTAAGAGCACTTATGATAAACAATGATTCAAAAGATGTATTTGCCAAATTGGCGGCGCGAGACAATGTTGATCAGGCAGAGTTTGATCAATTTCGTCAGTTTCTAGAAGATGCATGCGGTATTTCCCTAGGCGATAACAAGCAGTATCTTGTTACCAATCGTATGCGCCGCTTAATGGATGATCACAAAATCTCTACGTTTAGCGATTTAGTTCGCAATTTGCGTCAAGGCTTCAATCGCAAATTAAAAGAGCAGGTGATTGATGCCATGACAACCAACGAAACTTTTTGGTTTCGTGATATCTATCCCTACGATCACCTCAAAAACAATTTGTTTCCGCAGTTAATGGGTGGAAACAATAAAATGTTTGGCCCTATCCGTATTTGGTCTGCCGCATGTTCCTCTGGTCAAGAGCCGTATTCGATTAGCATGATGGCAGAGGAGTACAAACTCAAAAATATGGGCGCTTTACCGCGCCAAGTACAAATTGTGGCGACTGATTTATCAACAACTGTACTTGAGCAGGCGCGTGCCGGTGAATACGACAAGCTTTCAGTCATGCGTGGATTATCTAACGAGCGCCTCGATCGCTTTTTTGATAAGACGCCTGACGGCAATTGGAAAGTAAAATCTATTCTTCGCGATCGAATTGATTTTCGTCCTATCAACCTAATGGATTCTTATGGTGCCTTGGGTAAATTCGATATTGTGTTTTGCCGTAACGTATTGATTTATTTTAACGCTGATTTAAAGCGCCAAATCTTGCAGAAAATCCACGCTTCTTTGAAACCGCAGGGGATTCTTTATTTGGGATCATCAGAAGGCTTAGCGGGCGCTGCAGATTTATTTGAGATGGTGCGCTGCGAGCCCGGAATTCTTTATAAGGCGATATAACTTTCTAATCGTCATCTTAGTCTGCGCGAGGATGACGATTTCCTGCTTAACTTTCCGCCACCTCATAAACCTCTAGTGGCAACCCATCTGGGTCTGCAAAAAACGTAAATTTCTTGCCTGTATACTCATCAATTCGAATAGGTTCTACGAACACGCCTTTCTGCTCCAAATCCCCCTTAATTTGTTCAACATTCTCAACGGCAAAGGCCAAATGACGCAGGCCACAGGCTTCCGGGCGCGAAGGGCGGCTGGGTGGGGTGGGGAAGGAGAATAATTCCAGTTGAGTTCCATCGGCCAAGGCTAGGTCTAACTTATAAGACTGGCGCTCAGCGCGATAGGCTTCTGCAATAACCTTGAGCCCAAGTGTTTGGGTGTAGAAATACTTTGAGCGCTCATAGTCAGAACAAATAATGGCGACGTGGTGGACGGTAATGAGTTGCATAAGGATATTTTCTATAGCCAAAGGAATGAGGCTACTTTGCCATAAATCCACATCAACAGGGAGGCGTTGGTAACTGCTCAAAGCGTGACTTTATCTACCCTATTCGTTATCTCTTTTTTCTTGCCTACCAAAGCGGAAAAGCCTTGCCGCTTTCATTTTGCCGCTTATCGTTTTGCCGTTTTTGATGTGTGTTTGGAAGATAAAATTCTAATAAAATCAATGGGATAAAATTTATGTTTGCTTTGGCATAGGCGTTGCAATCTAACTTGTAACAAAGGTATATCGGCAAAGTCCGGAAACCAAACGGGTTAATTTGAGAGTTGCTGCCATGTCCATTTCATTCGATTCAGCCTTGGGAATTCACGAAAGCGCACTGCGTATTCGCGGTCAGCGTGCGGGGATTCTGGCCAATAACCTAGCCAACATCGATACCCCAAACTTCAAAGCGCGCGATCTGGATTTTAAAAGCTTGCTCAACCAGCAGGCTTCAGGTTCAGACCACTTTGCTGCGCAAATGACTAATGAACGCCACATGTCTGCAGACTCAGTGTTCGGTGAAGATCCTGATTTACTCTATCGCACCCCACAACAAGCCTCCATTGATGGCAACACTGTGGAAGATCAAATTGAGCATGCGGAATACATGAAAAACGCCTTGGCCTTTCAAGCCAGCTTTCAATTTTTGAACAGCAAATTTCAAGGGTTGAAAACAGCAATTCGTGGCGACTAAATTTTACAAAATTCTTTGAATACCACTATTCATTAAGGCGAGAAATATCATGGCACTGGGAAATATTTTTGACATTGCTGGCACAGGTATGAACGCACAAAGTTTGCGTTTGAATACAACGGCAAGCAACTTAGCTAACGCGCAGTCAGCCAGCTCAAGCGTCAATCAAGTTTATCGTAGTCGCCAACCCGTGTTTGCCGCTATGCATAAGCAAGCAATGCAACAATCTTTAAATGGCGATAAAGCAGCAAATGAAGATGATGCAAATGCCGGTGTGCAAGTTTTAGGAATTGTTGAAAGTAATGCACCTTTGCAACGTCGCTATGAGCCAACACATCCAAAAGCCGATAAAGATGGCTATGTGTTTTATCCCAACGTTAACGTGGTAGAAGAAATGACCAATATGATTTCTGCTTCACGCTCATTTCAAATGAACGTAGAAGTTATGAACTCTGCTAAACAAATGGTTCAGCGCGTTCTTACACTTGGCCAATAAGTTGTAGGTTGATAACTACATAGATTTTAGTTTAACGGTTTAGTGGAATTAAATAAGGTGAAATGAAATGAGTGACGTAGCCAGCACTAAAACAGCATCAGATGTTCTAGCAAGTTATGCTATCGATAAAAACAAGGCTGCCACACCTGTAACTGCATACAGTACAGGAAGTTGGTCAAGTGTTAATCCTAAGTTTTTGGTACTAAAAGCACTCCCAAATGGCATCAACATGAAACCACCAGTAGCCAATAGAACCGTGCTAGAAAATGCTCTTAGGTAATGCGGTTTGGATACGGTATGAAATAGATGCACAAAAGGGTTGCCATCTTTTTGATAAGCCAAATGTTGTGTTAGA
>JAGKXD010000049.1 GCA_021151525.1 Cellvibrionaceae bacterium | reverse complement strand
AATTCAGGCTGTGACCGGAGGATTTAATCTGAATTGGTTTAAGGTTGAAGCTACAACCACCAGTAGCTCGTCCACGTCATCCACCCCAGCCTCTTCGTCTACTTCATCAACTGCGGCTACATCTTCGACCCCAACCACTTCGTCTACTTCGTCAACTGTAGCCACCTCTTCTACACCAACTAGCGCTTCAACTTCGTCGATACCAACGACTTCATCCACATCATCTACTGCGCCCACTTCTTCAGCAGCAGCATCGTCCACCTCATCGGCTTCTTCCTCGACAAGCACGGCACTCAGCAGCGGGCCCTATGGGTTAACAATACAAGCAGAGAATTTTTCGGGGATGGCCGGTGTGCAAACTGAGACCACCACTGACACAGACGGAGGCCTAAATGTCGGGTATATAGATGCTGGAGATTGGATGTCCTACACTGACGCAAAATTTGAAGCACCCGTTACCGGAAGTTATAAAATAACTTTCCGTGTAGCAAGCCTCAACGGCGGTGGCAGCATGGATCTGCGTGAAGCCAGCAGCGATGCCGTACTTGATACCTTTTCTGTTCCACAAACAGGGGGCTGGCAAGTTTGGACTGACGTGGTACGCACAGTAAATCTTACTAAGGGCACTCACACCTTCAAGCTCTACGCAGGCGTAGGAGGCTTTAACGTCAACTGGTTTAAGGTGGAGGTTATCCCAACCGCAATGCCGCTTACTATTCAGGCAGAAAACTACACATCCATGTTAGGTGTTCAGACTGAAGCAACAACCGATACAGATGGTGGATTAAACGTTGGTTATATTGATGCCTTGGATTCAATGTCATACACCAATCTAGATGTAATGATCGTCGCAGCAGGAAACTACAAAGTTACCTATCGCGTTGCAAGCTTAAACGGCGGCGGAAGCTTTACCATAGGTGAAGCCGGATCAACCACCGTTTACGACACAATTTCCGTTCCTCAAACTGGAGGCTGGCAAATATGGACTAACGTGGAACGGATTATTAACTTGCCTGCAGGAAAGCATAATTTTACGATTAATGCGCTGGTCGGAGGATTTAATCTCAATTGGTTCAAACTTGAACCATGGACTTCACCCACCCTATCCTCTAGCTCCTCAGCTGCCTCGAGCACTTCCACCGCAACGTCTTCAGCAGCCTCATCATCTGCACAAAGCACCACTAGCACCGCGAGCTCTACATCAAGCGTGGCAAGCTCTGCGGCGTCATCCGCGCCCTCGTACTCCAGCTCTTCTGCGGCAGGCAGCACTTCTAACCATGTCGCTGGCCCAGTTGCCTTAAGCTGGATTCCACCCGTTGCACGTGAGAACGGCACTATTTTGGATATCACAGAATTGGGAGGTTACGAGCTTCGCTACAGACAGGTTACTGACAATACTTATACCTACATTACCATCAACGACGCATGGACGACTCAGCAGAACTTTACGTGGCTGGAAGGTGATTACATATTTGAGGTCGCTGCATTCGACAAGAATGGCATATACAGTAACTTCACTAACCTTTACCCACGCTAAAAACAGCAGGCAAAAAAAGAGCGGGCTTTATGGGCCCGCCAAACGTGCAACCCCGTTAGGGATTTGGATTGCTTGGGCAAACATTCCAAGCGAAAAGGGGAAATCTTGGTGCAGCTACAGCCTTCATCTAGGCCACAACACATAATGATTGCGCTAACAACACATTATCAAAAAAAGAGCGTTGCTGCCAATTGCAAACAACGCTCTTTACACTTCCTAGCAAATATTTCCGATGAAAGGTCGTTTTTTAGAAGAAATCGACATCACTGGAAAAGATTTGATCAGCTAACTCCATAGCCGCATTTTGAGGGGAATTTGCATTCAACACAGACTGCGCACGGATTTGTTCTGCATTAACCTGCTCTAATAGACTTAAAGATGTCTCCAAATCTTGTCGCGCTGCCTCAATATTCGACTGGTCTAAACTTTGTATTGCACGATTCAATACCAAGGTTTGGGCGGCAATAAAATCAGACAGCGTTTGGTGTTGCGCAATCAATACCAAATGAGAACTCAATGCCCCCACCTTTCCATCTACAGTACCCAACACCCAAGGAACTGTATCTTTTATTCGCCCGTAACGCTCAGGATCAGACTCCGGCATATTTTTAATCAGCAGCGAAACGCGCTTGAAGTTACAAAAGGTTCGGGAACCAAAATCGCAAAATCGCCCCTCTTGATGAATAGCTAAAAACATATCCCGCTCAAGCGGCGAAAGCTCGTATCCGCTGTGAGAGTAAAAACGCGGCCCCTCATCCCCTACAAACATCACTGAGGTTTCCAACCCAAACTCTGCCATGGTTTGAAACAGGCCTTCAGCTAACTTATCAAAACTATCCATCGCATATGTGCGCTCCGCAAAACGCACGGAGCGCCCCAAATCAGCACTGCTATTCATTGCCTCAAACGCAAGCACCTGTGCACCCGATGCTTTCTCATCCAAGGTTTTTTTGTCTCGATAAACCTGAGTATTGCGGGCAGCTTTCGCGTTCAATAGCTCTGGCTCGCAAGGCTTAACAATATAGTCATCAGCACCCAACTGAAAGCCGGTAATTTTTTCTTGCAAGTTGGATTTGGAGGAGAGAATTACAACAGGAATGTCTCGTAGTTTGGGGTCGCTCTTCAAAGCAGCACAAACTTCGTAACCATTTTTAAGGGGCATTTCTATATCGAGGAAAATCATGTCGGGCATCCATTCGCGCACCAGCTTTAGCCCAATTTCACCATCGTAAGCCGACACTACGTTGTAGTTATCCTGCAAGCTTGCAACCAATACGGCCTGCCAAGCCTTATCATCGTCGATTGCCAATATTTTCTGACGCTCTGCCATTACCACTGCTCCCTTAACCAACCACTAGTGACTAAAGTGTAGACAGCAGATAGCAATGCCGCTAGAAAATAGCCCCCTTTCTACCAATATTGGCGGCCAACTCCCCATCTTTGCGCCCACCCAGACCATTAGCATCCTTTCGCTGCTCAAAATCACGCATTAAGTAATACTTATTGACATTTAAAAAATTTTGCAAGAATATGATTGCGCTATCATATTTGTATCAATAACGATAAAAAATGCATTTGACCAGATAAAAACAGGGAAAATATCTATAAAAAATATGTTATCGCAAACATATAAAAATAAAACCAGAGGGAATTTCGCTAAATCAAGTCTTACAAAAGTAGGCTTCATCGTTGTTTAACGAGTATGGATACCTAGCAAATAACACTAACGAGGAGAGACAAATGAAAATAACCAAGATGACGGAAAGCGCCATGATCAAACCACTAACCGCTCGCAATAAGCTTTTTTTAGGTATTGTGATGGCAGGCCTAAGCTTCACCGCCCAAGCACAACAAGGCTCCAAGCCCACTGACGCCAAACCAGCCGCGGCTGACGAAGTTGAAGAGGTGATGATTACCGGTTCGCGCATTACCTCAAGCAGCTTCACCCAACCTACGCCCACCACCATGATGAGTGCGGTAGAAATTGAAAAAAGCGCTGACCCAAACGTGTTCAACACCATCGCCAAACTCCCTGCACTGCAAGGAAGTACCGGGCGCGCAACCAGCACCGGCAGTACCAGTAGCGGCATTCAAGGTTTGAGTTCATTCAGCTTGCGAGGTCTCGGCCCCAACAGAACCCTGACACTCCTAGACGGCCAGCGTGTAGTCGCTGCTAACGTCTCCGGTGTAACCGATGTCAGTCAATTCCCACAGTTGCTACTCAAGCGAGTAGATGTAGTAACCGGCGGCGCATCAGCCTCTTACGGTTCAGATGCAATTGGCGGTGTGGTCAACTTCATTACCGATAAAAAGTTTGAAGGCGTTAAGGTCAATATCGAAGGCGGTCAAACCACCTATGGCGATGATAAAAACGGCACATTGGCAGCCGCTTGGGGCGATAGTTTTATCGATGGAAAATTGCATGTCGCGTTGAGCGGTGAATACGGCAAGGAAGATGGAATCCCGTCCGGCGGCTTTGGCGAAGATGAAGGCCCTAATGGTCGCACTTGGTACTCGGCACCTGTATTTCAAGTTCGCCCCGTCAGCGCCACTACCGATGGCAAGCCGCAAATGTACGCCATTAAACACGGCCAAAACCTGCAATATTCCAAATACGGTTTGATTACCTCTGGCCCATTGCAAGGCACTGCCTTTGGCGACAACGGCGTACCTTACCAATTCAACTATGGTTCAAATGGCACGCCTACAGGTAACGGCTCAGTCACCAACTGTATTACGCCCTACTGCGTAGGCGGTGATATGACCGGCAACGTGGGCAATGGCCCAAGCTTGGCAGGCGAGTTGGAGCGCAAAAACATTTACGGTCGCGTTGGCTATGATCTCAATGAGAACAACGAGATTTACATGACCGCCAACATTGCAGAAACAATTGCAGCTAACACCCCAAACCCCGGTGCGGCCAAAAATGGCAACCTCACCATTCAATGTGACAACCCATTCTTGCCAGATTCGATTCGCACAGCCTGCGCTGCCAACAATATCACCAGTTTCAAATACGGTACGGCTAACGCAATTTTCCCGCGCAATATCAGCGTTCACCCAACCCGCGACCAAGATCGCTATGTGATTGGTGCAGATGGTAAGTTCAACGCCTTTGATACCGAATGGAGCTACGATGCCTACGCCGAACACGGCACCACCAGCACCGATCTTTACGTAAAAGATATCTCCTTAACCGCTCGTTACAACGCCGCGATTGATGCCGTGAAAGATGCTAACGGTAAGATTGTTTGCCGCAACGCCACAGCCCGCGCATCAGGTTGTGTGCCTTTGAACATCATCGGCAACGTAACGCCAGACCCAGCGGCAATTGCCTATGTGCTGCCTGAAAATGGCCCGCAACAGCATGTGCGCCAATTGGAAAACGTGGTGAGCTTTAGCATCAGCGGTGAACCTTTCCATTTACCGGCTGGCCCAGTGGCCGTAGCGACCGGCGCTGAATATCGCAAAGAATGGTACAAAACCACGGCAGACCCTTACGGTAACGGTGGCCCAACCAATGAAGACTACCCCGCCGACCCGCTGCTGAGCACCAACCCTGGCAACAACTGGTACGCCGGTAACTACCACGCAGGCGATGGCGAGTACAACGTTAAAGAAGCTTTCGTTGAGCTGAACTTACCGCTAATCAACTCAGAGGCACTTGGTCGCGCCAACCTCAACCTCGCTGGCCGCGAAACCAAATACAGCACTGCCGGTAATGTAGCTGCATGGAAAGTCGGCGCAAATTGGGATACGCCTGTTGAAGGTTTCAGCGTTCGCGCCGTAACTTCGCAAGACGTGCGTGCGCCCAACCTTGGCGAGCTGTTTGCCCCAACCCAAGTATTTAACAACACCGTTAACTACAAAGGTCAAAGCTACGCAGCGCAGCAACAAAACATCGGTAACGTAGATCTTAAGCCCGAAATTGGTCGCAGCAGTGAGTTCGGTTTGGTGTTGAATCAACCTGATTGGGCACCGGGCTTAAGCGCGTCTATCGACTACTTCGATATCAAAGTAAAAGATGTAATCTCCACCCTTCAACCACAGCAAGCGATTGATTTGTGCTTGGCGGGCAACCAAACCCTGTGCAGCGCCTTCTCGATTACCGGCGGCGGCCCCTTGGTGGATTACGTTCGCCTCCAACCATTCAACTTGGCCTCTATGGAAAACAAAGGTTTGGATTACGAGCTGAGCTACACCTTTGACTTAACGGGCGGCGCGTTAAAACTGCATACCTTGGCAACCCGTACCATCAGCTTTATTACTGACTCCGGCGTGTTGGGCAATATCCCCAGCGATGCAGCAGGCGTAAACCAAGGCAGCACTCCTTACTGGAAAGTCATGGGAAGTATTAGCTGGGAAACGGACAAATACAGTGTGGAATTGACCGATCGCTGGATCAGCGATGGCGTTTACAGCCGCGAATACATTGAGTGCCAAACCAATTGCCCGGTTGCTACCGCAACTCACCCCACCATTTACAGCAACAAAATGGCCGGCGTGAATTACATAGACCTCGGTGGCAGCTACAAGATCACGGATAAGATCACCGGCTACTTCAAGATCGATAACCTTTTGGATACATCAGCACCCATTGCCCCGGGCACCAACCCAGGCTTGGGCGTGAACACATTCCTGTATGACATCGCAGGTCGCATGTATCGCCTAGGTCTTCGTATGAGTTTTTAATCCAACCTTGCTGTAAACTCGCTTGGGTCGATGAAGCACGCCTTTCATCGGCCTTTTTTTACTCTGCCGCCCTCAAATCTACTTATTAAATCTCTGCAACGCATCCGGCTTATCGGTAAACACGCCATCAACACCTAAGCCCGTCAACCAACGCCAATCCTCTTCATGGTTAACGGTATATACCCAGTTTTTCAGGCCGCGCTTGCGTGCATCATCCAATAGCTCAGGAGTGATGAAACTCAAATGCGTGTTAAACGCATAAGCCTTAAGCGGCTCGCAGCATTGTGCGTAATCAAGCGGAATCCCCTCGATTAACGCAGCGCGCTTTACCGCTGGGATCAATTGCAACGACTCAAACAATTGCTGGTGATCAAAGCTAGACACAATATAGTGATCCAACCCCAATTGATGATCATGCGTAAAAGCCTCAAGTTGTTGCTTTAGTGCCAGCACACAATTCGCGCCTTTGATTTCTATATTCAAGAGCGCGCGGTCTTTCACCAAGGCCAGCACTTCGCGCAAAGTTGGTAGCAGTTCGCCATTTTCCAGTGTTTGCTCACGCAAATACGCCAGCGGCAAATCCGTAATAATCCCTTGCCCAGACACCACTCGCCCTAACCGGCGGTCATGTGTAACCAGCAGCTCCCCCTCAATTTGGTAGATGTCGATTTCAACCGCATCCACACCAGCATCAAGCGCGCGGGCTATAGCCGCCAAGCTATTTTCCGGCAATGGTTGGTTATTCATTAAGGGGCCGCCGCGATGGGCGATACAGGTCAGCTTTGACATAAAATTCACAACATATTCAGATTAATCGTTTTATACTGCGCACTCGTTCCGCGCGACTGTCTTGAGTATGGCAGCGCCACAAGACTTCAGCAATTGTCGTTCATTTCCGCCGATTTAGAGAGTAAGTTCCCCGTGTTATCCCTATATTCAATTGACGAAAAAATTATGAGCGAAAGCCTCACCACCAAGCTTCTACTCGTATGCATTTGCATAGTGTTCTTTTATTTGGCTAACAGGCTACTCAATAAACTGGTGCACGATGTCAGTGTGCGCAAAGCATTAGGCGATGGCCGCGTCCCCTACATCACTAAACTCATGAATATTGGCATGGTATTTTGCTGCATTGTGGTGATGTGTTTATTGCTCGGCCTTGGTTACAGCGAAGTCTCCGTATTTTTATCATCCATATTCGCAGTAGTAGGTGTAGGTTTATTTGCGCAGTGGTCGATACTCAGCAACATCACTGCCAGCATGATTATTTTTTTCGGCTTCCCATATCGCATTGGCGACCGCATTAAAATCGCCGACAAAGAAGATGACATGTGCGGCGTCATAGAAGAGATCGCCATGTTCCATGTCATCTTGCGTCGCGATGACGGTAATTTAATTACCTACCCGAATTCAATGCTGCTGCAAAAAGCGGTGATTAAAATTGAACAGCCTTATGCAAAACCGGTTGAAAATGAACTTGAAGAAATCGAAGCAGCAGAAAAACCCGCAACAGAATATTTCAAAGGTTTAAAAACTGTTCGCGATTAAAACCTTACAAGCAATTTTAGTAGAGAATCGTCATGCTCACGCAGCGGAGATTCAGCAGTAAAAAAACATAACATCAAAAGCTGGATCTCTGCTACGCGAAGATGACGACACAATCTAAATCTGCACCCGGGTTCCCAACTCCACTACCGCATTATCTGGCAAGCGAAAAAACTCCACCACACCACCCGCATTGCGGCTCATAGTCGCAAACAAATGTTCACGCCATAACGCCATGCCGCTACCTGGTGTTGCGACAATGGTTTCGCGGCTTAAAAAATAACTCGTTTGAAATAGCGGAATATTTAAACCCAATGCATCGCAACGCTTTAATGCATTGGGAACATCTGGCGCCTCCATAAAGCCAAAATGAAGTACAAGTCTCCAAAAATTATTACCTAGACTTTCTAATTGCACTCGCTCAGATTCATCTACCCAAGGCACATCAGCAAAACGCACGGTGAGAATAATATTGCGATCATGCAAGACTTGGTTATGTTTAAGATTATGCAGCAAAGCCTGCGGCACAGTGGATGGATCTGCAACTGGATAAACCGCAACACGCGCAGCGCGCTGAATATCAGCAGGATTTAAGGTATTGATAAACGCCTGTAAATCAACACCATCTTTACGAATAGTATCCAACACAATTGTGCGGCCACGACGCCATGTTGCCATTAACAAAAATAGTAAGCCTCCCAAAACCAACGGAAACCAACCGCCGTCAAAAAACTTAATCATGCAACCTGCAATTAATGCAGAATCCAATATCAGGAAAAAAGCTGTCACTAAAAAAACAAACGGCTTAGGTACATTCCAACGATAACGCACCACAAAAAATGTAAGTAAAGTAGTTACCATCATGGTCAAGGTCACAGCAATACCATAAGCACCGGCAAGCGCCGTTGAACCACCAAATAAAACAACCGCCAGCACAACACCAATTAGCAAAACCCAATTCACAGCAGGCAAATAAATTTGCCCAGCTTCATTGGCCGATGTGTGTTGTACAGACATGCGCGGTAAAAAACCCAACTGAATCGCTTGGCGCGTCATAGAGTAAGCGCCAGAAATAACCGCTTGCGATGCAATGATCGCCGCAATTGTAGCAATGATAACCGCAGGCCAAATTAATGCAGATGGAAACAAATTGTAAAAAGGATTTGAAATGGCGCTCGGCTCCGCCAACAACAACGCACCTTGCCCCAAATAATTTAATGCAAGCGCAGGCAATGCAATTGAAACCCAAGCAATTTGAATTGGTTTACGACCAAAGTGACCCATATCAGCATAGAGCGCTTCTGCCCCCGTAAGCGCCAATACAATTGCACCCAATACTGCAAATGCCTGCCAACCGCGTTCACATAAAAAGTGCCACGCATTCAACGGATTTAATGCCGCAAGAATATCGGGAGCCTGCACCACTTTGCATAAACCAGAAACAGCCAACACCGAAAACCACAACAACATCAAAGGCCCAAATACTTTCCCTACTGCGCCAGTGCCTTTACGTTGTACTAAAAATAATCCCACTAAAATTCCCAACGAAATAGGCACCACAAACGGAGTAAGTTTAGGAGTCACTACACTCAAACCCTCAACCGCACCTAATACAGAAATTGCTGGCGTAATTACACTATCGCCATAAAAAAGTGTTGCGCCAAATAAACCCAGCAATAATAGCCAGGGGCGAATACGCGGATATTTTTCAGTGGATTGTGCAGCTAAAGCACTCAAAGCCAAGACACCACCTTCACCGCGGTTATCCGCACGCAAAATTATCAATACATATTTGAGCGTTACCACCAACATCAACGCCCAAAAAATTGCAGAGACAGCGCCGATGATATGCTGCGCATCCAAAGCCACTCCCGTTGCAGGGCGAAACACTTCTTGAAAGGTGTAGAGCGGACTTGTACCAATATCACCGTACACCACACCCAAAGCACCAATCGTTAACGCGGCTGCACTTTGAGATTTTATGTTGTTATTTTTAATCGTGGCGGGAGGTTGAGTTACAACATCTTGAGCAATCATGCCAAAAACTCCTCTGGCGGTTAATGTCAGAGTTAGTGTGGCAGGTGAGGTGTTAGGATTGTGTTAGGATTTTTGGGTAGGAAAATATATTGGAAATAAACAAAGAGGCAGATATAGTCGCGCCTGTAGTCATCAATAATTGAGCAAAACATGAATGCCAGACACCATCATTATCTATCTCAGTGTTATTTGAAAGGGTTCACCAAAAATAGAGCCAAAAATTCAAAGCTTTTCGCTGTTGACCTTAAGTTAAAGAAGAGATTTGAAACCATTCCAAGAAATGTAGGTGGCATTAGAGACTTCAATAGGATTGATATAGAGGGAATTGATCAAAACATTATAGAAAATAACCTTTCAATTTTCGAAGGAAAAGCTGCGGCAGCATTAGCATTGCTTGAAAAGACTAAAGATTTTTCTGGCGAGACTAAAGATTCGATCATTAATTTAATAGCACTTATCGCGGTACGTTCTCCTGAAAAGAGAGAGCATCTTAGGAAATTTCATTCTGAGGTCGCGGAAAAAATATTAAGTTTTTATTTGGCATCTGAAGAACGATGGAACAATCAAATGCAAAAGTATTTAGCTACAGACCCACTCTCTAAGGAAGTCGCATCCCACCAAGAAGCGAGAGAGTTTTATGACGAAAAAGAATACAAAATTAATGTTGCAAGAGAGTTTCATATTGAAATGGAAATGGTTCAGGTAGAAGCAATATTGCCATATTTGCACGCTAGAAATTGGATACTCGTTGAATCCGATCAGATAACAGGCCCATTTATAACCAACGATGCTCCGGTCGTTCTAACATGGTTAGAGCCAGAAAAAATCCCCAACCTCTTTAAAAACAGCCCCGGCTTTGGCTTAAACGGAACAAGGGTATATTTTCCAGTATCTCAAAGCTTAGCGTTGATTGGTGAGTTTGACTCTGAGGATAAAGTTTTAAAAGGTTCTACCGAATTTGTCGCCAATATAAATTCAATTACTATTTTACATGCTCATAAACAAATATATACATCCACTATGAACTTTAACTTTTACGGCTCTGACAGAAAAATTTACTCTGGAAAAAAGTTGCTCTCTAATACGACAACAAACTCCTGAGCCATAAATTTAGAAAATTTTACTCATCCTCCGCCAACCTATACCCCACACCCGGTTCCGTTAACAACAAAACTGGATCAGCAGAATCTGCTTCTAACTTCGCACGCAATTGCGCCATATATAAACGCAAATAATGCGTGTGATCTATAAACTCAGCGCCCCACACATCATTTAATAATTGGCGATGTGTAACCACGCGGCCAGCGCTGCGAACGAGACGCGCTAATAAATTAAATTCTGTTGGCGTAAGATGAACTTGCTCGCCGTTGCGCTCTACGCGATGCGCAGCCAAATCAACAACCACACCCGCTTTTTCATAACGTGTAATGGATGCACTCACGGGCACACCTTTGTGACGCAGGGCAACGCGCATGCGCGCTAACAATTCACCAATACCAAAAGGTTTCACTAAATAATCGTCTGCCCCTAAATCTAGCAAACGAATTTTTTGGCCTTCTTGTTCGCGCGCAGAAATAACAATAACGGGTGTGTTAAATTGTTTACGCAACTGCGCGAGCAGCGTTTCGCCATCACCATCGGGCAAACCTAAATCCAACAAAACGAGATCTAATTTATTGCCTGCGCTTTGTGCGTGAGTTGCGATTGCAATACCTTCCGACAAACTTGCGGCGGTCATTAATTTATAACCTTCCAACAACAACGCATCGCGCAGCGTTGCGCGCAGCTCGCGGTCATCCTCCACCAAGAGCACATTAAAACTCACGATGCATCTCCAAGTGTAAATTCATTGGGCAAAGCACGAATAGGAAGCTGCACATTAAAACGCGAGCCGCCTTCTTCTGGGCACTCCAGCGTTAAATCGCCGCCATGGGCAAGCGCAATTGTGCGACACAAAGCCAAGCCAACACCTGCACCGGAAACAGGCGCCCCGCCTTTTTCAACCGGGCCACGCTGAAAGGGTTCGAAAATTTTGGAATGCCAACGCACATCAATTCCCTGCCCCTTATCGCTTACGGATAATAAACACATTTCATTTTCAAGGTGTACGTGAATATTCACAAGCGAATCCTGCGGGCTATATTTGAGCGCGTTATCCACCAAGTTTTCCAATAACTGGCCAATCAAAATCGCATCACACCAGAGCAAAGGCAATTGCGGTTGTA
Organism: Cellvibrionaceae bacterium; assembly: GCA_021151525.1. Lineage (GTDB taxonomy): Bacteria > Pseudomonadota > Gammaproteobacteria > Pseudomonadales > Cellvibrionaceae > Cellvibrio. Next base: position 17,311 of record JAGKXD010000049.1, on the reverse strand, counting down.
ATGTAATGTGCAATCTATAACCAAGATTTCGCCCGCGCCAGCGCCGCATTAAATCAGCAAGAATTTCTTCGGCGGATTGCCAATCGCAATTGATATTTTTATCTGCTTCTAAACGCGCGAATTGCAAAATATTGCTGGTCATGAGATTGAGCCGTTCAGCTTCATCGTAAATGCGTTGCGCTAATTGATGCTGTTGCGCCACATCCAGCTTTTCAATTTGTTCATTGAGTGACGATGCCGCACCCATAATCGTTGCCAAGGGCGTGCGATAATCGTGCGAAATTGCAGCAAGTAAATTATTGCGAACTAACTGCGCCTGCACCTGCTCACGTGCGGTCATTTCTTGTTGATGTAATCTATAGCGCTCTAGCGCATTACCAAATTGATCACAAATTGCTTGCAGATGTATGCGCGTAGCAATTTCATGCTCTGCAAAATTACTTAACAACACAGCACCCAATGCATGACTGCGAGCTCGCAGCGGTAAATACACATCCGAGAACATATCGAAACGCCCTGTACCACGCCCTAATTGCTGATTGTTGCGCAGGCAATACCAAAGTGCATGGCGTTGTTCTATACCCGCTTCACCCAATAACCATACATGGAGCAAGTCATCTTGCTCGGGCAAATCATTTTTTAATACAAGCAGTACAACATTCTTACCACTTAAACTTGATAGCAAATGTTGTAATTCATGAAGGTGATCCTGCGGACTGGTGGATTCAAGTAAAGCATCACTCCATTGACGTAAAATATCGGCTTCGCGCAAATGACGCGCAGCCTTTTCAGATTGCGCACGCCTTACTGCCATTAAAATTACAATAATTAAATTCACTACCAGCATCACCAACAACATTAAAGTGTGCTGATGAAAATCAACGGTGAAGGTGCCACGCGGTGGAATAAAAAACCAATCGAACGCCAGCACAAATATAACAGCAAGCGATACAGATATGCGCCACGGCAAACACACTGCCGCCAAGGCAGAAGTAAGCACCAACAACATGGCAAGGTTGCTGGAATCGAGATGTGAATCAAGCCAACAAATAGCTAACCAACCCACAAGCCAAATAACACTGCCTAGCCAATAGGAAGGCTTCGCTTGAGATTTGTCGGGTGCAATGAGGATTGGTTTCATGATGTGAGGCTAGCAGGCTCCACGTTAGGATTGTATAAGGACAATTGGGTTCCTATTAGCATAACCGATGGAGATATAAAAAAGGCGAGCCCAATGCTCGCCTTTTTTCAACTTATTACCGCTCGACTTAGAGTACAGACACTATCGCCTTGCTTACATAATCCATTTTTTCTTTAGTCAAACCCGCCACGCTGATGCGGCTAGTGTCCGTCATATAAATACTGAAATCATTTTTCAGTTTATGCACTTGCTCAACACTCAAGCCCAAGAATGAAAACATACCGCGCTCATTGGCGATAAAACTAAAATCGCGCTGTGATTGCAATTGATTTAACGATTGCACCAAATCTACACGCAAACCGGCAATGCGTTCGCGCATAGTGGTGAGTTCATCGCTCCACACTTTGGTCAATTCACTGCTGTGCAAAATAATATCGACTAATGCTGCGCCGTGTGCTGGTGGCATGGAGTAAATTGAACGCGCCACGCTTAACAAATTACTCAAACCTGCGTTAGCTTGGGCTTCATCTGCAAAGACAAAACTCAATGCTGCTGTACGCTCGCGATACAAACCGAAATTTTTAGAGAACGATGTTGCAACAATCACCTCTGGCAAACGTGCAGACAACATACGTAAGCCGTAAGTATCTTCTTCCAAACCTTCGCCAAAACCTTGGTAGGCCATATCCACGAAGGGAATTAAACCATTGGCCTCGCACAAGTCTGCAACTTGATCCCACTGCGCATGCGTTAAATCTGCACCGCTCGGGTTGTGGCAGCAGGCATGCAATAAAACCAAATCACCACGCGGCACTTGTTTTAATGTGTCCATCATGGCGGTGAAATTAATACTGTGTGATGCGTAATCGTAGTAAGGATATTCGCGCAGCTTTAGCCCAGCGCTACCCAACAATGGAATGTGGTTTGCCCAAGTAGGAATACTCACCCACAAATTCGCGCCGGGTTTAGCGCGCTGAATTAATTCCGCTGCAACACGCAGGGCACCGCAGCCGCCCGGAGTCTGTACAGTGCGAACACGATTAGCCTCCACCGCAGAGTGACCCGCACCGAACACAAGCTTGGTGGAGGCTTCATTTGCGCCGGGGTATCCCGCTGGTGGCGTGTACGCCTTACTGGTCTCTTGCTTGAAACGAATTTTTTCCGCCTCTGTAACTGCAGCCATAATTGGTGTTACACCCGCATCGTTCTTATAAACACCCACACCTAAATCCACCTTGAGCGGATTGGTGTCTTTCGCGTAGGCAATACTTAAACCGAGGATTGGGTCAGCAGGTAATAAAGGCAGAGTTTCAAACATGATGGAATCCAGAATATGAGTGGCTTTGAAAGGGCGAGATTATACATGCTCAAAGCAACACAACCCTAGATAAGAATTGAGAGTGAAATTAAGAATTCCTCGCCTCCAAATAAGCGCGGCGAGCGAGCGCGAGTGCGCCAGTGATTCCTGCATCGCCCCCTAAAGCCGTGGGGATAATGTAGCGATCCATGTCATTCAACTCACCGTCGTGCGCGTAACCGCTGAGCATTTTTTTAAGATTTGCCCGTATTTTTGGATAAAGGAAACTGCGTACCATAACGCCGCCGCCAAAAATAATTTTTGCGGGCGCATACATCCACGTTAAGTTTACGCACATCACCGCAAGGTAGTAGGCTTCTAAATCCCAAGCGGGATGTTCTGGCGGCAAATTTTTAGGATGCGTTTGCCAGCGCTTTTGAATAGCGGTTCCAGAAGCCAATCCCTCCAAACAATTGCCGTGAAACGAGCAACCACCCGCGAAATCTTTATCCTCTTCTGCCAGAGGCACCATCATATGTCCCACTTCAGGGTGACTAATACCCTGCATTAGCTTGCCGCCGGCGAAAATCCCCGCACCTATTCCCGTACCCACGGTTACGTAAACAAAATTCTCACAATCCACCGCAGCGCCTTCGGTGAACTCTCCCATAGCAGAACTGTTTACATCGGTTTCAACCTCCACCAACACATTCAGCGAATCCTTGAAATAGCCTCTCAAGTTAATGTTGGACCACCCGGGGCGCGGGGTTTTGGTGATATAACCATAGGTAGGCGAGTTCGGGTCAAAATCCAATGGGCCAAAGGATACAATCCCCAAAGAGACCAGTTGACCAAATTGCGGAGCAGCTTGCAGAAAGAAATCTTTTACAGCGGCCAAGGTCTCCTCAGAGGTCGTGGTAGGGATATTGAGCCTCGCCCTGATAAAACCACGCGAATCAGCCAACACACAAATAAGCTTTGTGCCGCCCGCTTCCACGCCACCAAACAGTGGCTGCGCATTAGTCTGCGACTCACTCATAAATACACCCCAATCAACTCTCTTGCCTAGAGTGTAGAACATTGAACAAAAACCACAGAAATTAAAACATGTACAATTAACCTCTAGACTTAGGTAAAAATACTCTCCCCAACCCATAGCTTTTAAAGCGGTAACTGTAGGACTCAGCGGAACAGATGATTGATCTATACGAACAGGCGGCCATAGGCGAATACGAGCGCGCCGCCGCAGATATAAAAAAGCAAAAGACTCCTTTGGCACCCTTACATAAATCCTATCAACGCTTCGATAAAATTATCGCCAAATCTATTGACGAATCCCCCACTAAACCAGCGTGCAAAGCGGGCTGCTTCTACTGCTGCTATTACAAAGTTGAAGTCAAAGCGCATGAAATGCTATTAATTCACGAGCACATGCAAAAAAATATCGCCACCGATTTACGCGAGCAGATATTAGCAAGCGCAAAAGCAAATGCCGAATTAATTAGCACGCTAACGCCCAAAGAACATTTATCCACCAACATTAAATGCCCGTTTTTAATTAGCAACCAATGTAGCGTTTACGAAGTGCGCCCCTTCCGCTGCAGAAGTTTTCACGCTGTGCAAGTGGATGCTTGCGAAGCCTCTTACGCAAACCCGAGCGACTTTAGTATCGCCACTGAATTAATTGAAGAAGTATCCCAGTACAGCGATGCGCTCTCACAAGGTTTTGAAGCCGCAGTAATGGATTCCGGTTTAGATCACCGCACTTATGATTTAAATACGGCACTGCTGGAAGTTTTTGCGGATGATGCGATTGAGAAGAGATACAAGCGTGGGAAGAAGGCGTTTAAGGTGGCGATTGAGGTTGTGGATGAAGTTGAATAGCGCCCACAAATTAAATGCAAGCTATTAATTCGCACACGTCAAACTGCATAACGCCGAATTTAATTAGAAGTGCTAGTTAAGGTTTTGATTGAATTAGGTTCTATTTGCATGCTAGCGACTCTTAATCTGGAGTTACACAGTGAAACAACAAATTAATTGGCATTCAATTCTTTGGGTTATATAGGTGGCACCATAGAATAAACTGTCAAATGGAAATATTAAGGGGCATCGTATGAGCTTGGATGTTAGGTATTCTTGTGTATTATAAAATATTTGTAAACGGAGTATTTTTAGCCACAGTTGGCCATCCCAATGTTAGGAACATGAGCCTTTCTCTACTTATTGTTAGTGAAGGGCCAATGATTTTTGCGGAAGCTGTATGCGAAGAAGAAGGAGATTTATACTTAATTGCATGGTTCCATAACCATTCGGTGTTAACTTCTGACGTTGTAGAGTTTAAAGCAGCAAATGAAGGTCCGGTTAGAGAGCCAATTAAAAAATACAAAATGAGGCCTGCTAACACCTAAAAAATTGAGTATTTTTCTCAGGCACCGAAATTACAAATAGAAAAAATGCTAAAGCTGAAGTACTGGTTGACACTAAACAATTAGGGTAACAATTAGGGTCAGAGTAAAATTCATTTATTAATGAAATTTTCATTCTTATATGCTCGAAATAATATTACTCTGACCCTTAACCGCCAAGTTAACATCCCTAGCACTACACATTACCTACAAGGAGAAATGGTTTTTGGAATACTTTGCCTCACTTTTTGTTTTTACGCTTGTCGCCGGAATTACTCCCGGGCCAAATAATATGATGCTACTGGCATCAGGTTTGAATTACGGCATAAAAAAATCAATTCCTCATTACCTTGGTATCTGCATAGGTTTCCCTGTAATGGTTGCAGCTGTAGGTTTTGGAATTGACATTATTTTTAACAAATACCCAAGTGTTTATTTGTATTTAAAAGCAGTCGGTATTGTTTATTTGCTTTATTTAGCTTGGAAAATCTCGAACTCAGGAAACCTAAAGGCTTCGCCAAACATTAGAAAGCCATTTACATTTTTACAGGCTGCCGTTTTTCAATGGTTAAACCCCAAAGCATGGATTATCGCTGTAGGTGCCTTGGCTGCGTTTTCTAACAAGGAACACTTTACCACTAGCGTACTCACTGTCATTTTTGCTTATTTTGTAACTGGATCACTTGCCATGGCCTTCTGGCTAACATTAGGCAGGAGTCTACAAAGCTTATTGCATACCGAACTACGCGTGAAATATTTTAATATCACTATGGCTGCACTGCTTGCTCTTTCAGTTATTCCAATTGTATTTACTACTCCAATTTTGTAGTGGCAGCACAAAAAATCACATATTAAACACTATTTGATAAACAACGACACCACGCCCATCAAACTCACACTTAACAAACTAACCCCAAGCACACGATAAAAAACCTTGGGGTCACCATCTACAATTTTTTGATGAAAGCGCAAGCCAATTAAATGCCCGACAGTTGCGCACGGCAGCAACCATAGGTGATGGATTAATTGTAAATTCACACCTGCAATTAAAAAGGCAACCATCTTTATCACAACTAAAATAAACCAAAGGACAAAGAGTGTATCGCGCAATTGATATTTGGAAACATGGGTGCCAAATACGGAAATAATTAAAGGCGCGCCTATAAGTGATGTACCGCTAATGTAAGCACCTAGCATTAAAAATATTTTATCCAACATTGGGTTAGTGCTTTTAAACGGCTTGTTTAAAATGTAGGTCACTGCGTAAACCGATACTATCGAAAAAATAATTCCCGTCATCACACTTGCTGGAATGGTTAGCAAACCAGCAACGCCAATTAACTTCGGCACAATCATAATCTTCATGGACTTTTTTAAATAAGCCCAATCAATAGTGCCACCTTCTAAATTTTCATTTAATCCGGCTAATTTTTGTTGCCGATGCTTTTGATAGTTTTGCCATACCGTAATTGATGAGAAAAATAACAAATGCACTGCAATAATCGGTAAGTACACCAAGGGATGATTATCGATTAATAACAAAAAGGGCAGCGACATTACCGCGCCACCAAAGCCTAAACCTGAGCGAACAAATCCACTCCACACAAATACCAGTGCTATCAATACATATTGATAAGCGTGTAAATCCGACATAACTAAAACTCTCTTGCGTAATTGTTGTGCAATCTTTCCAGATCAATTGTGGTTAGATAATTAAGCAGCTACCAAGCAATGACTTTGTTGACTGAATTGCACAAAGAATGTGGATGCTACGCGAGAAGATGAACCGAGTGAAGTTTAACAAGTCAATGAAATGAATTTGTTGCAAAGACACAACAGCTAAGCAACCAAAACCCGCTCACGATTTACGACTATTATCCAACAGACAAACACATGAGGAATCATTATGAGCTCACGTATATCTCGCCTTTTAGCAGCAATGACCTGCGCAGCATCACTGAGTGTTTACGCAGCCGAAGGAACTGAACCACAAGGTGGCGACAGACCGCATCGCCCACCACAAGCTGCGTTCGATGCCTGCAAAAACTCCACTGAAAGCGCCACTTGCCAGTTCACTGGCCGCAACAATGAAGCTGTATCAGGTACCTGTGTTACCCCTCGTAATAGCGAAGAAAAATCGACCTTGGTGTGCCGCCCAGATCATAAAGATTGGAAGCCGAAAGACGGTGCCGAGAAAGACCACGCCAATCACTAATCTTTACACGTAAAGCTTGCGGCACCCCGCGCCGCAAGCCTTCCCTTTTCAGGTTATTGCTATATATTGCCAAGCTCTTTCAGTTGTACGCTTCGGTAATTCTTGTGACCTCATCGCCCCAAAACCCCTCCCCCAGCCTAATTGCACAAACCCTGCAAGAATGGAAAGCCCTTGCCCTGTTGGGCGCCCCTATTTTGGTTGCGCAGCTCGCGCAAATGGCCAACGGCGTTATAGATACCATGATGGCTGGCCACGCCAGCGCACGCGATTTGGCGGCCGTGGGCATTGGCACGGGAATTTGGGGGCCGGTGCTGCTGTTTTTTATTGGCGTACTCAGCGCCCTGCAGCCTTTGGTTTCTGGTCACCGCGGCGCTGAAAATCACGCGCGCATCATGCCTGTGACGTGGCAGGGTTTGTATATCGCCTGTGTAGGCGCGATTTTGATGGCGGCGATTCTCACCCACGTGCGGCCTATTTTTGTATTGCTGGGATTGGATGCTGCAACAACCGATATTGCCCAAGGTTACCTTGATGCGCTTGCATGGGGTATTCCCGCGGTTCTTTTATTAAATGCATTGCGCGGTTTAACCGATGGCATGGGTCACACGCGTATCATTATGGTGTTCTGTTTAATCAGTACCATTTTAAATTTGCCGTTTAACTATTTATTTATTTTTGGATTTTCACTTGGCGATTGGCATGTCGCGGCCATGGGCGGTGTTGGTTGCGGTTGGGCGACAGCGGCATCTAATTGGATTGCAGTCATCGCATTATTAATTTATTTAAATCGCAACAAAGATTATAAAAACTTTCATTTGATTGGCGATTGGGCGAAGCCAGATTTCGCAGAAATCAAACATATTTTGCAATTGGGCTTGCCAATTGGTTTAGCGATGTTCGTTGAAGTGAGCATGTTTTGTGCGATTGCCTTATTTTTATCGCCACTTGGCCCTAACGTTATTGCAGGCCACCAAGTTGTACTCAACGCTGTGTCATTATTTTTTATGGTGCCACTCAGCTTAGGCATGGCCATTACTTTGCGCGTGAGCTTTTTAGTGGGCGCAGAGGAACACTTTAAAGCGCGGCTTTTAGCGCGCAGTGCAATTTTTCTTGGGTTGGGAATTGCATGCGTTAATGCACCCATTTTATTTTTTGGTCGCGAATTTATTACCACGCTCTACACCACCGAACCAGAAGTTCGCTCTGTAGCCGTTCAACTATTTGCCTTGGCTGCATTTTTTCAAATTGCAGACATCACCCAAGTGACCATGATTAATGTATTACGCGGTTACAAAGACACCAAAGTTCCTATGTTTATTATGCTATTTTCGTTTTGGTGCGTATGTTTGCCGCTAGGCTATGTGTTGACCTTCACTAATTGGCTGCACGAACCTATGGGCGCGGCAGGCTTTTGGGGCGCATTGATTGTTGGCTTGGCTTGTGCTGCCGCTTTATTAAGCTTCCGAGTTTTTCGATTTAAGTCGAATCATTAACAGGTAAATAGATATGGCAAAAATAGAATTTTCCAAGGCAGAAAAAGAACTCATTACTCGCAAAGTACAAATGTATTTTCGCGAGGAGTTAGATCAGGAGCTTGGACAGTTTGATGCGGAGTTTTTGCTGGATTTTTTTGCTGAGGAAGTGGGAGCGTATTTTTATAACCGTGGCGTGCGCGATGCGCAATCTGTGATTGAAGCTAAGGTGGCGGATATTAATGATGCGCTTTATGAGATTGAGAAATCTACGGAGTTTGTGCGGTAGCTTTTATTTCATCAGGGAGTCGTCATCCTCGGCAAAGCCGGGGATCCAGCTCTTGCTTACTATTAAGGATTTGGTTTCGCCTGTTGGCGAGTCACTTTTCTTTGTCTCGCCAAAGAAAAGTAACCCAAAGAAATGCGACCCATCTCGCTCCTACTTCCTGCGCGCTTCAGATAATGACTGTCGTTCCGACGCGACTTCCATGTCGCGTAGTCACTCAAACGCACGTCGTGTGCGTTTGCCAATCATTATCCTCCAGTGCTCGGGGAGCTTGCATGGGATAATTGAAAAGCAAAAGCAAGAACTAACCCGCTGGAATCTCCAGCGAATGAAACACTCTTTCCCTTAACTCCCCAGGGGTCTTCGAAATAATTTCCTCAGGAATTTCAAACTTCTTCGTTAAACGTAAAAAATTTTCAAACCCGTAAGAAACCATAAAGGGATGCATTCCCGTATTAATCGCCGCAACGTAATCTTTATTCTCATCACCACATACACCACAACGCGCAGGGTTAACACCAAACTGTTCGCGCACTGCGCGAAAATGCGGAGTTTTCTTTTCTTCTAAAGGAACATGCACCAGAAAATCAAAATCTTGAATATTAATATCGTGCCGTGCAAATAATTGGCGTAGAGTTTCTAAAGGCTCGTTAGTGATGTTGCGGGTAACCATTCCCACAATAACATCTGGCGCGGCCATTAATGTGCGAATAAAATCGGGAATGCCAGCATAGAGCGCAGCTTCATTGCGATAAACATCGGTAAGGGTTTCAACAATTTGTTTGCGATTGTGCTTGGTAATATTTTTACGCAAGTTGGCTGGAAACTGTTTTAAGCCGCCCAAATATTTAAAAATATTGTGACGTTTTTGAAAGCTCTCTTCATCACCCAAATCCATGCCGTGCTGAACAAACGCTTTTTCAATAGCGTTGTAGGCATCTATGGTGGTGCCGTCCGCATCTAAAATAATCAGCTTTTTATTGTTGGAATAAATCATCAATCCCAGCCCTTTACACGCCTGCCATAAGAATTGCTTCAAATGTAACCAGTATATAAAGCAATTATGACAATTTAGAAAAAGCTGGGCTCGTTTAGGAAACCGACAAAGCTGCGGGTAAATCTGCAACGCTTGCGAGCACCCAATCAGGCTTTACGGCTGACACATCAAAATAGGCTTGGCGAAACTTTCCGGTTTTCACCAAACAGCCTTTCATACCCAACAATTGCGCCCCGCCGACATCGCTGTCGATATCATCGCCAACCATGATGGTTTGTGCGGCACCCACACCGGCAGAATCCAGCACTCGCTGGAAAAAATCGGCATTGGGCTTACCCATAATGCGCGCGGTTTTGCTGCACACATATTCCAAACCAGCGACAAAAAATCCTATGTCGGCCTTCAAACCTTCTTCCGTTTGCCAGAAGCGGTTTTTATGGAGGGCAATCAATTCTGCTCCGCTGTGAATCACGCTGAAGAGCTTATTAATGAGCGGTAAATCCCAGCGCTCGCCTATATCGCCCAGTACCACAAAATCTGGCGTGTTTTCATCCCATTCAAACTCAGCAAAATCGGGCTTTATGCTCTCGGCCACAACAGGCCAAATGCGCAAAGGACGGCCAACTTTTTGTTGGATCGATTGCAGTTCCAACTTCGCGCCTACGGGAGCACTAATCAATTCTGTTGGGTCAAGCGTAAAACCCAGCGCACGCATTTGCGCGACCAGCTCAGCATGGGACTTGGTGGTGGTGTTAGTAAGAAAGCGTACCTTGAAACCCTGTTGGCGCAATTGAGCAATAGTATTTACCGCGCCGGGTATTTGCTCGCTGCCGATGTAGAGCGTGCCATCGAGATCGAAGAGAATAAGTTGATTTGCGAGCATAGTCATCTCCTTTTCAGACATTACACAGCTAAATAAAAACACGATTTAGCCCAACTATAGACCTCAAGCGGAGAACCGTCATCCGCCGTAGTTTTGTTTCAACGCGGCGATAAAAACACTCACTTTGTGCGAGCGCTGCTCAGCAGATGGAAAGACCGCGTAAATTCCACCGCCGGGCAATGTCCACTCAGGCAAGACGCGAATTAATCGCCCCGCTTCAATATCTTCCTTCACTGAAAAATCTGGGTAAATCATAAAGCCTGCATCCGCCAAAACAGCTGCACGCACTGCAGATGCCGTGTTGGCCATAATGCTCGCGGTTAATTTTACCGATTCAGTCGCATACCCCTGCCGCACAAAATTTCTGTTCAATACGTTTGGCAAAACTGATAGTGCAACAAAGGGATACGGCTCCAAATCTTTTGGCGTTTGCGGTAAACCCTTTGCGAAAAAATCCGGCGGAGCCACAACCCATTCCTCAAAATGCGCAATCAACGCAGCCTTATGGCTTGAATCTGTAAGGCGACCAATGCGAATCGCCACATCAATACCCTCGGCCACCATATCCACACGGTGATCGCTGGACACAATTTCAATGCGCAACTCAGGATTCTCTTGTGTCAGCTTGGCCGCCAAGGGCGCAATGACGGATGCGCCGTAATCTACCGTTGCGGAGATTTTTAATTTGCCGCGCAGTTGTTGGGTATTGCTGCTCGCCAGAGAAATAGCCGCTTCAGTGTCTTGCAGGATTTTTTGGCAGGCCTCGTAAAACAAAGTACCCGCCTCGGTGAGATGCAAACGGCGTGTGGTGCGCACTAACAAATTGCTGCCAATCTCGGCCTCTAGCTTTTGCATGTGTGCGCTCACCATGGTTTTCGCCAAACCCAAACGCTTGGCTGCCGCGGTAATCGACCCCGTTTCCACCACCGCCGCAAATACCACTAACCTGTTCAGGTTGATATCAAATAGCTTGCTCATAATTGCATTGTCCACTTTAAGAGAACAAAGAATGAAATTTTAGCCATCTTATCAGAACAATGATTCCAGCCGATACTGACCTCACTGAAGCGATTACTGAAACCAAAGACGTAATAGCCAGCCAACGTAAACATCCATATCAAAGAGGAAATGATCATGAAAATCGCAATCGTCGGTGCTACCGGTTTTATCGGCCAACACATTTTTAACGAAGCTGTCTCACGTCAACACAATGTCACTGCATTGGTACGTAACCCTGCTAAAGTCACTGCATCTCCCACAGTAAATGCGCAGGAATTAAACCTAAAAGATTATGCAGCCTTAAGCAATGCTCTTAAGGGTCACGACACCGCCGTATTGAGCGTTCACTGGGAAGAACAAGACTTGCACAAAATTATCAACAGCGTAAAAACCTCTGGAATTAAACACGTATTGTTTGTAGGCGGTGCAGCAAGCCTTGAAGTTGCACCCGGCGTGCAATTATTTGACACACCTGAATTCCCTGAAATGTGGAAAGCAACCGCCGGTGCGGCACGCGATTTATTAAATATTTTGCGCGGCGAAAAAGAATTAAACTGGACTTACCTGTCACCTTCAGCCTTTATCGAACCCGGTGAACGTACAGGCAAATTTCGTTTAGGTAGCGAACAACTTTTAGTAAACGACAAGGGTGAAAGCCGCATTTCCAATCAAGATTTTGCAATTGCAGTTTTAGATGAATTGGAAAACCCAACCCACAACCAACAACGTTTTACGGTGGGTTATTAATCGTTAACTTGTTAAGAGGGGAGCGGTCATCCTCGCGTAGCGGTGATGACGACTCCCCTATGAATATTTTTATAGAGAAATATGAAGTCGCTAACGAAATTGCACTTACAGAATGACGCGATGCTTTTGCCGCTGTAATAGAAGATACACGAGAATTACAAGCTTGATAGACTCGCACAAATTTAGGTTCTACCATCAACACTCAACAGATAATCTTTGGCAAGGAATATTCACATGTTAAAACTTACACTAAAAACTATCGCAGCACTGGCTCTATGCTTATCGCTTCCCGCCTTGGCGCAATTACCCGTAACTGCCAACGCTGATCACAAAACCATGCTCGCGAGCAAAGATTCAAAACTCGCCGCCAACAAAAAATTAGTTTACGATTTTTGGCGCGAAGTTTTTGAAGGTGGCCATATGGAATTAGCACCAAAATACATGACCGAGACTTATATCCAACACAACCCCAATGTAGCAACGGGCCGCAAAGCATTTGTGGACTTCTTTAGCCAATTTAAAAAGCCACAAGCGATTGCAGAAAAAGTTGCTGCTCCCATAGTGTCAATGACTGCGGAAGGTGATTTGGTAACTATTACTTTTGTAAGCGAGTTGAAAGATCCGAAAGACCCAACCAAAACCTACACCACAACTTGGTTTGATATGTTTCGTATTGAGAATGGAAAAATTGCGGAACATTGGGACAATATGCAGAAGATGAATTAGTAGAATTCAGCGGTGCTCACTCATTGTGAAGCACCGCTGATCATGGCTTTTACGCTAAGACCATCAAGATATTTCTTTTGCCTTTTTCAACACCAACGCCAATACTTCTTGCGACGTTTCTTCATCGTCCATTGCCCGTGCGATAGTTTGTGCACCAACTAACATCGACAACGTCACCAATGCATTCTCGCGCGCTTTTTTCTTATTTGCAGCAGGAATAATTTCTATCAACGCAGAAGCCAATCGTTTGGCCGATTGAGTAAACGCTGAGCGCACCGTTTTGTTTTGGCGTGCAGCTTCTGCGCCGAGAGCAGCCATCAAACAGCCCGCACCTGGCTGATCGCGATGCTCTATCGATAAATAGTTTTTTAAAAACGCGTGGTACGGCGAATCCTTGGATTCTTTACTGCGCTCCCGCCCCGCTTGCAGTAATTCATCTACCGCACGCTCACAGGCTTGCGCCATTAAATCTTCTTTGGAATTGAAGTGACCGTAAAAACCACCGTGGGTTAATCCGGAGGCTTTCATTAAATCGGCAACACCTATGCCATCAAAACCTTTTTCGCGAAATAGCTTGGCGGCGGTAGTAATGATTTTTTCACGGTTTTCCGCTGCCTGCTCTCTGCTGACTCTCATACCTCACTTCACTCCGACCGAAATAGTTATTGACAGTATACATGATGAGCATCATATAATTTTATAAATGACGATCATCATCTAAAAAGAGGCCAAGCTATGAACCAACGTATTGTTATTACCGGTATGGGAATAGCCTCGCCTTTGGGTTGCGGGGTGGAAACTGTGTGGCAGCGACTGCTCGCTGGGCGCTCTGGCATAAGGCGCTTACCTGACGCTATAGCCGCCGATTTGCCAGCAAAAGTCGCAGGGCTTGTACCTGATATTAACGAGGATGCCGAAGGCGGACTCGACCCAGACAAAGTTGCCTCGCCCAAAGATCAACGCAAAATGGACAAGTTTATTTTGTTTGCCATGGCTGCTGCCGAAGAGGCTTTGCAGCAGGCCAATTGGTTTCCAGAAAATGAGGACGACAAGGTAAGCACGGCCACCGTGATTGCATCTGGCGTCGGAGGCTTTCCCGCTATTGCCGATGCCGTGCGCACAGCCGATGAGCGCGGTACGCGCAGGCTATCGCCCTTTACCATTCCGTCTTTTCTGGTGAATTTAGCGGCGGGGCATGCATCGATCAAATACGGCTTTAAAGGCCCAATTGGTGCGCCTGTTACCGCTTGTGCAGCAGGCGTGCAAGCCATTGGCGATGCGGTGCGAATGATTCGCGCAGGCGAAGCTGACATTGCACTGTGCGGCGGTGCCGAAGCGACCGTACACACCGTAAGTCTCGGCGGCTTCGCAGCGGCACGTGCGCTTTCAACCGGTTTTAACGATACACCTGAACGCGCTTCGCGCCCCTTCGACCGCGACCGCGATGGTTTTGTCATGGGCGAAGGCGCGGGTTTGGTGGTGGTGGAAACCTTGGAGCATGCATTAGCGCGTGGTGCGAATCCTATTGCCGAAATCATCGGTTACGGCACCAGCGCCGATGCCTATCACCTAACCTCTGGCGCAGAAGATGGTGATGGCGCCAAGCGTGCTATGGCTGCAGCACTACGCCAAGCCAAACTAAGCCCTGCAGAGATCCAACATCTCAACGCTCATGCGACCTCTACACAAGTAGGCGACAAGGGCGAACTCGCGGCAATCAAAGGGATTTTTGGCGAAAACAGCAGCTTGGCAGTGACATCCACCAAATCCGCAACAGGGCATTTGCTTGGCGCGGCGGGGGGCATTGAAGCGATTTTTACTGCATTGGCACTGCGCGACCAAATTGTTCCACCCACCTTGAACTTGGAAAATCCGGATGAAGCTGCAACAGGCGTTGACATTGTTGCGGGCAAGGCTCGCCCTTTGAAAATAGAACATGCACTTTCAAACGGGTTTGGCTTTGGCGGAGTAAATGCCAGCATTTTGTTGAAGCGTTGGGAGGGCTAAATCCTTTCCGATCGGCGTGTAGCCCGTATGGAGCTTGGCGTAGTACGGGAATTTAAAATCCCCGCAATGCGTTTCACTCCCTGCGGGCTACGGGGTTATACTGCTCGGCCTTTTCGCCCGTTCGTTTTTAGCTGCTTTGAGGAGCAATCATGTCGAAGTTTTGGAGTCAGGTGGTGCGCGAGCTGGAGCCTTATGTGCCCGGTGAGCAGCCGCAAATAGAGGGTTTAATCAAGTTGAATACTAACGAGAGCCCCTACCCGCCCTCGCCCGAAGTAATCAAGTTGATGACCCATGACGCCATCGACCGTTTGCGTCTTTATCCAGATCCAAATTCTAAAAAGCTGAAAAATACTATCGCCAAATATTACGGCGTTACTGCAGAGCAAGTATTTGTGGGTAACGGCAGCGATGAAGTCTTAGGTTTGCTGTTTATGGCATTCTTCCAACAAAGCAAACCTTTGTTGTTCCCCGATATCAGCTACAGCTTTTATCCGGTCTACTGCAAATTGTTTGGCATTGATTACAAAACGCCTGCATTGCGCGAAGACTTCTCTATTAATTTTGATGATTACACCCGCGATAACGGCGGTATTATTTTCCCCAACCCTAATGCACCAACCGCGATTGGAAAGCCTCTTGCAGAGATAGAAGCACTACTGCAAAAAAATACCGAATCGGTTGTGGTTGTGGATGAAGCTTATATAGATTTTGGCGGTGAGACTGCAATTAGTCTTATCGATAAATATCCAAACTTATTGGTCGTGCAAACCTTATCAAAATCGCGCTCGCTTGCAGGCATGCGTGTAGGTTTTGCGGTGGGCAATGTGGATTTAATTACGGCGTTGGATCGTGTTAAAAACTCATTCAACTCTTATCCACTCGATCGATTGGCAGAAGCAGCAACCATTGCTGCATTTGAAGATGATACTTATTTTAAAGCCTGTCGCGATAAAATTATCGCCACTCGCGAATGGACTGTCAAAGAGCTGGAAGCGCTGGGTTTTAATGTATTGCCATCGCAAGCAAACTTTGTTTTTGCTAAACCATCCCAAAATAATGCTGCGGAACTTGCGCAAAAATTGCGTGAACAAAAAATTCTGGTTCGTTATTTTGGTGCGGCGCGTATCAATGAGTTTTTACGTATTACGATTGGTACAGATGAGCAAATGCAACGCATGATTGATGTCTTAAAAAGCGCGTAAAAAAGTGCAATCCCCCAAATAAAAATGCCTGATCGAGTCAGGCATTTTTATTTGGGATAGATCTAATTAATTACCCGGCCCACCTTGAATGGTGAAATATTTATCCATTCCCGTCCACTGCAGCATTTGCCACACATCTTTGTTGCAATGGCAAAGTTTTATATCGCCCCGGTCAGAACCTTTCTGCTCTTTAAACAACAGCAACATTCCCAAACCTGTGAGTGTTAACGAGGGCGCCTCGGTTAAATTAAATTCGAACTGATCTATCCCTGAGCTGGCAGATTCTTCAATTAAACGCCGCCACTGCTCACGCAAATTTTGATCTAAATTGCCACAAATATTAACGCGCAAACCATGTCCGCTATTAATGGGCAACCAATCTATACTGGAGCCACTCATATCCGAGTAACGGCTATGAAAAACCCCTTTACTAATGACCGGGCCCGGTGCAACAGGTACCGTTTTCGCTTTGGGGCGCGATGGTTTGGGCGGAGGTGCATGAGGTCTAGAAACCTTAGGCACTGCCCCTGTGATGGGATCTGGGTAATCACTAGACACCAAATCATCCCATGTAGATGCTTGCTTCTGGGTGCTTAATACGTCGTCAATCAAACTTCCACGAGCTTTCTTGGCTTGCGCCGCCTCGTCATTTGCTCGTGCTATGCGATCTTCGCCCATAAAGGGCACCTTACGCCTCATCGCGTCTCCAGCCTTAACTATCTGTTATTAGAACTTTTTTTGGCTAAATTGCTCCCCCCTACCAACCAGCAAGGGATCACTTCTAGTATAGATAAGAATTTTAACTTGGCATTCCGATTGTTTTTTAAGCAAGTGTTTCGCTAGGTAACCGAATCCCCGACGGACTTCTTTTTATTACAGACATAATTATCGTTTTTGTTTATGATGAGAAAACGCTATATAAATGTAGCCC
>JAGKXD010000007.1 GCA_021151525.1 Cellvibrionaceae bacterium | reverse complement strand
AAAGAGGAGGGGGTAAAAACTCCTCCCCCTTATCAAGGGGGAGGTCGGCAGGGGGTTATTTCGAATCCACAGTCACGGTAATTGCATCAGCCTTGGTGGTATCCACGGTGAAGACATAGTCGCCCGCCGCCGGAATTTTCAAAGCAATGTTGTCGTTAGAACCTTGAACCAAATCCGTTGGTATCCCCAGCGTTGCAGAGGGGGCACCAAGGTTCGGGTTCGACCAGTTAGTTTCAGCGACTTTGAAGACGTAGTCGCCAGCAGCAATGTTCAGACCTAATGTGTAGAGACCAGCGCCCTTGTAAGCGAACTTGTTGGCACTGGTAGCATCCCAACCCGCAGATGACACCGAGCCGCGCGCATAGATAGGCGTGTCTTTGAACAGGTCATCTTGGTAAACCTTAACGACTGGCGCATCGGGTTTACGGGTGTTCACTTCAAAGCGATAGGTCGCCGGTTTGGTAATTTTGATTGGGATGTTGTCGTTGCTGCCTTGAACAATCGGCAATTCACTACCCAAAGTCACCGCAGTAGAGGTACCCATGTTGAAGGTGCTCCAATCGTCAGAAGCCACTTTGAACACGTAGTCGCCTGCCGTCAGATCCAGCTTGAGGGCGTAGATGCTCTTACCTTCGTAAGCCAATTGGTTGGCCGGTGCAGCGCCCCAACCTACTGAAGATACAGTGCCGCGCAGATATACAGGTGTGCCCTTGAAGGTATCTGGATTGGTTACGGTCAACACAGGAGCAGTAGTGCTTTGCAGCGCGTTCAACTCGAAACGGTACTCACCAGCAGCAGCCAGAGTGATATTCACGTTGTCGTTAGAACCTTGAGTCAAGGTCAACGGAGTACCCACGGTTACCGTTTGGTTTGAACCTAAGTTCGGCAAACTCCAGTTGGCTTCAGCAACTTTGAACGCGTTGGTTCCAGCTGGAACATTTAACACCACTGAGTAAACACCGTTGCCTTCGTATTTCATTTTGTTGGTTGAGGTTGCATCCCAACCGGCTGACGACACACCACCGCGCACGTAAATTGCGGTATCACCGTAAGGCACAGGAGGCTCGTAACCAGAAGTTGCGGTTGCGGAAAGGCCAACACCTTGCGCGCCGACTTGTGGCTTCACAAACACGGCTGCGGTGTACGCAGGAACTGTGAATGAACCACCGCCCGCACCTTCAGCAAAGCTTGCTGTACGCACCGCATCATCTACCGAGGTTTTTTGAATGCTGTGCAATACAAAGCCGGTAGAGGTGAGAACTTTTTGGGTGATTGCAGATGAAGAACCGTTAAACACCACCACGATTGCATCGACTTTCGGATCGAGATCCGCGCGATTATTTTGCGTGCCAGTAACCTTGCCTGCACCGTCATCAATGCTCATTACAATCAGGTTAGCTTTTTGAGTTACACCACCATCATGGAAACCAACGCGATCCATAATGTCTGCAGCGCTTGTCAAACTAAACAGCGGGCTGCTTTTGCTGATTTTCAAAAACTCGTTAAATACATCAGACGATTTTTGAATCAGAGTTGGTGTTGGTTTGGATTGTTCATCCGCAAACGCGAGCAAAATATTTGCATCAGACACATCGCTGCCCGATGGCAAGCCGACTTTCCAGTTATTGGTTTGCATGGTGAAATCAATAAAGTTAAACCAGTCGCCCGCGTTGTAGCTGTTTGAGGTCATAGATTTAGAGCGCAGCATATCGCTACCCGCTAAGAAGAAAGGCACACCTTGACTCAATGCAGGAACGGCAAGTGTTAAATCTTGAATACGCACGCGGTTTTCAATCGACGTATTGGCAGGTAAGGCACCTGGCTTATGCATCCAGTCCCACAGGGTTGAATCGTCATGTACATCGACGTAGTTGATTGCTTCTTGTGGATCAAGATTGTAAGCACCCACAGTGCTCGCCTTAACAGTTTTGCCTGACTTGGAGAGCAAGCGGAAATCCGCAAGGTTGCCTGCCAAACCAGCGCGTACACGATCCAACGCACCACCATTCACCAGCGCCAATTCGCGCAGCGGATTGCGCATAACATCGTTAAAGGTACCAATGCCTGTTCCAGCCAAAGGTACTTGCGATGCGCGTTCAGCAATACGATCGTTCGATGAGCTACCACCCGTCCAAGCTTCTGCGTAGAAGTAAGTAGTTGGATCAACGGCTTTAACTGCATTCAACGCATTTACTAAAACTGATTTCGGCATGTAGCCCGATTGGTCGAAACGGAAACCATCTACTTTGTAAGCAGAAGCCCATTGCACGAGTGAATCAGACACAAACTTGCCCGCCATTACGTGTTCAGTTGCAGTATCGGGGCCCGCATTGGTTTGTGTTTCTACAACACCCGAAACAGCGTTTTGACGGAAGTAATAACCGGGAACAATTTTGTCGAACGTTGAGTTAGCGGTTTTAACACCCGCTGCGGCCATGTGTGGATAAACCACATCGTAAACCACACGCAAACCCAAGTTGTGCAATGCAAGGTTCATAGCGCGCGTTTCAAGAATGCGTGTTACGCCTTTTGAGTTGGTTGCGTAGCTACCATCAGGTGCATTGAAATGCTCTGGGTCATAATCCCAATTGAAGCCGTCAAAATCTTTCAATGAATCCATTAACGAGCGTTGCTTATCAGAATCGCCCGCATATTTTTGCATAACGCTGCGTAAAGTCGCGTTAGGTTTTTCTACACCGTTACACACAATGGCTGAATCACGTGGCGATTGAGCAGCACACAATTCAAATACATAACTGTCTAAATTAATTTGTTTTGCCGCATCTTCCTCAATAGAAGATCCATCAGCAATGGGCAACAAATGTACGTGCGTTAACCCGGCATCCGCCAAAGCTTTTAAATGCTTAACCGGTGCAGAGCTAGTATCAGTAAAGGCTAAATATTTACCGCGATGCGCAAGCGGAGTGCTTTGGTCATTCACACTAAAATCACGCACATGAGTTTCGTAAATTGACATAGCTTCTGGTGCAACAGCGGCAGGAACAACTTGGCCATCCCAACCGGCAGGTTTCAAATCAGAATCATTCAGATCGACAAATTGTGAATGCAAACCATTGGTTGATAAGCTAATAGATTCTGGATCTGTTGTTTCAAGCACTTCAGTTTTATTGGTGAAGGCATTAAACACAGTGACGCGGAAACGATAATATTTGCGATCCAATTCTGCCTTGGCAGCGCTGTAACTCCAAATACCTGTAGCAGTGTCTTCAGTCATGGTTTTGGTGCTTTCAATCGTCAAAGCATCGTTATACAAACGCAATTCAACTTTGCTTGCTGTTGGCGCCCAGACTGCAACACTGGCATTGCCAGATTTGTAGCTCACACCTAATTTTGCTTCGTTCGCATCGTTAGCACCGGCGGTATAAAGTGCATCGAGCACCTGAGCCGTTTGCAAACGAGTACCCACTAAATTACCCGTTGAAGTTTGACCAACAATCACCAATTCTTTTTTCAACAAACCTTTAATAACATCAGGCGTTAACCCGAGTGAGTAAGCGCGGTAATTTCTTAAGTGCGGAACTAGAGTGCGCTGCGCATCAGTCATGCTGGTTGCAGAAAGTGTTGCGACAACAGAACCATTAGCAACTGTGCCATCTTTGTTTGCAGAAATTTTTCCGCCATCGTTAGCTGCATAAAGTTTTACATTGGAAACGTCGCGATCCCAAAGAATGGTTGACGCATCAATCCAGTGTGCAGCTATATTCGAAATTGCCAATTTAGGCTCTTCAAATTTTTCACACACATCGTTGATACAAATTGGCAGTGCGCTTACGCGGCTGTTGCGCAAATCTGCAGGATCTGCGATTACAAAATAACGGCGATCAAAGGGGCTGCCAGTAGTTGCAGTACCAATGGTTAAATCGTTAGTTTGACGCGATTGGCCAGCACTTCTGATAATAAAATTACCGCAGGTGCCGCCGGGAGCAAGTTTCACAACGAAGTAGGCGCCGTAAATTGGATCTTGCTCGACCTCAGAAACACCTTGAATAACTTGTGATTCGTCAGACCAACCCGTACTGGGTTTCAACCAGGTTGGGCTACAGGATTGCCAAGTGTAGAGCGTATAGCCCGCGAAGTTTTTATCTTCTTTGTTGAAATAAATTACCGCTTCATCGTCTGCAACTTTTGCAGGCATAGTCGGCAATTTAAAATCTGATTTCACACACGCGCTGTCTGGCGTAGCGCGAATATAGCCGTCAGCGCATGGCGGTGGCGGCGGTGGCGCGCCACAAGTACCATCCGCTAAAACAATTTGAAAATTGCCGCAGGTTTTTATCGGTGTAGTGTCACCACCAGTGCCGCTGGCACCGCCGCATCCCGCTAGGCCTGCAATAGTGCAAACCAGAGCGATGACGCCTAGTGTGTTACGATAATTAAACATCAGTTTACTCTCCGCTATGTTATTTTTTTGAAATCTACTGTGGCACAGAAATATTTAACGAGAAAAAATGAACTGTACCCGGTACAAATCCCAAAGGTTCTTACCGAAAATTTCACTAGGTATCACGAATAAAAACGCCCTTAGCAAATATTACGCGCCGTGGTCACTAACTGTTGCTAGCCCCACAAGATTTTCACCACAAGCAAACGCCTTGGGCTAAACCCGCTTGTAGAAACAAATATGTCTGCGTTTTTATAGGTTAGGCAGCGCTAAGCGTCTTGTTGGAATCAGCACCACCCTGCTCACTCACAAGGTTTACAAGAACTTATTTTCTGAACATGGAATTCGGGTATTAACGGTTAAATGTTAATTTGTGTGATGCCTGACTCACAACCGCATGCATACGTATTCAAAGAAGTACATACGTATGCAAAGCGGAAAAGCCTAGGGAAGTAGCAGCACCTTTAAGACAAAACTCCAGTGAAACTTTTCCCGGTCACAACTGAGAAGCATCGAAGGCTTCAATAGAGCCTAGTTGGCGATTGAACGGCACACAAAAAAATAGCCTGCTTAATGCAAAAGCTTTCTTAAAAAAATTATTGAAATTCCGAAGCGTGTTTGAGGTGAGAATTTTGGCGACGAATACACACCAAAAAATGACATTACCGAAAGAAATAACAGAAAAGAGGCTAAGCAGGAAAAGAAAAAAGCGCAGTAAAACTGCGCTAAACAACTAACAGCGAATTGCAGCAGAACAATACTGGACAAACATCTGAAACAACAATGGCTGAACCAACAAAACAGGAGTAACCCACTTACAACCACAACAAGAAATCAAAACCTGATTATCTTTAGTGAAATTATCTTAAGGATAAGCCACTCTAGCTGCAATTGACTACATACGTATTCAACGATGTACATACGTATGCACAGGAAATTAACTTTAGGAAATTTTAGGCGAGAAACCATTAAAACAAAAATTAATGGTCGTGCTGACGACGCTCTGTAAGCTGTTGCTTCACACGCCTAGCTGTTTGGTTCGACGAATCAATTGCCAAGACTCGATCAAGAAAGCGTTCACCCACTAATAAATCACCACTCAAGATAAAAGCATGCGCAGACGCCAAAAGTGCATTGAGGTCTTTGGGGTTGAGGTCAACGCAGCGCTGCAACAAACGAATCGCTTCGCCATAGCGCTGCGCCTGAATAAGTGCAGCGCCAGCATAGAAATTTATATCGGCTCCCGTTGGATTCACATCAGCCAATAAAGCCGCCGCACTTGCAAGCCCAGCAATATTATTTTCTTGCTGATAACCTTTCATGGTTTGCTCAACCATTTGTGCCCAGGTTATTTTCCTATCCAACATATCTTGCCCTAATTGATCATGCCAATTACTGATGGGCAACGAACGAACTGAACGAGTAGGAATTGAATAGGGATAATCAGCCAGCAATCGCTCAATGCTCACTTGCGCTGTGTAATATTCTGCCGGCATTAAAGGAATTTGTGTACGCGCCGTTTGTGTATCAACCCGTGGTGTAGCGGGAGATAAATTCAAATGAGTAAGCAGCTGTTGAAAATAAGCGTCAGCCAACCAAAAATAACCTTCAACATTGGGATGCAGATGTTCCAGCATCAATTCTTTACCAATAATATTGTGGGGAGATTTCTGCTCTAACACCATTTCAGAATCTACCAAATAGGCACCCGACTCTGCCGCCAGTTTTTTGATAATGTCATTCATGGGACTCGGTGCGCGAAAACGCAGCTCATCCCAATCGCGAGCTTTGCTATACCATTCGCTTGCGTGCGAATAATCACCCGCCCGCTCAAACAATTGTGCAAGTAGATATGCCGCCAAAGCCTGCTGTTTATCACCAAGTTTTGCACGCAAATTCGCAATTAAATTTTGTATTGTTTCTGGGGGTAAAGGCAAAACAGCTGCTGCAGATTCTATACTACTATCGGTATTTGCAAGCTGGGTGCTAACTGTGTCTATTGTATGCGCCAAATCAGCATCTACACTCGCACTATTAAAGGGCTTTTGATCGCGCAAATTACTTGCAATGGTTCCAATATAAACCGGAATACCCGCGCGTTGGTAACGCGCCAAAAGCAGCTTCATATTGCCTTCAAATTGATCCAATCCTTGCTGATAAAGCGGCGAACCGAATGCAATATTTTTTTCGCGAGCCACTTGCGCCATCAGCGTTCGGCTACCTCCTTGAGTTAGCGCTTCCGGATTTTTTTTGAAGCTGACATATAACTTTTGCAACGCCTGATAAATACGTAAGTCTTTTAGTTTTAACATCAATAATGTTGTCGCGCGATTATGGCTAGCGTAAGCAGAACCCACGCCCATAATGCCAAGATATTCGTTGTGCCCCGCGTAAATAACTATAGCATCAGGTTTTATTTTTAAAATTTCGTCGCTGAAATCCAGCAGCGTATAAGAGTTGACAGCGGCCATCGCCGTTTGAATAACTTCCACGTTGCGACCGGGATATTGATTTTGCAAACGCTGCTGCAAAATCCCCGCTAAAGACACCCCTAATCCATAGGGATACCCCGCCGTGGTAGACTCCCCCTGAACCACAATACGCAGCGTATTGGGCTGTTTTTCCAGCTTAAAATAAGTGGATTCAATATTAACCGGCGGAGCCATTTCTGGCGCAGGAAAATAGCGTTTAATCACGTTGGGATTTACCAAACTATATCCAGGCTGATTCGGATCTGAAATAAATAATGGATAACTATTCCCGAAATCGGCAACACGCAACCCCATTTCAAGCAACACAAAAAACGCGACCGGAATTAGGCAGAGAATTAATCTAAAAAGCCAAATGCGCATAAATTACTCCAGAGATGTTGCCCAAGGCTCTTTAAGAAATTCGCTCGCCATAGAATGCTGCGGATTTAATTTAATAACTTGCTGTAGAATATGTTTACTATCGGCAAAACGTTTAGCCATAAATAATGCGTGCGCTTTAAGCATCAACAGTTCCTGATCATCGGCTTGCATGCGCAAACCACGTTCAGAGTAGAACAACACCAATTGAGTCAGGTTCAAATCCATTGCTATTTGCGCAGCAATTTTTGCCGCTCCCGCATTCATTGGCAATGCATCACTTAATTGCCCCACAGCAATTAAAGCGGCATGCCAATCTTTTTCTTCTTGGTAATATTCAAAGGCTTTTTGAGTCACCTCCAGCCACGAACTTTTACCCAAATAACGCGCTGCCGCCAATTGCTTTTCAGGTGAGTCCAACTCGCCAATGGCAAAAGGTTTAGGTGTTTGAGTAAATGGATAATCTGACGTTAACTTAGCCACCGTCCAATGCGCGTAAACCTCATCAACTTTAGTGATAGGTTTCCAATTAATTGCCTGCTCTGCCGTTAATTCAAAGTCAGGTTTTGGCAAGAGTTTATTGTTCAATAATGTTTGGAAGTAAGCTTCTGCCAACCAGAAATAACCATCGGCATTGGGGTGTAAATGTTCCAACATAAATTCAGAACCAATCGAATTTTCAGACGTTTCTGAACGTAAACCTTGCTGCACATCGGCTAAAAAAACGCCCTGTCTCGACGACAAATTCACGATAATTTTATTAATGTCTTCGGGAGCACGAAAGCGTAACAAATCCAAATCTTTAGCCAATAAATAATGTTTTAAAGCTTCCGGCTTATTGCCTGTTTTGCTGTAAATTTTAGCCAGTTCAAAGTGCGCACCTGCAGATAAAGGGTAACTAGAAACTGCCGACAAATAACGTTTTTCCGACTCAGCATTTACGCCTGCATTTGCAAAATCCCTGGCAATTTTTAACAGAGATTCCAGCTTTTGGTCACCGCGAGCTTGACTAGAAAATGGCGCTTGGTCGCGTTCATTACTCGCCAAAGTTCCCAGTACAACAGGAATATTTTTAGCGTAAAACAACGCAATAATATCGCCCATATTGTCTTCGAATTGACGCAATCCTTGTTGATAAATAGGTGAGCGAATGGGGATGTTTTTATCAGCCGCTACCCGGGCCATAAGCGTGCGTTCATTGGCTGGCTTTTCCGGTGCACCCTCCATACGAAGGCCTACAATAGCAGCATCAAACAGCTGAAAAAGATGCGACTTTCGCAGTGCAATATAAGTGAGGGTTTTCCAGCGACTATCGCGCGCAGCGAGGCTACTACCTACGCCCATAACCCCCAAATATTCGTTGTGACCGGCATAAATTAACACCACATCAGGCTTAATTTCTGCAACCTCTTGAGCAAAATCGCGCAGTGTATAGCTGTTAATTGCAGCCATAGCGACATTAATAATTTCGATATTTTTTTCGGGATAAAGCGGCTTAAGACGCTGCTCTAACATACCCGAGGGCGAACCAAACCGACCATAAGGAAAACCTGCTGCACTAGACTCACCCATAATGACAATACGAAAACTATCAGCAGGTTTTTTTGCAAGGAAATAGAGCGTATCTGAACTGACTTGTGGCGCCAATTCAGGACGAGAAAAGTAGCGTTTAATCACATCTGGATTTGGCTGTAGATAACCAGTTTGCTTTTCTACGGGAATAAAAAGTGGGTAATCCGAACCCAAGCCTAATAAGCGTACCGCCAACTCCAAAATCGCAAAGAAAATAACAGGTATTAATGCAAGAATTAACCAAAAAACAAATTTTCTTATAGCTTTAGGATTACTTGAGTTCATTATTATTCATCCACCAAATTAATTACCTAACCTTAACCAAAAGCAGTGATTGCATCAAGCGAAGCACATCTTTAGTATAGGGATATTAGAATAAATCTATTAAAGGCTTTCATGAAAAAAATTCTCGGCATATCCGCTTATTATCATGACAGTGCGGCCGCATTAATTATTGATGGTAAAATAATTGCCGCAGCACAGGAAGAGCGCTTCACACGCAAAAAACATGATGCTGCATTTCCCACCCAAGCCGTGAATTATTGTTTAGCGGAAGGAAAATGTTCGCTGAGCGATTTAGATACTGTCGTTTTTTACGATAAACCCATGCTGAAGTTTGAGCGCCTGCTGGAAACCTATCTCGCTCATGCACCAAGCGGATTCACTTCTTTTTTAAAATCCATGCCTATTTGGTTAAAAGAAAAACTTTTTCTAAAGACATTGCTGCGCAGAGAGCTGCGCAACATTATTGGCAGTGAAAGTGCAGCTTTACCTAAATTGCTTTTTACAGAGCACCACCAATCACATGCAGCCTCTGCATTTTTCCCTAGTCCGTTTAATGAAGCCGCCGTTTTATGTCTCGATGGTGTTGGCGAATGGGCAACCAGCTCTGCATGGGTCGGCAAAGGCAATGATTTACAGCCACTATGGGAAATTCAATTTCCCCACTCACTTGGCCTGCTTTATTCAGCCTTTACCTATTACTGCGGATTTCGCGTTAACTCCGGTGAATATAAATTAATGGGACTCGCCCCTTACGGTGAGCCGGTTTACGTTCAAAAAATTTATGACCATTTAATTGATGTAAAAGAAGACGGCAGTTTTCGCCTCAACATGGATTACTTTAATTACAGTACTGGCAACACCATGACCAGTGAAAAATTCCACTCACTTTTTGAGGGTGCACCACGCTCACCCGATACGCCGCCCACGCAAAAAGACATGGACTTGGCGCGCTCCATTCAACAAGTTACACAAGACATAGTGATTAAACTTGCCACCAGCCTCAAACAAGAAACGGGCATGGAAAATTTATGCCTGGCCGGCGGCGTAGCACTTAACTGTGTTGCTAACGGTGAATTGTTACGCGCAGGTATTTTTAAACATATTTGGGTTCAACCCGCTGCAGGAGATGCAGGTGGTGCCTTAGGTGCCGCACTACAAACCTGGCACCAATACTTTGACCAAGCGCGCACAGCAAATATTGATGACGATATGCACAGTAGTTTTTTGGGGCCAGCATTTGACAATCAAGCCATTGAAAAATATTTGCAAAGCATCAATGCGCCTTATCAACATTTAATAGAAGAACAACTTTATCCGAAAATTGCACAAGCACTTGCCGATGACAAAGTTGTTGGCTGGTTTCAAGGCCGTATGGAGTTCGGCCCACGCGCATTAGGCAATCGCTCTATTCTGGGCAATCCTGCATCTGCAACCATGCAATCCACCATGAATTTAAAAATTAAATATCGCGAATCTTTTCGACCATTTGCACCAGCTGTTTTGGAAGAAGATGTGAGCACCTATTTTAATTTGGATCGCACCAGCCCTTATATGTTGCTAGTGGCAGATGTAGCAGAGCAGTGGCGACTTGCAGACACCAGCAACAATCTCTTTGGTATAGAAAAACTAAAACAACCCCGCTCGCAACTACCTGCAATTACCCACGTGGATTATTCTGCGCGAGTGCAAACAGTAAACGAAAAAACCAATCCGAAATTTACAAAGCTGCTACGTGCCTTTAAAGCCAAAACCGGCTGGGGATTACTGATCAATACATCCTTTAATGTTCGCGGCGAGCCGCCCGTTTGTACACCGCTGGAAGCTTACGAATGTTTTCTGCGAACCGAAATGGACTATCTCGTTTTGGGAAATATTCTATTGGATAGACAAGAGCAATCTAGCGAAGCAATTTCACGCGTTCGCCAACAAGCCTTTGCGCCGGACTAACCACAATATGAATGACATTCAATTGGACGCATCAACAAAAGCCTTACGCAAATTCGCGTACACTATGGCAACCGCATTTGTAGTTATTTTTTGTATAGTGTTGCCTTGGTTATTTTCACGCACAATCCCCAAGTGGCCGATCATCATTGCAATCATTTTACTTGCGCAAGCTTTTGTTCATCCTTCAAGTTTAATCCCCGTTCAAAAAATATGGATGCGTATTGGTGGCGTATTGGGCTGGATTAACACACGTATTATTTTAGGGGTTTTATTTTTTGTGTTATTAACACCTATAGGCTGGCTACAGCGCTCACGTAAAAAATTAAATTACCAAATTGGGTTCGATAAAAGCCAAGCGTCCTACAAAATTTATCGCACTCAAAAACTAACCGCTAAAGATTTGGAGAACCCATTCTGATGTTAGAGTTCATAAAAGACCTATGGCAATTTTTAAAAGTCAGAAAAAAATTCTGGATGCTGCCCATCGTTATCATTTTAGTATTACTTGGCGCGCTGGTAGTTGCCAGCCAACAATCTGCGCTAGCAACTTTTATATATACACTTTTTTAATCAGGTATTTTCAAATAAATGCCCGCTTATATAAAAATACAAGCGGGCATTTATATTACCTACAATAATTATTTTTTAGCAGACCAAAAATTACCCAGCACTTTTGAATCATGTACATAGTAAATCGAATTATCATGCAGAAAACTGCGATCATAACCACTCCATGATGGATACTCAGCAGTTTCACTCGATTCAGCAATCACATTCCCCACATAATCCAAAGAGGCTTTGTTTGCCGATAAGCCATTCACCTCAAACATATGCAGGCCACTATTCAGCCATACATAATTCCAAGCATCTTTTACCGCATCAGCTTTATACAAAATCATTGGCAAGGCTACGCGAACTTGATCTTCGCCATTTTGCAAAAATGACAGCGCATGAGGATCATAAAGCGCTTCGCTCCAGCTTCCTGCATCACCAAAAACTTGCTTGCTAACCTCTACGGGTCTTGCAAGATCGCGCACATCATATAAAGCAACTTTAACTCCACCTTGACGACCATTTTCATCTGCTTCATTGCCTAAAGAAAATACGAAATTTTTGCCGACTGGGCGCAAATAGGTAGAGAAGCCCGGAATTTCTAACTGCCCCGCAATTTTAGGATTTTTTGCATCAGCAAGATCCAACACATAGAGAGGATCTTTGCGCTCGAAGGTCACTACAAATGCACGGTCACCGTTGAATCTAATGGCATAAATATCTTCTTTAGGTTTGCCAATAGGCTCTGGCTGCGCCTTGCTTGGCAACTGCGCCACAACCGCCAACTCACTTTTACCAGCCACTTTTTGCAACACACTTAATTGATGTACCGGCTCACCTTGCTCACTGTAATGCGTCGTGATTACGCGCAAAGCATCTTTGTATTCGTCCATACGATAAGAGGGTTCGCTCCAACCTAAAATACCTTCTACACCTCCACTGGCAACATAACTTACACCAGCATCGGTATATTTAAATTGGTGGATCACCGAAAAACTTGACCAATCTTCCCATCTATCTGGATCAGATCCGCCAAGGTATAAATTATTGAGCGAACTATAAACACCTTCAACATTGGTATTAATACAAACAGAATTTACTAATTTTTGTTTGCTTAAATCTATCGCGGTAACATTAATTAAATTGAGGTAACCGTCATTCGATTTCGCGCTTGCAGGAATTAAACAAGAATCCTTATTGAGCGGTTGCTCTGCACCATCGTTGATCGCATAGTTTGGCAATAATTTATCGAGCGGAGTTGATTCAATTATTTTTTCGTTTTCTGTTAAATCATCTTTTGTTGATGCACCGTAAATTAAATTGGATATTGCAGGCACATAGCTCGTAACCACGTACAACATATTGCCAATTTTGCGCGTAGCAAGTAGATCGCCATCTAACGCAAGATTCCAAGCTTTAGAGGGTGTTGCAGGCGTGCGTACATCGTAGAGAGAAATTTCTACACCACGATCCATATTTTGCGGCATGATAAAACGCTTTGAATCGCCCGCCACAATAGATGCTTGCGTGACTCTCGTCTCAGGCACATCAGGTGTAGAACCACTATTAGTGGCCGCCATCGCTTTCGCAAAATACATAAAGTTCATGGAGCGACGAATGGTGACCAAACCGCTGGTGGCGGTAGCATCCGATACTAAATACAAATCTGAAACATCACCCCAATATGCCGTATCAAGCGCAGTTGTACTCACCAATGTACTGGTTGCTGCAGCGGGATTGGTTGAGAAAATTCTGAACTCGGCTTTAGGGCCTTCATCTGTATAATTTACGGGCGTTGCCGCAAAAATATAATGGCCGTCATATTTAACAACATCTGCTTCATCAACATTTTCTACTTGCACATTAGTGCCAGAAAAATTGCCAGAGCTTTTGGCATCGCTAGTCATGGATGACTTATCGCCACCCAAGGTTGCTGCGCGAACTAATTCATTAAAATTTTGGTTATCGCGCAACGAAATTCGCAAGCCATTTTTAAGCATGGTTGCTAAATCAGCCGATGCAACTTGTTTTAAAGGGCCGGGTTCGAGTTTGGATTGCTTCAGCTTGCTGTAGTCAGTTTTGACTTGCTGCGGTATACGAGGCGTTTCTGCTGAACTGCCTCCACCACCGCCACAAGCAACCAAAGGCAAGCTAATACATAAACATTGGATGATTTTTTTCATAACGGACTCCTTCTAAACATAATTAATAGTTATTTTTACCGATTCGCTAAATGCTATACGGGTTAGAAGGTGTAAAGCTGTTATTCAAATGCACAAAATTGTAATAGTTTGTAACAGGAATACTTGGACGCCAAATTGTCTGCACAATTTTTTACAAGTCACTACATATTCGCCACAGAATCAAAACATACAAGACGCCACAATGACTCATCGATTTAACAATTCCATGAGACTCAACTATGACGCACACTCACCAAGCTTTAAGATTAATCGCAGGTAGCTTTCTGATTTCTGCGTTAAGCGCCTGTGGTGGTGGCACTCTTTATATAGGGCCACCACTCAATCAAACGCAGACTATTAATATCAATTTCAACTCCAACGCTGATGGCTGGACAGCAGGCTTTGCGGATTACCCAGCGGGTGAGGAGACCTTTTATGAACTCACATCAAGTTACACCGCACTCCCCGCATCACTTGGACAAAATCGCAAAGGCATAAAAATTAGCGGCAATAATCACAGTGATGATTTGTTTATGTTCATCGCCAAAAAATTTACCGGATTTGAACCCAACACGCGTTACGAAATTGATTTTGAACTCGGCTTAGGCACTAATGTTCACAGCGGCTGCTCTGGAATAGGCGGTTCACCCGGGGATTCGGTTTATGTCAAAGCGGGTGCAGCCAAAATTGAACCCAAAGCCGTTAACGACGGCACCGGCTTTTATTTATTAAACATCGATAAGAACAATCAGGCGGCAGGCGGTAGCGATGTCATGCTTATAGGCAATATCGCCAATGGTTTGGATTGCGATAACGCAGATGTAACCTTCAAAAAGAAAACACTAAAAAGTGAACCCGGAAAATTCACAACCTATAGTGATGCCAATGGCGCAATCTGGGCTATTTTTGGAACTGATTCAGGCTACGAAGGAACCACGACAATTTATTTTGTAGATGCAGCATTAAAAATTACCAAACGCTGAAACCTGCGAGAGCAATCAGGTAGCTTAGCCTACCTGATTGCCTGAATCGCCAAACCCATAAAACGCATCCAGAAGCTAAGCACCAACTGGCAAGACCTAAAGCCACACAGATCACACCTCCAAAAAAATTTGACTACACCAATTGACAACGTTGTCCTGCAGGCGTAAGTTTAGACCCTTAGTGATATAACCGGCAGCAATCCTTTTGTTGTGAATTACTGCCATTCGATAATAACAATAAGTTTTTCCCGTTTACTCAGTGTTCCTATCAACAGCGCTGAGATTTTGTCGCGTGTCTTTTTCAGGAAGTTCAATGCCATTGATGTGCCACTACTGCGCTTACTAAACGCGGTATAGGGTTTCGTTTGCGCAAAATTTTGTTTCTGTTTTATCTCTGTTCTAAAAAAGTTTTTAAAAAATTTTCATTAAATACAAACCCAGGGGGAAAGAGATGAAGAATTATATTTGGTTATTTTTGGGAGCTGCGGGAATTTTCGCATCGACACAAAGCCATGCGTATGCGTACGATTGCACCAGCGTGCCGCAATATGTAAACGGCTCCACTTATGCAACAGGTGCGATTGTTAAAAATGTTGGCAATGCTTATCGCTGTGATGTGGGTGGATGGTGTTCTACCGGCGGACCCTACGAACCGGGAGTAGGCTGGGCCGCAGCTAATGCGTGGACGACCCTTGGCGCTTGCACTGCAACCTCTAGCCTTGCATCCAGCAAATCAAGTACGTCCAGTGCTTCTAGCCTATCAAGTATTTCGAGTGTCTCTAGCAAATCTAGCGCGTCTAGTGTTGCGAGTTCTATAGCAAGTTCCGTTGCCAGTTCTGTCGCTAGCTCTACTATTTCTTCAACGTCCAATTGCCCGAGCCAGTCTGAGTGGAGCGCAACTGCGACTTACACCAAAGATATGCAAGTGGTTTACAAAGGCACTAAATATCAAGCCAAATGGTGGACACAAAATGAAGATCCGTCCACTCACTCATCTGCAAGCGATGTGTGGATTAATCTCGGCCCTTGTGCGGCGAGCTCTGCATCAAGCGCGAGCAGTAAATCTTCTGCCTCTTCTGTGAGCTCAACGACGAACAGCACAAGCTCAAAAAGTTCGTCATCTGTAAGTTCGGTGACAGGCGGACATCGTTACGTAACTTATGCAGGCACTTGGTTGACTAGCATTTACGATTTAAAAACGGCGAACATCCCTAACTACATTACTAATTTACATTTGGCCTTTGTGCGCCCAGATACCACTTACCAAAAAGGTAGTTATGCATTTGACCAATCTGTTGCAGGATTTGAATTTGCAGAAGGCGCAAGTACCAACAATGGCCAACGCGTTTTCAGTGCACAGCAAGCACAAGATTTACGCAACATCATTACCGCACTGAGAAATCGCGGTACACAAGTGTGGATTTCTGTGGGTGGATGGTCTTACAGCCAAGGTGATCAATGGACGCGTTTTAATGCTCCTCGCATTGTTGCACTGGCACAAGATTTAGGTGCATCAGGTGTGGATATAGATTGGGAGTCTTCAAGCTCTGCCTGTAATAAACTCGACGATGCAAATTTCAGCTGCAGTAAAGATGCAGAAATTGAAAACATAATCACCAGCTTGTACAACGAAATTCAAGCGCGCGGAGCAGGCTTGGGAATTTCTATTGCAGGTTGGTCAACCGGTGCTTACTACGTGAAGGGAACTGCATTTGAAGAAGGCAAAGTACAATGGGGCTCACCTTTCGGCGGCACGCTGTACAATTTAGTGAAACGCCAAGGCAGCAAGCTCACTTACATCAACCTCATGTCATATGATGCAGGCGATTATTACGATCCACGCGAAGGCTATTTGTCTTATCGCGCAATTTACAACGGCCCGATCAACATGGGTATGGAGATAGCGCCAGAAGGTGCCGGTGGTTCAGTGTTAAAAATTAACGCACCCGCAGGCACCGTGTACGATGCAGATATTCTCAACGGCCAAAATAATATGGCAACCCAGTATTACAATGTGGAAACACTTGTTAAATATATTAAAAACAAAGGCCAAGCCAATGATGGTTTTATGCTTTGGCAATTGTGGAAACAACGCGTGAATGCTCTTGCACCAGCGGGTGCTGCAACCGAAAACACGGCGGGTCAATATGTATGTGCAAACTTGCCCTTGGTAGGTGATTGCAGCCAAGCGATTCCTACGCTACCAGTTGCACAGTAGTTATTTGCGAAATAAAAAACGGCCAGCATTTGCTGGCCGTTTTTTATTCTTTGCAGCTAAGTAGATTTTCAGCCCCTACCGCTTGCAGGCTCATTAGCGTACAGGGCTAAACCTAATCGCGACACCACCGCTATTTGCTAGCGATAAATCCATTACATCTTTTGCGGTGACGACTTTTTTCTCAATGACTAAATCATAGGGATTCGTTTTCCAATCGGCGGTTGGGCCATCGCGATAAATTTCTGCAATGTATTTTTTCTTGGCATCTAGAAAATCTAATTTGAGTGAAAGCTTGCGCGAATTTTCATCGGTAATTGCGCCGAAGAACCATTCATTGCCATCACGTTTCTTGCGTGCGTAAACAACATAGTCGCCCACTTCACCAGCAAGAGCCTTACTCTCTTCCCAATCGGTTGTCATATCGCGAATAAATTGGAAACCGGGCTTTAATGTTTTTCCATCTTTTTCAAAATAATTTTCGGGTAAATCTGCTGCCATTTGAATTGGACTATAAAGTACAACATAAAGCGCCAATTCTTTTGCGAGCGTATTTTTAATTCTAGACTCAGCATTTATACCAAGTGGTGTTAAATTAAAAATGCCGGGTGTGTAATCCATTGGACCACTAAGCATGCGCGTGTAAGGCAATAGGGTTGTATGTTCCGGTGTATTGGGTGATGTTGACCAAGGTGCGTTGTACTCCTGGCCGCGAGCACCTTCGCGCGACACCCAGTTAGGATAAGTACGACGCAAGCCGGTATCTTTTATGGGCTCGTGCGAATCAATACTGATGTGACGCTTTGCCGCCTCAGTGACTGAACGCATATATTCGTTTACTGCAAACTGACCATCATGCCACTCCATGCGCTCGATGCCATTTTCATCGATGCGTTTCATGCGATCATGCTCATTCACATAACCGGTTTTCACTTGAGTCACACCCACTTTTTGGTAGAGATCAAATGCATCTTCCATTTGATTTTTATAATTGGTAACAGCGGCTGCAGTTTCGTGGTGACCAATTAAATTAACACCTTTGATTTTTCCGTAACGCGTGATTTCGGCCAAATCAAAATCAGGATAAGGTGTGGTGAAATTAAATTTTTCGCCCGCATTCACCCAATCTCCATCCCAACCTAAATTCCAACCTTCCACTAACACGCCAGAAAAACCATATTGCGCTGCAAAATCCATATAGGCTTTGGTGCGCGCTGTAGTTGCACCGTGTTTGTCACTCATCCCCCAACTCATTTGGTTTAAATGCATGCCCCACCAAATGCCGATGTATTTCCCGGGCTTAACCCAACTTACATCGCCTAATTTATTAGGCTCATTTAAATTCAAAATTAAATCAGAATTTAATAGCCCAATTGCATTAGGCGATATTTGAATTGTTCGCCAAGGTGTTACAAACGGAGTTTGGGTTTTTACGCGGATGCCATCGTACCAAGGTGTTAAATCAGCTTTTAAATGACCGGGTTGTTTGGGTTCTAGCGTATAAGCAGCGTAATCTACCAGTGCCGCTTCATGCAGAGATATGTGTGTGCCAGACGCCAATTTAAAAGTAGCTGGCGTTTGTGCGCGCGTCATTTGCGTAAGTGTGGTGGTGTTATATAAGTATTCGTCGATGCGCGGAGCGCGGCCGGGAATCCACCATGCGGTTACTGAATCACTATTGGGAATATAAAATTCGGTTTTTTCATCAACAATATCAACTTGATCCAAGCCAAGCTGCTTAGGTACTTCATAGCGGAAACCAAGACCATCATTAAATACTTTTACGTGCAGATTAAACCGGTGAAAAGGCTTTTGTAATTGTGCCATTTCCAGCACAAGCTCTTTGTGATTGTCAGTTATTTTTTTACGCTCTCCCCAAGGCTGTACCCAGTTGGTATTACTTGCACTTAACTCCGCTTTGGTAATATGCAAGTTGCGCACAAAGCCATCGATATTTTTAAACTCCAAACCCAGTTCAGATTTTTTAATAATATCTTCACCGCGATACTGCACCGAGTAACTTGGCATACCTGCATCATCGTTTATGCTGACGATAATATTACCATCGGGCGAATTGACAGCTTTAGTTTCTGCGAATGCATGTGTAGCGCAAAGCGCCAGCATAATTCCGCTTAAATGAAGGGCTTTAGTATTCATTGGATTGTCTCCTTTATTCTTCTAAATAGAAAAGCCACTTACACAAGGGAAGTGGCTTTAAAATGACAATAATACAAGCAGAGAATCTATAACTCTATAATCTGTGGAGTCATAGCTTTTAAGTTAAGTGGCTTGGATAAATCCACATTCTCGCCCGTTAAAATATTTTTTCCACTTGTTTTAGCTTTCAACATAATTTGGTAGCGCGCCAAATCCAGCTGCACATCTTGTGCGTTTTTATTCAGCACAACCATAACCGTTTTTGAATCCGTATAACGAAAATAAACGTAGGTAGACTTCTCCGGTACAAAATGCATTAACTTGCCGGTTTTAATAGCATCGCTGGTTTTACGCCAATTCAATAAGGTTTTTACAAAAGTTTGCGCATCTTTCTGTTGAGCACTGAGGCCTTTCCCAGTGAATGCATTGATTTTATCGCCCGCCCAACCGCCGGGCATATCGCTACGCACAGCGCCATCATCGCGCTCCTTGGGGCTAGTTGCCAAGACTTCTGAACCATAAAAGAATTGGGGAATGCCGCGCGTTGTTGCGCTCAGCACCATGGCATTTTTAAATAAATCCAGATTATTATCTAATGCAGAAAAAATCCGACTGGTGTCGTGATTTTCAGGAAAGACCACCATATTCATAGGGTCTGCATACAGGAAATCATTAGCGATGGTTTCATACAATTTCATGAAACCTGTAGACCAACCTTCATTTTCGGTAAGTGCAGCACGCATAGCATCATGCACAGGGAAATCCATTAGGCTTGGCAAATAAGACACATAACCGTTGTCATTGCGCTTGCCTTTTTGCCACGAAGCTACTATCGCTTGATTGCCTGTCCACTCTTCGCCAACCATATTGAAATGTGGATATTCTTCTAACAAATATTTCCCCCAAGC
Organism: Cellvibrionaceae bacterium; assembly: GCA_021151525.1. Lineage (GTDB taxonomy): Bacteria > Pseudomonadota > Gammaproteobacteria > Pseudomonadales > Cellvibrionaceae > Cellvibrio. The sequence continues at coordinate 57,882 of JAGKXD010000007.1, read as the reverse complement.
GCTCAGGAAATTTTTATCGGAATAGGAATAGGTATCTTCACGAATACCGGAGAGATTGGCGTATTCAATCCACCACACCGAGTTTTGAATTAAATAAGTTGCCAATAAAGGATTGCGCTGATTTAAATCTGGCATTGTTGGCACAAACCAACCGTCAGTGAATTGCTTAGCGTCTTCAGGTGCTGCATGTGGATCATGAATAGCCATGCGGCGATGCGTAGTTTGTGTGTAATTATCAGGATAATTAATCCAATCTTTTGCAGGCATATCCTGCATCCACCAATGGCCAGAGCCTATGTGATTTAACACTACATCTTGAATAACTCCCATGCCTTTTCTATTCACGGCAGCAACATAGTTTTTATAATCCTGATTAGTACCGAAGCGACTATCAATTTTGTAATGATTGGTTGCAGAGTAACCGTGATAAGAATAATGCTCTTGATTATTTTCAACTAAGGGTGTCGGCCAGATCATAGTAAAACCCATAGCTGCCACATAATCCAAATGCTCTTGCATGCCTTTTAAATCACCTCCGTGGCGACCACCGGTTATACTGCGATTTAGTTTTTCTTGCTGATCGGCCATAGAATCATTTTTAACAGAACCATTTGCAAATCGATCTGGCATGATTAAATAAATGACATCTCTCGCATCAAAGCCTCTCCGCTCGGCTGATTTTTTTTCACGCTCTAGCAAGCTATAATTCACTTGGGCAACCAGTTTATCGCCCGATTTAAATACAATATTAAATTTACCCGCCTTGGTAGTTGCGGCAATGGTTAAATTGATAAACAGAAAATTTTTGTTATCTGTAGTTTGGGTACTCGTTAAACTTACACCGGGATAATTAATTTCTGGCGTAAGCAAGCCAATATTATTGCCGTGCACCATTAGCTGTAAGTGAGGATGCTGCATACCCACCCACCAATTCAGCGGTTCAAGATGTTTAATAACCGCTTCGCTTGCCATGACGGATGAGGATAAGAGCCAAAAGACACCGATCAAAAAATATTTTTTCATAATAGATCCTCCACTTAGGAATAAGCCTATATTCAGAACTTTACATTTTCACGATGAACGTAAAAGTTGGCTGCGCATACATAAAACATTTCAACCATCTGATTTTTATATACATCACCCGCTTCCGGATGACGAGGTGCAAGAAAAAGTGAAAGTGCGAAATGATGCAAAAAAATAACTAGCAGACAAGGTTATTCATCTTGCGCAAACCTGTCGAAGAAACTCATCATGCAATGGAATATGTTCAAGCGGGCTATTTTTGATCTTTTTCATGTTGCGCAACATGTCAGTTAAATCGGCTTCAGAAAGTCCGTTGGCAAGTGGGTGATAATCGCACGGAATAACGCCCTGCCCCAACATAACTTGCAACCACGAACTCTCTAAAAACAAATCGTCTTGCTCACGAAATATTTTACCCGTTGCGCGGAATAAATTAATTTTTTGCGCAAGACTTGCCGGAATTTCCATATTGCGCAGATCGCGCCAAAATTGGCTATCGGTACGCTCATTGACGTGATAATGCAAAATAATGAAATCGCGTATTTGTTCAAATTCGAGTTTAGATTGCTTGTTATATTCCGCAATATTTACTGCATCAATACCTTCATGGGGAAAAAGTTTGACCAAACGAACAATGGCCGATTGGATTAAATGAATACTGGTGGATTCCAGCGGCTCTAAAAAACCACTCGACAAGCCTATTGCGATAACATTTTTATTCCACTGTTTTAAACGACGTCCCGTTCTAAACGAAATAAAGTTGGGTTCACTCAGTGCTTTTGAATCTAGGTTGCTTAATAACATATTCGCAGCTTCATCCTGCGAGTAATGATTACTACTATAAACAATTCCATTGCCGTTACGGTGCTGAAGAGGAATACGCCACTGCCAGCCAGCCGAGTGAGCAATTGAACGCGTATAAGGCAAGGTTTCTTTTAATCGTTCTGAGGGCACGGCTATGGCGCGATCACATGGGAGCCAATGACTCCAATCTTCATAGCCGGTCGCCAGCTTTTGTTGAATCAGTAGCGCTCGCATACCCGAACAGTCAATAAACAAATCGCCCCCAATGACTGCTCCACTTTTTAACCTAACCGTTTCTACATAACCGGAATCGGGATGAACACCAACTTGTTCGATCAAACCTTCTGTGCGCTTCACACCAATATTTTCGCTAAATTTTCGCAACAACTCTGCATAAAGTGAGGCATCAAAATGATAGGCGTATTGCATTTCCAACGCAGAGTCTTTTGAATTGATTGGGGCAAATTTATTTGATTCAGCACAGAGATAATTTAAATCATAATCCCACAAGCTGCTCTTATCACCCAATGCCTTTGCCCGCAACCAAAAATGATGGAAGGCACAAAACCCAATATTTTTTCCAGCACTACCAAAGGTGTGAAAATATCCCTCACCGGGAACGCGCCAATTTTCAAATTTAATGGCAAGCTTAATGCTCGCCTTGGTTTCGCGCAAAAAATCTGCTTCAGCAATTCCCAAGGCTTGATTGAAATGACGAATAGGAGGAATTGTGGCTTCGCCAACACCAATTCGACCAATGTCTTCCGATTCTATTAATTCAATATCAACAATTGAGCCCATTACCTTTTTCAGTAGCGCAGCAGACATCCATCCGGCTGTTCCACCACCTACTATGACAATTTTTTTTATGGGCTTATTCATTGCAGACCTTTTTTGGATTTTTTGCTCAAACAAAATTGAGATTTACTTGCAAAAAAACCCTGCTAGCAAAGCTAACAGGGTTATTTACAGCTTAGCCTATCTACACAATTCAGAATTTTTTTACATTCATTTAAAACAATGAATGTACATAATTTCCGATTAGAACTTATACGTAAAACCTAACAAATAGTTAGCACCAAAGTTCTGATAACGATCAATTTGACGCGCATCAGTTGGCTCGGTCACTACGGTAGATTCGTTAGTCAAATTTTGTGCTTGCAAGGTAACGGTTAAGCCTTCGAGAGATTTAATTCCGCTATCCGCAAAGTTGTAACCGATTTGTGCATCAACCAAAGTTGCGCCCAAGTCGGTGCCTGGTGTTAATGCCAAGCTCAAACCTTGAGTTTCAGACAAGTATTTGCTGCGTTTACGCGCAGATACACGCGCTTCAAAACCTGCGCGTTCGAAGTACACAGTCAACTGATAGGTTTCTTTAGATAAACCTGGAACCGCTTGCTTAGCACCTGCGTTGTCAATTTCACCATCCATAAAGGCAGCGCTTGCTGCAACACCTAAACCATCCAAATAGTCACTAACAATACGCAACGGAATATTCGCTTGGAATTCAGTACCGGCAGCATAACCAGAACCCGCTGCAACGTTCGCCGTAGTTACACCTTGTGTTGATTTCAAGCTGTAACCTGCTGCCGTATCTGCTGCAGTGAATACATCATGGTATCCGGGAATAATATATTTAGTGAAATCAGTTACTACGCGAGTTTGCAAATTCCATGATTGCAAATCTTTGTAGAAATAGGCTGCAGACAACAAACCATCTTCCGCAAAATACCATTCGTAAGAAAGATCCGCTTGAATGTCTTGCGTTGGCTTCAAGGTAGAGTTACCTGACGAAGCGCTCCACGCACTGAACAATGGATCTGTGCTGTTACGACGTGCCGTATCGAATGAGAAACCAATAGTGCTGTTTGGACGCATGTCATCCATACGTGAACGCGATTGGGTTTTCGATGTGGCAAAACGAACAACTTGATCGTCTGCAACTTGGAAGTTCATGTTCAAGCTTGGCAACAAGTCTACATATTTTGCGCCAGATTTAACTGGAGTCGCCTGCACATATCCGCCCGCTTTAGTTTGCGTTGCAAAGCCAGTTGCAGATTGATCAGTATCGATTATTTGCAAACCTATGTTACCGGTCAAAATTCCGGTTTCAAATTTCGCCATACCATACAAGGTGGTTACAGTTTCATCCACAGTGTAAGTATCGCCTAAACGACCCGTTTCAAATAATGCCGCTGGAGTTTCTTTGTAGTAACCATCGCGGTACATTTTAATACCGTCGTAGGCCAACATTTTGCCTAGACCAAATACGCTCAAATCTGCAATGCCAGTAACATATTTAGTGGGAACTGCGGCATCACCTGCGTCAATGGTTTTACCATCGGCTGCGTAATATTCTGGTGACGTTAAGAATGCACCGTAGTTAACTTTTGATTTGCTGCGATCAGAATAATTCACACCAAAATCAAGACCAGTAACTATGGAGAATTTCACGTCGCCTGATGCTTGCAAACGAATTGTGTTCAACTCTTCTTCAAAGTGTGGATTATTTACGAAACCGTCTTGTTGATCATTACGACCATCAAACGCGGGTGACGCACCGCCGCCCCACGCTTGTGGGCCAGCCAATTTAATAATGGCTGCATTGCTGTAATCTGGTTGAGTCAAGGTTGGGTGCGCAGAGAAGAATGCACCTTTAGAAGTCATTGTCCATGAACGCGCATCTTTAGCACCTTGTGGACCAGCAGTGATTGCACCACCAAATGGAGCGCGACCAACACCGGAGTATGATTCCATATCCAACTGATCTTTTTCAGATTTGCCTGTTGCAGCGTCGAGCGTTAATGCCCACTCATCAGAGAGATGATATTTTACATTTAAGCCATAGGTATCTAGCTTAGCTTCTTTGCTATCGCCATCGTTACGAATAACGCTCGCGAAATTAGCAGTAGTGCCGGTCATTGCCAAACCGTTGACAACATTGCCGTAAGTATTTACAGCGCCGCCGCCCCACGCGAAACCTTCTTCATAACCGCGGAATACTTTGTCATCGTGGAAATTAATGTGCAAAGCATCGACAGTCACTTCTACTTTATCGTTCGGACGATATTGGAAAACGCCAGAGAAAGTATCGCGCTTCATTAAAGATGAACGCACGTTAGTATCTTGACCACCAATAGCTTTCGCATCATTTTTACCGTCGCCATTGGTATCAACATCGGCGTAACCCCATGCGCGGAATTGTTGTTCCTGGCTCGGCGATTCCATAGTGGCAACAGAAACCGCAACACCAATAGTGTCATCGGCAAATTTATCTGAATAGGTAAATGCCAAACGGTGACCAGTATCTTTGAAATCAGGGTTTGCTGATTTTAAACCATTTTGTTCGAAGTTACCGGTCATGCTCATAACTGGAGCGTGATCTAATGGGCGAATGGTAGACAAATTAACAATACCGCCCAAACCTTGGTTAACCAAAGTTGCATCAGGTGTTTTATAAATAGTTGCGCCAGAAATAATTTCTGATGGATACAAATCGTATTCAACGCCACGGTTATCACCAATGCCGAGAATTTCACGGCCATTCATGGTGGTAGCAACGTAGTTTTCGTTAAAGCCGCGCACAGACAAACCGCTGGTGCGGCCATCGCGACGCTCACCGGCCAAGCCAGGCAAACGCGCCAAAGATTCTGCAATACTGCTGTCTGGCAACTTACCAATATCTTCCGCTGCAATTGCTTCAACAATTGAAGAGCTTGCTTTTTTAACTTCTTGCGCTTTTTCTAAACTCGCTTTAAAACCAGTCACAACAACTTCTTCTGCATCTGCTGCAGCTTGTTGTGCGTATACCGCGTGCGAACCTGCTACCAACGTCATTGTTGATAGAAGTGCAAGCATGTGATTGAACTGTAACTTTTTCATGATTTATTTTCCCCGCAGGTGCGTACTTCTATTATTTTTTATAACAAGTTTTGGTGCAAAAAAACTTGTAGCTTTGTAAAACAGATGAGTTCTACCCTCGGGAGGGATAGTAGGCGCTGTCGCCAAATCCAGACAATAGTGTGCATACGTATTCAAAAAAACGCATACGTATGCAATGCAGCTATTCAAACCAAAAATGGCGAATGTGTTTAACCGTCTATGAAACGCATTAATATATTTGACCCAAATAAAATCTTTCACAGCGAAGTAACGGCAAGAGAATTAGAGAAATGTAAGCAAGAATGATCTTGAAGTTTAAGTTCAATAAATAGTAATTAAGCGGAGGGTATAAGACGCAGATAAAAAAAGAGGCGCCACCGAGGGCACCTCAAAAAACTTCGTCTAGGAAAGACAAGAGTTCCATGCAAAACAATTAACACTAAATCAAATTAACAAACGCGCTTGCATAAGCATCCAAGCTTATTTGGTTACCATTTATGTTCGCCAACGCTTTTCCTGAATTATCTAAAGGAGAATATGACCTACCTGCATCGAGCGTGACCACTACGGCCTCATCAGATAAATTAAACGCCGCCAATATGCGCTGATTTTGATAGGTGCGAACAAACAACAATACATTTTCAGGCGCATCTAAAAACTCGATATCACCGCTTAGTAACGCAGGTTGTTTTTTCCTCCACGCAAGAAAACACCTGAACGCATTTAACACCGAATTCTCATCACCATCTTGCACATCAACTGCCACCGGCAAATGAGCAGGAGAAACCGGCAGCCAGGTTTTTGCCTGCGAGAACCCAGCATTGGTTGCAGATTTATTCCACGGCATTGGTGTGCGACATCCGTCGCGGCCTTTAAAGCGTGGCCAGAACGTAATGCCATAAGGATCCTGTAATTGATGTTGCTCAATATCGGCTTCGACTAAACCAAGCTCTTCACCTTGATAAGAACAAACACTCCCGCGCAAAGAAAATAATAATTCATTTAATAATTTTGCTTTTGCAGGCGCATGCTCTTCGCCTTTCCAACGCGACATTACGCGCACAACATCGTGATTGCCGAACGCCCAACAAGGCCAACCATCCGCAAGGTTTTCTTCCAGAGTTTCAACGGTTTCGCGGATGTAGCTTGCCGATAAATTATCGACCAGCAATTCAAAGCTATAAGTCATGTGTAAACGTGTATTGCCCGCCGTGTATTCGGCCATAGTTTTTAACGAATCTTCAGAGGCAATTTCACCGAGCGTTACAGTGTCTGGATAGCGATTCATTAAACTGCGCAAGGATTCCAAAAAGCCGATATTTTCCGGTTGGCAAGTATCATGAATATGACGCTGAAATGCGTAGGGATTATCCTCTCTAAAGCCGCGACCTTTTCGTTCTTCAACGGGCTTGGCCGGATTTGAGCGCAATTGTTTATCGTGAAAGCAAAATATAATGGCATCCAAACGCAAACCATCTACACCGCGCTTCAACCAAAATTCTACTTCTTGCAAAATTTGCTCACGCAAAGCGGCGCAGTGATAATTTAAATCTGGTTGGGTTTTTAAAAAGTTGTGCAGATAGTACTGGCAACGGCGCGGCTCCCATTCCCATGCAGAACCGCCAAAAATTGACAGCCAATTATTGGGTGGTGTGCCATCGGGATTTGCATCCGCCCACACATACCAATCTGCTTTAGGATTGTCTTTAGATTCGCGGCTTTCTTCAAACCACGCATGCTGATCTGACGTGTGATTTAAAACCTGATCAATAATAATTTTTATGTTGCGCGCATGCGCTTGCACAATTAGTTCATCAAAGTCCGCAAGCGTACCAAAGATAGGATCAATAGCACGATAGTCAGAAATATCGTAACCAAAATCTTTCATGGGCGATTTAAAAAACGGCGATATCCAAATCGCATCAACACCAAGGCTTGCAATGTAATCTAATTTACTAATGATGCCGGGAATATCACCAATGCCGTCATTATTACTATCCATCAAACTGCGTGGATACACTTGATAGATGACCGCACCGCGCCACCAAGGACTTTGTTGCATGACTACACCTCATCATAGCCTAAGAGTTATTTCTAACCGATTGGCCGCGACTAAAATTTGTTATCAGTAAGCACCGCTCTACTCAACAGCTGCAAAATAAGGATTTATTTTTGCCAAATTTAAGCAAGTGTGCGTATAAGTCACAACATACGCGAGCAGCCAAACCAAACCAAGTGATTACATACGTATGCAAAATTTTCATTGCCGAAAACCGCATAGAATACGTATTCATAAACTAATGGGACGCTGGTCAAGCGTAGACATCAAAAAAACAAACTCGCCAACTTGTGCTATAAAAATAACAGTGCATACGTATGCAAACTGTGTGGCATCTGAATACGTATGTAGGCAATTGTTTCGTTGAGCAACTACTTCTACTCTTGCGACCTCTACTAAGCCTAACTCGCTACCAGAAAATATTTATAATTTATTAAAATGAAAAATGGTGCCCACATGAAAAAACATTTGAACTGCATATTAATCTCATCAGTAATTGCTTTAAGTGCTTGTAAAGACAATCCGTCCACACCTACCAGTACCGCAGATTTGAGTAGAAGTGCTACGGCACCTGGGGCTCCCGGCGCAGCATCCCATTGGTCTTACTCAGGCAAAACCGGCATAGGCACATCCTACGAGCAGTACACCAATGGTCAATATCAAGACACAGGTAGCACAGGCAAAATTTCCAAAGTATGGTTTTCACTCGCTCAAGGCATAGTAACGGAAACCATCTTCGGTTTAATTCATGAAGCCCAAATTCAAGAAATGCAGTTTTTTATTAAAGGCGATGGATTTTTGCATCAAGAAAAAATCGACACCATTTCTCGTATTGATTATTTAGATAAAGATGCGAATGGCCGCCCCCTATCACTCGCGTACAAAATTGTTAACCGCGATAAGGAAGGCCGCTACGAAATTGAAAAACATATCTTCACAGACCCTGATAACAACAGCTTGATGATGAAAGTCAGTTTTCGCGCACTGGCCGATAATGTAACCCCCTATCTTTACATTAACCCCAATATGGCTAATACCGGCCCAGGCGATAAAGCATGGCAAGAAAACGGTAGCTGGTTTGCGGCAGACGGCAAAACTCACCTCACTGTAAAAACCGATGCGCCTATCTCCAACAGCACTGTTGGCTTTGAAGGTGTATCTGACGGATTAAAAGACTTAGCCACTAACGGCAAACTAAACCACAGCTACACCAGCACAGGCGATACCACTGGCAACGTCGCCATGACCTTGCAACTTCCAACACTGAAAAAGGGTGAGACTGGCGAATGGCAATTTGTGCTGGGCTTTGGCAACTCAAAAGAAGAGAGCCTTGCTGCTGCAACCCAAACACTCAATACCGGCGCTGAGAAGGTGCTGGCAAACTTTAACGGCACTGGTGATGCCGTGGGCTGGGAAGATTACATTGCATCGCTACCGGAGCTAGAGAAGCTTTCTGCAACCTCAACCGACGGCGGCAAATTATTGTACGCAAGCGCCATGGTGTTGAAAGCGCAAGAAGATAAAACCTACGCCGGCGGCGTAATTGCATCCCTCTCAAATCCTTGGGGCGATTCCGCCTCTGCAGACAAGGCGCAAACCGGCTACAAAGCAGTTTGGCCCCGCGATTTTTATCAAGTCACCATGGCGATGTTAGCGCTGGGCGACAAAATTACACCCAAAGTTGCTTTTGAATATTTAGAGCACGTGCAAACCAGCAATAAAACACCGGGCTATTCAGGTACGCCCGGCTGGTTCCTGCAAAAAACTCACGTTGATGGCGAAACCGAATGGGTTGGTGTTCAGCTGGATCAAACTGCAATGCCCATTATGTTGGGCTGGCGTTTGTGGAAAGAAGGTGTCATGACGGATGCTGAAATACTGAGCTGGTACAACAAAATGTTAAAACCTGCGGCAAACTTTTTAGTCGATGGAGGCTCAGTGAGTATCGACTGGCTTAAAAATGTTGTGATCACACCTCCCAAAAGTATTCAAGAGCGCTGGGAAGAGCAACCCGGTTATTCACCATCCACAACTGCTGCGGTTATTACCGGTTTAGTTGCAGCAAGTGATATAGCAAAACTCGCCAAAGATGATGCGAGCGCGAAAAAATATATCGCCGCTGCTGATAAATATTCAGCAAGTTTGGAAAAAAATCTTTACACCACTACCGGCATGCTCAACAAGGCACCTTCAGATGGCAATTATTATTTGCGTATTAGCGCCAATGAAAACCCTAATGATCGTGCTTTGTTAGAAGAGCGCAACGGCCAAAGCAATGTGAACGAAAGTGAAGTAATTGACGGCGGCTTTTTAGAATTAGTGCGTTACGGTGTACGCTCACCACTCAATAAAGAAATTCAAAATACCCTTCCAGAAATGGACGACACTTCCCTACCAGATCCCGTGCGCGTGAAATATGAATTTAGCTTTAACGGCGTTGAGGGAACGTTTCCTGGTTGGCGTCGTTACGGTAGAGACGGCTACGGCGAAGATACACTTGCAGGCCGAGGCTACAATGCCACGGGTAAAAATCTGCCTGAAGGTCGCGGTCGTGTATGGCCAATTTTTACTGGCGAACGCGGACACTATGAATTAGCAAAAGCGGCAAGTACAAATAAACTGAATACGGAAAATCTAACGAATTTGCGCAACACTTATATAAAAGCCATGGAATTATTTGCCAACGAAGGCTATATGATTCCAGAGCAAGTATGGGATGGTGTTGGCAGTAACGATACTTATCATTTTGCAATTGGCCAAGGCACAAATTCAGCAACACCTTTAGCTTGGTCGCACGCTGAATACGTAAAATTGTTACGCTCTTACGCCGATAAAAAGGTGTGGGACAACAACCCAAGCACCGCCGCGCGCTATGTAAAATAGATTTTTATTACACTCGTTATGCAACAAAAAGCCGCCCCACTGATAAGAAAGTGTGGCGGCTGAGTAATTTAAAAAGGGATTGCTTCTGTTTTTTTAAAACGTTTTTAATTCACGAATAACAACAAAGGCAACTGAAAATGAAACAACCTACTCTCTCGTTTTGGCAAACCTGGAATGTCAGCTTTGGCTTTCTCGGTGTACAACTTGGCTTCGCATTACAAAATGCCAACGTGAGCCGCGTGCTTTCTGACCTAGGGGCAGATTTGCATTCACTTTCATTATTTTGGTTGGCAGCCCCAATTATGGGTCTACTCGTTCAACCTATTGTGGGCGCCGCGTCAGATCGTACGTGGAATCGCTTAGGTCGTCGCAAGCCATTTATTTTAGGTGGCGCAATTGCCGCAGCCCTTGGCATGTTTCTTATGCCGAATGCAGCTATATTTGTGGCCTTTATCGCTCCCATGTTATTCGGCGGCATGATGTTGGCGCTAATGGATGGCGCGTTCAATGTAACCATGCAACCATTTCGCGCGCTTGTGTCAGACATGGTACCCAATGAACAACGCACGCTCGGTTATTCGATACAGGCCTTACTCATAAATATCGGCGCCGTCATCGGCTCTATCCTTCCTTTTGTTTTTACGAATGTTATTGGGCTCGACAATATTGCAGCCAAAGGCGAAGTAGCACAGACAGTAACCTGGGCATTTTATATTGGTGGCACATCACTTTTAGGCGCAGTACTTTGGACATGCTTGCGCACCAAAGAATATGCGCCAGACGATTACAACCGCTACAAAAATATAAAGGCAAAACCTGTTGAAAAAACCTCTCTCGCAACGCGCTTAGGAAATTTTTGGACCTTATTTATCAATATGCCGAAAACTATGCGTCAACTCGCACTGGTACAATTTTTTTCGTGGTTTTCATTATTTATTATGTGGGTGTATACCGGCCCAGCAATTACCCAATATATTTGGGGCGTAGACGCAAAATGGTTTGATCCAAGCTTCCTTCACACTGTTGATACAATCCCCACCGAAATTGCAGCCGCGAAAGGAGCTGCGGGCGACTGGGTAGGAATTACCTTTGCCGCCTATTCGTTGTTCGCTGCAATTTTTTCTGTTTTTATTGCACGCATCACCAATCGCGTTGGCCGTAAAATAACTTACTCGCTTTCATTGCTGGCGGGCGGTATTGGTTACATCAGTTTTATGTTGTTTCAAAACGCAGACGTGGTGCATGTTAATTTACTGCTCACCCAAATCGATATCCCACAAGGCGCATTAAATTTGCTGTTACCGATGATTGGTGTTGGTATCGCATGGGCCGCCATTCTCGCCATGCCTTACGCAATTCTTTCAAGCTCATTGCCCGCCGATAAAACTGGCGTGTATATGGGAATTTTTAATTTCACCATAGCCGCACCACAAATTGTCTCTGGCTTAGTGGCTGGGCAGATTTTAAAATTCGCATTTCACAATGAGGCGATTTATATCATCCTGCTGGCAGGTGTTTCAATGATACTTGGAGCAGTTGCGGTGTATTTTGTGCAGGATAATGCAGATAACAATTCAGCTGAATTGACTGCGCAGGGGCATTGATTATTCAATACAAAAAACGCCAGATAGCTCATCACTATCTGGCGTTTTTTATTTATCCAAAACTATTTATGTCGTTTTCTTCGCTCCACATGAGCCACGCACAATTAATTTTGCAGGCAACAACATAGACTCGACCGGTTCGCCGTTTACTTTTTTCAGCAAGCTTTCAACTAATAACTCACCGGCTAATGCAGTGTTTTGTTGAACGGTTGATAAAGGCGGATGCGTGTAAGAGGCCATAGGAATATCATCGAAGCCCATTACTGCAACATCCTTAGGAACATTCAACCCAGCCTCTTCCAAGGCCTTAATTGCACCAATTGCAATTAAATCGCTTGCACCAAAAATCGCATCAAAGGGAATACGCTTTTGTAGCAATTTGAGCGTAGCTTTGTAACCTTCCTCTTCAGAAGTTTCGGCATTAATTTGCAGGCGTGAATCCAGCGCAAGACCCGCTTTTTCCAGTGCGCGCATATAGCCTTTATAGCGCAATTCAAATTCCGGGCTGTGCTCTGAAACATCACCAAGAAATGCGATATTCCTGCGACCCAGTTGAATTAAATGCTCTGTTGCCAACAAGGCGCTGTTAAAGTTTTCGCAGCCAATGGACACTCCGGGCTGCCCCTCAAGCACTGGCCCCCACGTAATAAAATGCGCACCAACTTCTGTCAAATAGGTTAATTTTTTTACGAAGCTTTCGTAATCACCATAACCTAAAAAGATAATGCCGTCGGCGCGGTTAGCATCCTCATAGTCTGCATGCCAATCATCGCTAAATTGCTGGAAAGAAATGAGTAGATCATAACCGCGGTTCGCCGTGGCGCGCGTAATGCTGCCGAGCATAGACAAAAAGAACGGATTAATTAAGGAATCGCCAGTGCCATGATCTTCGCAGAGCAGAAGCGCAATTGTTTTGGTTTCCTGCGAGCGCAAGTTGCGCGCATTTTTATCAACCTTGTAATTTAATTCTTTCGCAATCGCTTGCACTTTTAAGCGTGTTTCAAGATTCACCAAAGGGCTATCGCGCAGCGCACGCGACACTGTGGATTGGGATACGCCTGCGCGGTAGGCTATATCAAATGAAGTTGGCTTATCGTCTTTCATGCGTCGATGCCCTCGCTATTTTATGCGTATTATGAGGATTCGCTGTGGTGCGGAATTCATCCGTGTGAACCCGCTATTTGGAAAAGATACTACACCAGCAAGGATTCAAAATACAGAAAAAAGCCGCTGCATCATTCGCTAATGCAGCGGCTTTTACATGTCTTTGCGTTAATAAACTTAACTGTTAACCGTTATCACGCAATGCCGCCGCTACCGGCAAACGCGCAGCGCGAATGGCAGGAAACAGGCCGCCAACAAAACCAATCACTGCGGCAAAAATAACACCTTGTTTTAACAGCGCAGGCGTTACCGCAAAATCAAAAACTACCTGACTAAAGCTAGAGAAGTTGAGTGTTGAAACCGTGTACCCATTAAACAAAACATAAACCACCGCCGCACCTATGGCACCACCAACAAACGCAAGCACCAGCGATTCAACCAGCGTAGAAACCGCGACCGGAAAGGCGCCAAAACCTAGCGCACGCAGCGTGGCAATTTCACGCGTACGCGATGAAACTGAAGTATACATAGTGTTGATTGCGCCAAAGATTGCACCTATGGCCATGATAATAGCGAGTGGATACCCAACAACTTTTATAAAGGTTGTTAAGCCTGATGATTGCCCGGCAAGATAGTCTGTTTCGAAAATGACATCCAAGGTTAATTTAGGATCAGCCGCTATAGCAGCTTTCAAATCATCAAAACCTTTTTTACCTTCAACTTTTGCATGAATAGTTTGATAACTATTGCCTCGGCGATAAGCAGCTTGCAATATTTTTGCATCGCACCACACCTCAGATTCAGATAAGCCGCCACCTTCTTCAAACACACCAACCACATGCCACTCCGTACTACCGAAGCGAATGGTAGATCCCACTGTGACATTATTAAATTGTTGATGTGCGCCACGCCCTACAATTAATTCGTTTTTGCCTGATTCAAAATTGCGCCCTTCTATAATTTTGAACTTATCGCGCACTTTAAATGCAGATGGCTGAACACCGCGCAGCGACGCATTAGCCAATGCATTGTTGGCTTTTTTAGGAATATTGATAACAACCAAAAGCTCTGCAGAGGTGAGCGGTTTGTCGCCATCTTTTTGTAACCCGGGCATATTATCAACCAATTGGGTTTGCTCATAACTCAAACCGCTACTCATTTCAGAGGCTGAGCCTGCGCGTACGATCATCACCATATCCGGCGCAATAGAATTGGTCATTGTGCGCTGAAAACCTGTTGCCATAGAGAGGACGCCGATAAAAACACCCACCACACAAGCAACCCCAAAAATCGCAACCGACGACGTACCTAAACGCTGCGAAATATTGCGCAGGTTCATAAAAGTGACTGTGAATATTTGTGCGAGCCAGTTAAAAGACATAATTAATTTCTCCGCAGCGCGCTAATAATATTTAATCGCAAACCCTGTATTGCAGGTACTGCTCCCGTCACCACACCGAACAGAATTATCCAGAGTACGCCCATGAGTAAAATGGTGGCTGACATATTTAACCCCGGCAAATACATCGCAAACTTTACTGAAAGACTAGCCACAATAACTTTTGCCAGCGCCAAGCCTAAGAATCCGCCAAAACCGCAAATTAAAACGGATTCAGCCAAAACCATAAGCATCACGCTTACATCCGAAAAGCCCAAGGTTTTAAAAATGGCAAACTCAGGAATACGTTCACGGAAAGACTGCGCCATGGTATTTCCTGCAACCAACAACATCGTAAAAAATACCGCGCCCAAAATAAGGGTGGTTATTAAACCAATATCAGCAAATTGCTTTGCAAATGATTTCGCAAACTCTTTTTCGCTATCGGTTTTTGTTTCTGACGATGAATTTTCAAACAACGCATCTATTGCAGCTGACACCTTTGCAGAGTCTTGTGGATTTTTAACCTTAATAATCATCCAGCCAATAGTGCCTTCACCAAACTGTCTCGCTTTATCAAAATAGTCGTAATGAAAAAACATCATGTTGGTTTGGGCAGTTTGAGTTTTGCCAGTAAAAATCCCCTCTATTACAAATTCCCAAGTAGTGCTGCCATCTTTTTTGGGAAACATCCCAATTAAAGGAACTCGGTCACCCACTTTCCAGTGATACTGATCTGCCAAGGCTTTACCAATCACAGCACCTATTTTATTCGCTTTCCAAGCTTGATATTGCTCTTGGGGCAAATTGTAAGTGTCTTTATAAATGGTGAAATATTCTTCGGCATCTACCGGGAATTGCGGGAAACGATTTTTTGCATCTTGATAATAGCCGCCAAACCAATTCGCCATGGTGACCTTGTCAACGCCATCTAATGATTTCACTTTTCCGAGATAGCTGAAGGGCAATGGCTGAATCAAAGTGACCTTGTTGATGGAGATCAAGCGATCTTCGCCCTCAATACGAGCTCCGCCTTCAAATGCAGCACCTAAGGAACGCAGCAAACCAAATAATAAAAATGCAATCATTATCGACAAAACCGTTAAGGTTGTTCGAACTTTTTTGCGTGTTAAATTTTTTAAAATGAAATAAAGGTATTTCATGCTTACCTCGCGCTAGTGCTTATTCTTGGATGAGCTTGCCTTTATCTAAATGTAATGTGCGACGTGCGTGATCTGCGGCACGAGGGTCATGCGTTACCATGATGATAGTTTTTTGTTGCTCACGATTTAATTCTTGCATAAGCGCCAGAATTTCATCAGCGGTTGCGCGATCCAAATCTCCCGTGGGTTCATCACACAACAACAAATTGGGGTCACTTACCAAGGCTCGTGCGATTGCAACGCGCTGCTCCTGACCACCGGATAATTCACGAGGGTAGTGTTTAGCTCGCTCACTCAAGCCCACCAAATCCAGCGCAGCTGCGACATGCATTTTTCGCTCTTTACTGCTGAGATTAGTTAGCAACAGCGGCAGTTCTACATTTTTTTCAGCAGAAAGCACTGGCATTAAATTATAAAACTGGAAAATAAAGCCAACGTTTCTAGCACGCCATTTGGTTAATTGGCCCGATGAGTATTTATCAATTCGCTGACCGGCAATTATTAATTCTCCTGCTGATGGGCTATCCAACCCACCCAACAAATTCAGCAGTGTTGTTTTCCCAGAACCTGACGGCCCCATAAGCGCTACAAAATCACCGCGATTAATTTCCAAATTAATATCCGTTAATACGGGGACAAGCTCTTTGCCTTTCTTATAGGTTTTACTGATGTTTTTTAAGCTCACCAATGCACTGCTTTCAGTCATGGCTTCTGCTGCCGAATTTGACATACGCCCTCCATTTGTAACAGATGAAAAAAATGCGCAGTGTTTGCTGCGCATTTTTAGGTTTTTATTCTTGAGTTACTTTAGAACCATTTTTTAACTGGGGTGTTACTTCTACAACAAAATCTTCTCCAGCACTCAGACCTTCGGAAATATAAACATCACTACCGTAGCTGGCATTGAGTTTAACTTTTCGCTGTTGAACCACACCATCTTTAACCACAAACACATATTTGTTTTCTTCCACAGAACGAACCGCTGTTGTAGGAACACGAATACCCAATGGCTCTTTTGGTTTTTGTTTTTCTACAGGTTCAGGGTTTAAGAAGGACACTTTTACGCCCATATCGGGGAGAATTCGCGGGTCAAGATTTTGAAAAGCCACGCGCACTTTTACAGTAGCTTTTTGACGATCCGCCGTAGGAATAATGGCAGCGACCTTAGCGGGAATTTTCCATTCTGGATAAGCCTCCAAAACTGCTTCTGCTAATTGACCAGCATGTACGCGCTGAATATAAGACTCGTTAACATCCACTTCAACTTCCAGCGAAGTCATATCCACCAGCGTACAAATCCCCGTTCGGGTGAAGCCGCTGCCTGCAGAAATGGGCGAAATCATTTCGCCGGGCTGCGATGTTTTTGCAATCACCACACCCGCAAAAGGTGCACGCAATACAAAGTCATCCAAATTTTGTTTTTGTTGTGCCAACAATTTTTCGTTGACGGTTACCAACTCTTCGCGATTCGCTAATTGCGCACGCAGTGATTCGTAATTGGCTTTAATAATGTCAAAAGAGGCTTGGCTTACTAATTGTTTCTGCAGCAATGCATTGTTGCGCTCGAAATTTAATTTTGCTTCTAACAAGCGTGCACGCACTTCAGTTACTTGCGATTTTGCTGCATCCAGCTCTGCTTTGGTTACATCGAAACTTTTCTTTGCGTTTACATCTTCAAGGCGGGCAACGATTTGGTTTTTCTCAACCGACATACCTTCTTCAATCAAGACTTCAGTAACGCGCCCGGTCACTTTGGAGGACACGTTCGCTTGGCGACGCGCAACCACATAACCCGTTGCGTCCAACACGCTCGCGGACGACGAATCTACCGTTGCCATACGCGCCATTTGCACCTTCACCGGCAAAGGTGCGGAATCGGAAAACAATTGATAACCACCCACCACCAAGAGAACAGCAACTACCCCGCCAGCAACCCACGGCCAGATAGGGCGTCCGGTAGAGTTTGCATCACGGTCGATACGCAACTGGGATAAGAGTTCACTTTTATTATTCACACATACCGTCCTACAACTGAATTGGGCTAAAACCGGGGGCGCGCGCCTAACACGCCGCGTTCATGTGAGCGCCATTCTAATGCAGTCTTGTACGCTCTGCACTCTAATGCTTGATTCAGATTGATGGCACAAGCCACTTGGCTTGTTTTCAGCCAACTATTGGGCACTTTAAGCGAGCCGGAGTTACAAACCTGTTAAGGGATACATGACGGAATTGGATTTTAGTATCCATAAATTGCCTTACTTTTTACCTTTATTAGCGGGTTATTGTTATTTATGCTTGCGCCTCAATAGGCTTAGCTGATTTAGTGTGGCAATTCCCCATTCACTGGAACAGCGCCAAATGTCATCTGGCATAGATGATGATTGTCAGGCCGACTCTATCAATAAAATCCTGAAGGATCTGAACCCCATGTCAAAAGCGCTTGTTATCTGTATCGACGGCACCTGGAACACCCCTGGGCAAACCGATACCGACCCCACTACTCATCAAGAAGCCATTACTAAAACCAACGTCGCCAAAACCTGGGAGGCGCTCACACAACAAGAACTACCCGACAACCGCCCCTACGGGCGTATTGGCGATTTAGCCTTACAAAATGGCGAGGCACTCTATTTAAACGGCGTGGGCAGCACCGGCAATAAACTTGAGGAAGATTTTGATGGAAGCACGGGCGACGGAACCGCCACGCGCATTCGCGATGCCTACCGATTTATTGCCGAGCGTTGGGAAGCGGGCGATAGTATTTTCGCTTTTGGTTTTAGCAGAGGCGCATTTGCCGTGCGTAGCGCACTCGGTTTTCTCAATCATGTCGGACTGCCGGCCCAGCGCGCCATTATTAAAGAAGATGAACTGGACGCACTTTATCGCTGCTACAAGAATAAAGGCGCAGCGCCAAGTTGGACACGCAAAGATGCGCGCGTCGATTTTCTCGGCGTTTGGGAAACCGTTGGCGCCTTAGCATTCGAATCCACTTTTAATAATTATCACGAACTCAATCCCGACAATGTAAATTCTGTTCGCCAAGCATTAGCGCTAGATGAAATTCGCAAACAATTTTTACCTGAATATTGGCAACAAAAAAATCATTGCGACTATCGCGAAACATGGTTTGCGGGCGCACACTCTAATATAGGCGGCGGCTACGTTGACGCCAACTTATCCAATATCGCGCTATTTTGGATGCTGCAACATGCACAGACAAAGGGGTTGCAATTGCAACTCGAAAAAATTGACGGCTGGCAGCAAGAAAATCCAGATGGTGAAATTCGTAATTCTTATCAAGAATTTTGGAGCGCAAATTTTTTGGGAAAATGGATTGAAAAATTCAATGCGGAACAAAAGATTCGCACCCTACAAACCGATCAATTCATTCACGAGAGTGTATTTGTTGCAGCGCAAACGGGCTACACGCCCAAAGCTACATTTGAGAATGGAAACAGTGCGTTAACAGGAACCCAAGAAGCTTGGATAAAATCCAATTAATGCACGAAAAAAATAATCGCTCAGGAATTAAATTTTTACACACAAGGCAGGCATAATTTCGCTCGGCCTTGTGTGTAAAAAAATCCACAAGCAATTAATTTTTTAGCTCAAGCGCACTATATTGAAAATCGCGCACCTGTACATTGCCATTCCCGCCACTATAAAGTCCTACTTTAAGACTTAAGAAACCGCCGAATACATTGTGATGAATGCCTGAGACTTCCATTCGCGTTGGAAACAGTTTCCAAGTGCGTCCGTTGTCGAGCGAGTAATGGTAAGTAATAACGTTATGGTCATTGGTTAAACGCAAGCGCAAACTTTTGGTTTTTAAAGGCGCGCGCGCCCAAGATAGCTCTTCGGAGTATTGATAAACTTTTAGCGTCTCACCGTTAAAGCCGAGCCCCACGAAGGCTTTGTGGTTGTAAAACAACAGCAGCGCAGCTTCGGCATCGCCCTCCAATGTAAAGCTCACGTCTACTTGATAAGCACGATCGCCCACACCGCACGTGAGTGGCGATGAATCAGCAGGTGAAGTGCCCGCGCCCCTTAACTCCAAGACTTTTTTACCGTAATTGACGCGCGCCATTTCGGTTGAGCGCGGATTGTGGAAGCTCCATTGAATGCCAAATCTATTGGTAGAAAAATCATCGGACAAGGCCACGCCCGCAACGCCTTTGGATGATGGCAGCGGCTTTGACAAAGGTTGCGATAGATCGCCCCCTGTTGCACGGAACCAGCCATCGTCCGTCCATTCAATTGGCTCCAAGATTGTTTGTCGCCCTAGCGTTCTAAAACCATTTTCATAGGCGTGATAGACCATCCACCAATCGCCAGATTTTCCCGGCCCCTCTACCAAAGTTGCATGACCGCGTGACCACCAAGGTTCAGCGTCGGAGACTGTGCGCACCAAAGGATTATTCGGACAATGCTCCCAAGGGCCGTGAATAGAGCGCGAACGCGCGGCAATTACCATGTGACCGGTAACCGGGCCTGCAGTACCACCCACCGCAGTAACCAGATAAAACCATTCGCCGCGACGCAAAAGTTTGGGGCCTTCAGGCGCAAAATTTTCAGTGACCCAATCATCGGGAAATCGCCAAGGGCTGTACGCCTTTTCTATTTGACCGTCAGTCGCGAGCCCATCATCGCGCAAACGAATTTTGCGAATACCGTTCACAAATAAATAGCGTTTACCGTCTTCACCAACGATATGGCCGGGATCGATGCAACCCACAATATTTAAATCAATGGGATCGCTCCAAGGGCCTTTAATATCGTCAGCCCAAATTACAAATGTTGACCATGGGCTACCATCGGGCGCGGCGGGAATATAAATGTAATAGCGATTGTTGTGCTTGCATAAATCCAGTGCCCAAACGGTGCCGATATTTTTATGCAGTGCAGCACCCACCGGGGCCCAACTCACCAAATCTTTTGAATGCCAAATTACAATGCCGGGATAAGAATTAAATGACGAGAAAGTCATGTAATAATCATCGCCGTCTTTCAAAATAGTAGGATCAGGATGATCACCAGAGAGAATGGGATTTAAATAGGTGCCATTACCTAAATCCGCTTTGCGCTGACCTTCAATACCGCGCCCCCACTGCAGACTTAAGCGCGCGCAACTCGTTGCAGGAACCGCTTGTGCGGTATCTATAAATGTTAGCGGAGAAACCACAGCGCCAGCTAAACAGGCTTTGAAAATATTTCTGCGAGTTGAATCAAGCATGAGAAATCTCGTTTTAACATTACTGTAAATTATTTTTTTAGAAGCGAAATAACACTTATAGAAAGTTCTTGTGAAGATGGGAGTCGTCATCCCCGCTACGCGAGGATGACGACACCCTGTTACGGATGCCTTATGTGCGTCTCAGACTTTCTCAATATGGAAATTATCGCAACATTCCCTGCTGAAAATTATTTACTGGCAATGAGTTCCAACAAATACACATCGTTATCACGCAAAGGTAAACTCACATCAAACTTTCCATCACTACCTACGCTAATAGATTTTTCTTGCGCGGGCTTGCCCGTGCTTTTCGCTTTCAATTCTGCCACTTGCGCTTTGGTTAATTGCGCCGGTGAGCCCATGCCGATATAAGCCGTGAAAGAATCATTTTGCTTGTAGCCTACCTGCGAAATTTTCAGCGTGTACTTACCTTTCGCTAAACCTTGCACGTGAATCGCCAAGTCGCCTTTATTCGCAGGTGGCAAATCTTTAATGTAGTACTGTTGGTTATTTGTATTCTCTGGCAGTGTGCGGGTTGAATCCCACGCAAGCACTTGTGTATTGCCTTTATCGTCTTTCGTGGCGATGGTTTGTGCATCGCTGGTTTTTAATTCGGTGGACGATAATTTATTTAAAAATTGATAAGCAAAGTAGGCTGGCTTTTTTATGCCTTGAGCATTCATCAAACCAAAACCGCCGTGGAAAGCTTCAAAGCGTGGACCCGGCTCTTCAAAAATATCGGTGAACACCCAATAGGACATGGATTGCGCAGCATCACCCGTTTGCTTTAATTTTTGCAAAATATAAGCGGCTTGATGATAGGAATCGTGTGTAGGGTCTGCAGGTGTATAAGAAGAACTCCACTCGGTGTAATGCAAATCTAAATTTGGCATAGCCGATTCTGAAATTTGTTTGCGATTTTGTATAGCATCGCGTGCAACAGACAACTCATCTTTAGAAAGCACTGTGCCTCTGCCACCAAACTCATCGAGAAAGCCTTGATCAACGCCGTAAGAATGCGTACTCACAAAATCGAGCGGTACTTTATTTTTCGCGCAATAGGCAATCATTTCTGGAATCCATGCCGCACCTGCTGTTGCCGGCCCCCCCACTTTATATTTCGGGTTCACATTTTTTATTGCGCGCGCACTGTAGGTATAAAGTTTAAAATAATCTGCTTGCGAGCCCGCCCAAAAACCATCCAAATTAGGTTCGTTCCAGACTTCAAAATACCAGCTCTCTACTTCAGCTGCGCCGTAGCGCTGCGTCCAGTGTTCGGTGAGCGCTTGAATTAATTTTTCCCACTTGTCGTAATTGTTTGGTGGTGTCACATTGCCGCGCCACCAGAAAATAGTTTTGTTACCACTTGCCAAAGCCTGCGGCATAAAACCTAATTCAACAAAAGGCTTCATACCAATACTGAGAATGTAATCGTAGAGTGCATCTACATATTGGAAATTATATTGTTCGCGACCTTGTGCATCGACTTTGTACACCCCCATATCATCGGTGAGCAGACCATGCATGCGGATGTATTTGAAATCGGCATCGCGTTTTATTTCAGCAAGCTGCTGTTGCCAATCTGCGCGCAAACCTTCGTTAGCACGACCAGCACCTATGGTGGTTTTAAAGGACGTGTTTAAGGTTCCTTTTACCTTGTTAAGATCGACATCAATGGTGCGAGTTTGTGCAAATGCGAATAGCGGTACTAATAAACAACTAACTACTGCAACGCGGGTAATCGATTTTATTATCATAATCGTCTCTGTTATTCAGGTTAAAAGACTTCAGATTTATTTCGCGGAGCTCCTTGCTAATCTCGCCAGTTTTTCCTGACCTATCTGCAAAGATTCTTTTGATGTGTGCACGGAATTTTCAGTACAAATTAAATCGTGCATAAACAACTGGCTTGAGCCCAAGACAAAAATGGCATCACTCATTGCACACAGCCTAATTTTTTCACTGTTTTTTTTCAGCATGGTGATTTTATTCGCCGTTATTTCACCTTCAGTAGTCTCAATGGCTCCGCGCAATACCAGCACCCACGCGAATTGATGATTCGTGGGCAATTCATAACTCCAGCTTTGGCGCGCACGAAGATTCACCACCAAATAGTTGATCAAAGATGGCAGTGCAAACCGACTAAAGCTGTTGCCGTGCCAACCAATTAACACTTGAGCGGGACCATCGCGCTCCATCGCATCTGAACCCACATAGGCACTTTGAGGAAGCGAATTTTCAACTGCAGGGGTTAAGGCAATGCATAATTGAATCGCGAGAAAGTCAGTCGTTAGCGGTTCAAGCGTAGTCAATATACCCTCACCACTAATTATCCACGACCAACCATCCTGCGTTAAAACACCACTTTTACCTGTTGAATCTGCGTAAAGCGCCTGCCCGGAAATCAGGTAAGTGATAATAGCTTGGCCTGATGCTGGCATTAAAGAAGGCTGACTTAACTTTACGCGACTGTTCGCGCTCAACAATTTTAGCGATACAAAAGGCTTTAATTTTTCACTCAAATTTTGTAATTCAATTAAATTTCCTTGGCTGTATTGGTAAAGTTTTGGCGCTGCAAAATCTATAGCTTGTAATGCGTTTTGCATATTCGTACTCCTCTCGTTCTAGACGATGCGTTCAGGGCGCAGGAATTTTTTGTGTGTATCTTTTTAGTTGTTTATGCGATGCATATTTCTGCTTAGAGTTTTGCAGCTGCACCTTGAATCAAGGCATCCAAGGCCTGTTGATCTGATACCGTATTGGTGTTGCGATTTAAGAGATCGCCCACATCCCAATAGAAAGGCAGCAACCCATTTGCGGTAGCTTGCTTAACGATGTAATTGAAATAATAAGCTCGACCATCCAGATGCAATTTCAAATCTGCACCGGTTAAATTTTTACGCACACCTGTACCAAACTCACCGACTACGACAGGAATACCTTTATCGACAAATTGGGTTTTCATTAATTTGAATTGTTGATCAACCGTGTCTTCTTCACCCCATGTCGGGTTGTGCGCGGTATCGGTTGTTGAATGAAAACCTTTGCCCCAATAAAAGAATTGGTTGCCCCAGCTTTCATCTTTGGTCATGCCTGTGTAGTTCCAAGGCGTGTAGTAATGGATCTCGGCCATCAACTTGTCTTTCACGCTGTCAGTGGGCATTTGCGTCCAGAATTTGGTGGTTTTGTCGATATCGGTAGACGGCCCCTGCACGATCAACACACGATTGGCATTTTTACCGCCGGTAGCGCGCACAGCGTCGATAAAGGTTTGGTGATAGGAAAGCAGTACCGCCATTTGCTCAGCCGTTTCCACATTGGGCTCGTTGGCGCTAGCGAACAGCAGGTGCTCATCAAAGTCACGCAATTGCGTGGCGATTTGCTCCCAAAAGGCTTTTTGCTTGGCGTTGTTTTGCGCCTGTTTTTCCGGCACTACGTTGTTTTCCAGCCAACCGCCATCCCAGTGGATATTCACAATCACGTACAAGTCGTTATCCACACAGTACTGCACTACTTCTTTTACGCGGTTCAGCCAAGCGGCGTCGATAGCGGCAGTCGCTTGATCTGAATACTGATCCCACGACGCGGGCAAACGCACAGCGTTAAAGCCGGACTTTTTCACAAAGGCGACGAACTCTTTGGTGATTTTAGGATTGCCCCAATAGGTTTCGGTTTTACCGCCAGTCGCCTCTAAGGTATTGCCGATATTGAAGCCAATTTTGATTTTGCTGGCGAGCTGCACAGCGGTACTGCCCACACCGGTTGCATCAGCAGCCAAGGGCTTGGTGTTGTAGCTGGGATAAGCGGCGACCGCCGCCGAGCTTGAGCTGGACGATTTGGACGAACTAGAAGAACTGGACGAGCTCGCCATGCTGGATGAACTTGAAGAGCTTGAAGTCACAACGGCAGCGCTGCTCGTAGGGGTTGTCGGTGCGGGCGAAGAACCACCGCCGCCTCCCCCGCCGCCACAGGCGGATGTCACTGAAAAAAGGCCTAACAGAAAAACTACGCTTATTATTCTCATGATAAATCTCTGTGTTTGAGCTAGTGCTGATCGAAAACTCACCAACGCTGGGTGATTGTTCGCAGCCTATGTAAAACAAGGATTTACCTGTAATGCTTTTGCGAAAAAGCTTATCAAATTGCAAAAAGTTGAAGTTTTTTTCGTTTTAGTTGAAGTCTACTAACCATTATCGGGAGTGCGATCACACAGCGCCTTAAAGGTTTTGGGCGTGCAGTTGTATTCTTCCTTGAAGAGTTTGTTGAAGTAGGAAACATTTTTGTAGCCGACTGAGTAAGCAATCTCAGCGATGTTCGCGTCCTCTTTTTCAGCCAGAAGACGCGCCGCTTCAGTGAGGCGAAGCTTGTTGAGGTAGCCGGTAAAAGTGAAACCCAACTCGGCTTTGAGGATATCGTTAATCTTGGTGCGACTCACGGCAATGCTGGCCGCCATAGATTCCAGACTCAACTCAGCATTGGAGTAATTGGTCGCCATAAAATGCAGAATTGCACTCTTGTCTTTATCCCTGTGCGGCTCAACCGTGAGTTGTTGGTAGGCAACTAAGGGGCGGTCGCGCTGCATTTTATCGCGCAGGTCACCCACCACCGCATTGGTGTGTTGGCGGAAAAACCAAAAGCCATAACCGCCCCACACCAGCAACAAAAACCCACCCAACAAATATGAATAAAACCAATCGCGGCCACTCAACACAATCTCTTGTACTTGCACCTTGGCATTAACATCAAACGGGCTTTGGTAGCTGCTGCCAAAAGTAATTTTGGAGACCTTATCGAGCTTGTATTCTTTTTTATAAAGCTCCAGTTTGAACATATCAAACCACCACTGGGGCGTTTCCAAACGCGTTAAATCCAACTCAATTCGGCTCCAGTTTTCACTGCAGGAAAAATAGGTGGATGGCGCACGATAGGTCAAAGG
Organism: Cellvibrionaceae bacterium; assembly: GCA_021151525.1. Lineage (GTDB taxonomy): Bacteria > Pseudomonadota > Gammaproteobacteria > Pseudomonadales > Cellvibrionaceae > Cellvibrio. The sequence goes on along the minus strand of JAGKXD010000007.1, from coordinate 31,813 downwards.
ATCTGCAGGAATAGACACTTTTTCTTCAAAGGTAAACGCAGCAAACATAAGGATATTAGCGGGTGCACATTTCGCACTGAATGACAGGTGATCGTAGCGCGACAAATCAACCAACTCAGGCTTGCCCTTGCGCGGATTAAAGCGCATCTCAAGCGTCGCCGTGGGATATTGAGCTTGATGTGAAAGGACGAAATCAAAGCTCAAACTGAATTTATCGTCATCAACTTTAATCGTAGATGCGCCGCCCTGAGGTACATCAGTGTTGAGTTCGGAATGCCAAGGCAAACTGCTGGTATCCGACGGCAAGAGCGCAACACTGAGAAAGGTGCGCTCAAAACACAGGTAACCCACCAGGCAGCTCGCCAGCAGCAAACCCAAAAATCCCATTAACGCTTTGTTGTAAAAATCCCGCATGCCGCCTTATCACTCTTATGTTGGTGAGCCACGCCTACCGTGAATTATTGTTAAGGATTGCTGCAAAAAGAAAAAGCCCCACAAGTGCGGGGCTTTGAGATTAACACGTTAAATGCCGAATATCAGAACGGAATATCATCATCAAATGAATCAAAACCAGCAGGTTGTTGCGGAGCGCTGTGCGCTGGCGCTTGGCCACCGAAACCGCCGCCTTGTTGTGGGCGATTCTGTTGCGGAGCTGGAGCACCGCCGCCTTGATAGCCACCACCTTGCGGTGCGTATTGTTGATCTTGGTTGAAGTTGTTGCCTTGGCCAAAGCCGCCACCTTGATTGTAACCACCGCCTTGGTTATCGCTGCGACCATCGAGCATTTGCATTTCGTTAGCAACGATTTCTGTGGTGTAGCGATCTGAGCCATCTTGCGCCTGCCATTTGCGAGTGCGCAGAGAACCTTCGATATAAACCTTGCTGCCTTTTTTCAAATATTCGCCAGCGATTTCACCCAAGCGATTGAAAAATACTACGCGGTGCCATTCGGTACGCTCTTGTGGTTGGCCGGTATTTTTGTCTTTCCAGGTTTCTGAAGTTGCGATGCTGACGTTAGTCACAGCGCCGCCGGAAGGCATGTATTTAACTTCTGGATCTTGGCCGATGTTGCCGATGATGATGACTTTGTTGATACCACGTGCCATGGAGCGCTCCTAGTGTTCTTTGTTTGCTGGTGCAATCGCCCTCACGATTTATTATCAGGCGACATTCGGGGTTATTTGGGCTTCGTTTGGTGAAGCCGGGTGCTCTTTTTAAAAGCCGGGGTACTCTATCAAATCTCCTGAAAAAAGGCTTATACGATTTTGGTTAATGATGTGAGATGTAACTTAGTTAACCCCCACCCAACCTCCCCCTTTTCAAGGGGGAGGTTGGGTGGGGGTTCAAGCGCTCAATCAACAATAGCTTGCAGGGCCTTACGATCAACCAACTGCTGGTCAACCTTGAGGTAAGCAGTGTTTTCAGATGCAACAATCACCACTTCTGCCACGCCGCTTACAGCGCGCAATTTTGCGGCTATTTCATCGCCATTGTGGTGACGCAAGGGAATAAGCACGCTGGCGAGGAAGCGTGGCGGTTTCATCGACCAAGCAACCGCTAGCCATACAAGCGTAAAAGCTGCACCCAACCCCAGCACCGCAACCATGCCGTGATGCTGCAACAAAAATCCACCTACAGCTCCGCCAGCAGAAACCCCAATTACTTGGCTGGTGGCGTAAATACCAGTCGCCGTACCTTTTGAGCCCGCAGGCGCAATTTTGCTGACCATAGAGGGCAAGGTTGCTTCCAACACATTGAATGCGACGAAGAAAAAGAAAATTGCAGCAATAGTGAAAAACAGATTCGGCGGGGCAACCATGAGCACCAATTCCATTAGCGCTAACAAGCCGATAGCACCAAGGAAAACCGGCTTAATTTTGCGGCGTTTTTCCGCGATGATCACAAACGGCAGCATGATCGCAAAGGCGATAACCAACATGGGGAAATAGAGCATGCCGTGGTGATTGCGCTGGATATGTAGCTGCTGTTCAAGAATTTGTGGCAGCACCATAAAGTTCGCCATCAACACAAAATGCAGGGCAAAAATCCCCACGTTTAAGCGCAGCAATTCGGGGTTTTTAAAGGTTTTCCAAAATAATTCTGGTGCGGGCAAGGCTTCGCGCTTGGGTTGCGGCGCTTGTTTTACGGCTGGAATCAGCGCGAACAGAATAACAATACCAATCACACCTAAGGCCGCGGTAATCCAGAAAATTGCACCTACACCGCCCCAGTTCGCCACCAGCGGGCCAACTGTCATAGCAACAGAAAAAGAAATACCAATCGAGGCACCAATAGTCGCCATAGCTTTGGTGCGGCTTTCGTCAGAGGTTAAATCGGTCAGCAGCGCCATAACCACGCCGGAAATTGCGCCACCGCCCTGCAAGAAGCGGCCAAGAATCAAGCCGTAAACGCTGGTCGCTTGCGCCGCAATCACGCTGCCTATAATGAACACAATCAGGCCAATTAAAATAATCGGTTTACGCCCTATGCGATCCGACAAAATGCCAAAGGGAATCTGCAAAAAAGCTTGGCTCGCGCCATAAGCGCCCAAGGCAACGCCCAACAAAAACGGCGCGTGGCCTTCGTATTGCGTGCCATAAAGCGCCAACACCGGCAACAATAAAAACAGGCCGAACATACGAAAGGTGTAGAGCGCGGCGAGCGACATAACGACTCGGCGCTCAAAGGGTAAAGGGGATGATTGCACGCAGAAAACTCTTGAGAAAAATATAAATCACACGAAGGTTGCGATTCTACCAAGAGCGCAGGGAACAGAGCTATAACAAACGCTTATTGTTAATAGATAGGTTGAAATCTCTACCGAAGAGAGATGCGACTCTCCCCGATAGAAATAGGGTTTAGCAGATAAGGCTTATGCTTGCTTGCGACGGCGCGCAGCAACAAAACCAAACAAACCAATGCCCAACAAGGCAAACGCCGCAGGCTCTGGTACAGAGGTAGAGCTACCTGCTTTAATGTCGTTTAACGCAGTCCAGCTACCACCTGCATTCGCAACAATTTCCAAGAAACGACCAGCGGTTGGCGCAAAATCTAATTGCAAGAAAGTACCGCTCACGGTGAAACCACTGCGCGATGCTACAGCAGTCAAACTGCTCCAGCTGTCACCAATGGCGCTATCGGAAATATAAATATTTTGCCAGGTAACATCGTTCGGCAACTGGCCTGTAACAAAACTAACCCAGTCAATTGTTTGAACGCTGCCCATATCAACTTGCACCCATTGGGTGCCCCAGTTGCCGGAATTCCAACCGCCGCCATTAAAAGCTGACTCAGCGCTAAACCCATTCCATTCGCCGCTTTGTGAATAACTTGCAGACGACAAGCCTTCTACAGGTGTTGCGTTTGCGATCGCTGATGTAAATAACGAAATCAGCAACGCAGAAAGACTCAGTATATTTTTCATGAAACCCAATCCTTTACCTTAATGATTAAAAATGGTTATTAAAAATCGCTTTTTATAGAAAAATCGACCTATGCATAATAACACCCAAATCAAAAACATGACACAGATCACGCTTTTTGTTTATGCCTAACCATTTATCGCACCAGGAAAGAATTCAGGATGCCGATCAATCAATTGCCGCAAGCTCTCAAAGCAGCGCGGGTCAATTGCCGTGCCCACCGAGTCTTTCATAATGGCGAGGGTTTTCTCCACCGGCATAGCGCCGCGATAAGGACGCTCGGCGGTGATGGCATCAAAGATATCGGCGGTGGTGATAATGCGGGTTTCCAGCGTAATGTGCTCTGCCGTTAAACCGAGTGGATAGCCTTTACCATCTAATCGCTCATGGTGCGCCGCCGAGACTCGCGCCAACTCGTCAAAGGCGTGCACGCGCTCCAGAATTCTGCCAGTGTAAACCGCGTGCATTTTTACTAGCTCGTACTCAACATCGGTCAGCTTTCCCGGCTTATCTAGAATCGTGTTGCTTACGCCCAACTTGCCGACATCATGTAGCAGCGCACCGCGCTTCAGCCAGCGCTGGCGCGTCTCGCTAATCCCTAAATCCTCCGCCAATAACGACGTGTACAAGCCCACGCGTGCGCTGTGGCCGGAAGTGTAAGGGCTTTTGGCATCGACCACCTGCCCAAAGGCCTCGGCAACATCGTCAAAGAAATCTTCATCCAGCTCCTTCTCAAAATCACCCGGCTCCAAGCCCAAAATTGTTTGATCAACATGAGGCGAATTGAGGATTTCCCAAAAGCTCGGGTCTGCCGCCAGCACCACGAACGCATTTACCAACTCGGGATCAAACCAGCTGCCCGCGCGCGCCTTCACCTCAGCAAGCGCACCTTCAGCGCCGCCAGAAGAATTCATAATATCGATAACTTGCGCCAGTAAGGCTATGCGTGAATAGATGGGAATTTGATCGCCAGTTAATCCTTCCGGGCGACCATGACCATCCCAATGCTCGTCCAGCGAATGCACCCCCAAGGCGACTGGCTCGTTAAAGCGCAGGCGGCGGGCGATATCGGCACCGCGGGTACAACGGGTGTGAATCAATTCTTGGGCAATCTCATCGCCATGGGCAAAAATATCCGATAAGGCGCGAAAGCGCGACAGTATCCCCGCCGAACTCCCGGTATGGCGCAACACAAAACGCAATACCTGCGGCAAGCTGCCATCCACCCATTTGAAATCGCGCTTAAACGAGAGATCGTCGGTTAAATAAAGCTCGCAAATGCGCGATGCGTTGCTGCTGCAACCGAGGTCTTTGAGCAGGAGCACGTAGTAAAGCTCCCAGAGCTGATCGTCTGGCAAACCGATTTGCTGGCCGATATTCATGCCAATCCAACAGCAGCGAATGCAGTGCCCGGGCGGCTGCCCCTCGGTAATATCCAAGGCGTAACTGAGCGAGCTCATCAATTCTGAAAGTTTTAAGTGCTGCACTCAGTGGCCTCTTAGCGCTGAATTACCCCACAAAGTGTTGCTCAATAAGCCTGTTTGCGCCACCCGCACGCTCAATGAGAAAACATAAAGTCCTGTGAAAAAGTGTAAGCGAATCAGCGTACAGATTTTTTTTGGCTACACTTCAAGTTCAGGATTCAGTAGCGGCCAAGCTCGGCTACCACACCCATACGTTTTCAGGCTTCCACTTTAATGAATAATGATGAGTAAACAGGATTCACTGCTTACTAGCCGCGCCCAAGATGCCGAGCCAGAGCACGATGAAATGCACTTTCATCGATTGATTGCCAATATTCCGCAACAGATCTGGACTGCTCGGCCAGATGGCGCGCTGGACTACGTTAACCAACAGGTAACCGATTATTTCGGACGCCGTTTTGAGGAGATGCTGGGCTCTAGCTGGGTCGATTTAGTACACCCTGAAGATTTACCTGAAGCCATGCAGCGCTGGATGCACGCCCTAGCCTCTGGCGAGGACTATGAAATGGATTTTCGCTTGCGTCGCGCCGATGGCAGCTATCGCTGGCATATCGCCCGTGCAAGTGCCTTGCGCGATACCCAAGGCAGCGTTGTGCAATGGCTTGGCACCAGTACCGATATCACCTCCCGCAAAGAAGCAGAAGCCGCTCTGGCATTGAGTGAGGCGCACCTTGCTGAAGCTCAGGCGCGTGCGCTCTTGGGCAGCTGGGAGCTAGATTTGCGCTCTCGACAAGGTTCTGCCTCGCTGGAATGGTTTCATATCGTGGGCCGCGACCCCGCGCTTGGATTTCCCAGCTTCGAAGAATTTATGTCCATGGTGCACCCGCAAGACACCGCCATGCTGGTCGCCCGCCACGCCCAAAGCCTGCGCGGAAAAGGTGGCAGCCACTATGATTTTCGCCTGCTCATGCCCGATGGCAGCATTCGCTGGATTGAAGCCCGTAGCGTGACACTCTTTGACGAGAACGACCAACCCATTGGCATGGTGGGCACCTCTCAAAATATCACCGAGCGTAAGCAAGTCGAGCTGGCACTCAACGCCAGCGAATCGCGCTTCCGCGCCTTTATGGAAAAATCCCCAGCATTGGCCTTTATCAAAAATGAGGCCGGGCAGTTTGTGTATATCAACACCACGTTTGAACGCATTTTCCAGATGAAGCCGGGCGACATTCTCGGCACGACTGTTTTTGATCATTGGCCGGCCAAAATTGCCCAAAAACTACATGACCACGACATGTCCATTTTTGCCTCCGGCCAGCAAACGGAAGCCTTCGAAAACGTGCCCACCCCCACGGGCATGCGTCACTGGCTCACCGTAAAGTTTTTGTTTAGCAATGCCGATGGCCAGCGCTTTTTGGGCTGTACCGCCATCGATCTCACCGAGCGACACAACGCTGAGCAAGCCTTACGCACCAGCACTGAACTTCTCAATGTATCTCAATATGTGGCCCAAATTGGCGGCTGGCAGTGGAACATCGCAACCCAAAAGCTCTTCTGGACAGATCAACTATTCAAGCTGCTAGACGCTACGCAAGACGAAATCCAGCCAACGCTAGAATCCGTGTTGGAATATTTATTACCCAACTCCCAGCCGGTATTCGCCAACGCGTTACAGGACGCCATTACCAAGGGCGAGAGTTTTGATACAGAGCTGGAAATGCTCACCCACAAAGGCCGGAAAATAGATGTTCGGGCAATTTGTACTGTCACCTTAGAAAATGGCCGCCCCGCAATCCTGAACGGGGTTTTCCAAGATATTAGCGACCAAAAAGTCGCCCAGCTCGCACTCGAATACGCCAACCGCGAACTCGAATATACCAATCGCGCCCTAGAAAACATCGCCCACTACGATGCCTTGACCCAGTTACCCAACCGCGTGCTGCTGGCCGACCGTTTACAGCAAGCCATGACTCGCACCCAACGCAGCGAACTCATCATGGCGGTCGCCTTTTTAGATTTAGATGGGTTCAAAGCCGTTAATGACAAATACGGCCATGCTGTCGGCGATAAGTTGCTAATTAGCCTTGCACAACAAATGAAAAATGCCCTGCGCGAAGGCGATACGCTGGCGCGTATTGGGGGCGATGAGTTCGTTGTGGTGCTCACTGATTTGCATCACACCTCCGAGTGCGAACCACTCCTAAAACGCCTGCTACAAGCGGCGGCAAAGCCCGTGCAAGTTGATGATTTAGCCCTAGAAGTGTCGGCCAGTATAGGCGTAACCCTCTACCCTCAAGACGGCTCAGATGCAGACCAATTGCTGCGCCACGCCGACCAAGCCATGTACGTTGCTAAGCAAGCAGGCAAGAACTGCTATCACCTGTTTGATATCGCCAAAGACGTTGCCGTTAAACACCAACGCGAAACCCTTGAACACATTCGCTCCGCACTCTACAACAAAGAATTTGTGCTTTATTACCAGCCCAAAGTGCATATGCGCACGGGCAAAATCATCGGCGCAGAAGCCTTAATTCGCTGGCAACACCCCCAATACGGGCTGCTACCACCCGCCGCATTTCTGCCCGTGATTGAAAACCATTTGCTCAGTATTGAGCTGGGAGAGTGGGTCATTGAAACCGCACTTGATCAGATGATTGAGTGGGAGGTCATGGGCTTAGACATTCCCGTCAGCGTTAACATAGGCGCAATCCAATTGCAGCAAAGCAACTTCGCAGAACGGTTAGAAGAGCTTTTACACCGTCACCCCGCGGCCAACCCTCGCAACCTCGAACTTGAAATTCTTGAAACCAGCGCGCTGGAGGATATCAACCAAGTCTCTGCCGTGATCAATGCCTGCAAAGTTCTGGGCGTAAGCTTCGCTTTAGATGATTTCGGCACCGGCTACTCCTCCCTTGCCTACCTCAAACGCCTGCCTGCGCAAATGCTCAAGATCGACCAAAGTTTTGTACGCGACATGCTAGAGGACACCGACGACCTCGCCATTATCAAGGGCATCGTCGGGCTGGCGACCGCCTTCCATCGCACCGTATTAGCCGAAGGTGTGGAAACCATAGCTCACGGCGAAATTCTTTTGGCGATGGGCTGCGAACTCGCCCAAGGCTACGGTATCGCCAAACCCATGCCCGCCGCAGCCCTACCCGACTGGGCCAAAACCTGGCGCCCCGACAGCGCTTGGCTAGGGCCAAGCTCAGGTACATTGGTAACACCTTTGTGATTTCTTGTCGCACTCAAAATTAAAACATGTCGCCTCAAAATTCACATCCAGACATGTAACCCGCATGGAGCTCCGCGTAATACGGGATGTTAAAAACCCGTAATGCGTTGCACTCCTTACGGGCTACACAGCCGCCAAAATCCTACCCGTTCGACATATAACCCTCCCCCCCAAGCCAATACATATTCAGAACAAATTTCAAACAACCGCTTGACACGCAACTACTGTGCGGCGCATAGTAATAAAACACTGTGCGACACATAGTGTTTGGCAACCAGTATAGCCGGCCTATTTACGGAGGGGCTTATGTCCGAAGAACAGTTAGATAAATTGCGACAGGAGCTGCGGCGCGGGGTGTTGGTGCTGGCAGTGCTTGGCTCGCTAAAACAGCCGCACTACGGCTACTCGCTGCGCAAACAGCTGCAAGAGGCAGGCATCGATATTGACGAAGGCACGCTTTATCCGCTGGTGCGTCGCCTTGCTGATCAAGGTCTGCTCGAGAGCGAGTGGCAACAGGGCGACGGCCGCGAGCGGCGCTATTACCAGCTATCTGCCGCTGGCGCCACCTTGCTCGCCAACCTGACCAGTGAATGGCAGTCCCTTAATACCAATATTGCAACGCTTTTGGAGGTTTAACATGAGCCTTATTGATCGCTACATCAGCGCTGTTGCGCAGCAACTCCCCGCCAGCCGCCGCGACGATATTGCGCGCGAGCTTAAGGCGAACATTCTGGATCGCCTTGAAAGCTTTGCTGACGAACATGGCCGCCCCACATCACCTGCTGACGAATCCGCTGTACTGCGTGAACTTGGGCATCCGCGTAAGGTTGCAGCCAGCTTTCTGCCTCAACGCCATTTGGTTAGCCCGGCGTGGCTTCCATTTTTTACTCAGTGCCTAATTTACGGTTTGATTATCGTGGGCGGCGCACAAGTATTAGCAGCATCAGTCTCTCTCTTGGGAGGAGGCAATCTAAATATCGGCGGAATAATTGGCGGTTGGATTCATGGTTCACTGGTAATGTTCGCCTGCGTAACCGGTGTGTTTTGCGTGCTGAGTAACCTTAGTGTCACCGCCAATCTCTCGCCCTATTGCCATTGGCGCCCAGAAGACTTGCCGCCAGTAAGGCAGCCTTGGCAGCGCATCAGCTTGTTTGACTCGTTTATGCAATTTATCGGCAACACTTTTTTTCTTGTCGCCATGCAATATTTTTTGTGGATAGATAATGCCGCCGTTCCTGCCGCGCCCTTAACAGTTGGCGCAGGCCTAAAAGCTTGGTTGATGCCTTTAAGTGCAGCGGCGGCGGTAGCCATCGCTATCAACCTGTGGAACCTGCGCTACAGCTATTGGACGCCAGCCAAGCTAGTGCTTTCAATAGTATTCCGAGTTGCTTTAGGCGTGGTTTTTATCCTAATAGCTCAAGCGCCCGACATTCTGGCCGTAATTGGCGATAGCCCAATGGCAGCGCACTTGGGATTCATCAATCGGATGAGCTTTTACATCTGCATGGGCGCAACCGGCGTCAACCTGTTTGAGGCCAGCCGCAGTGCTTATCGCCTAATGCTGTTGCGCAAGATAGGGGATCTATAAAACACTCGATGAGGGTAGACACTTTGCCGCTGACTTAGGCTATGATTCGCGAGCTGAGTGTTTACCCGTAAATTAAACCTCGTTAAAAAGATTTAACTTCTCCGAAGGATTTCACATAAAAAGGACACCTATCATGCGATCGCCCTCTGCTATGACCCTAGCCTTTCTTTTATTTGCAGCCGGAACCGCGCTGTTTTTGCTTGTCTTCACCCATAAAACCACTCCCGCACCCACAACACTCAACCTATCGGAAGATGAGCACAAGGTGTCGGCATACATCGCTGAAGTAGAGCGCAAGAACGAGCTGGAGCGAGATCAAATTGAGCAGGCACGCAAACTAGCAAAGCAAACCAGAGCCAAAAAAGATTCACCTGAATGCCAATTTTGGATGCTCCAAAAAGCCAAAAGCGCAACGCCAAACCCTAAAACTGACGAAAAAATCAATCAGTTTTGCGAACCTGAAGGAACCATTTCCAAGCTCTAAATCGCTTCAAGGCAGTGCGAAATACACATCGCCCGTTTTCAGGCTATAAACACTGCCGCCATCTAATAAAATTTAAATCGCCCTCTTGATTAAACTCGCTAAAACACAGATTACTGACATCCACTGACACAAGCTTCACGTATAATCCGCCCTTTTGACCAATTTGCCTCAATGAAGCAGCAACGAGAGTAATAGATGGACACGATCATAGTTCGCGGCGCACGCACTCATAACCTGAAAAATATCGATTTGGATATTCCACGCGACAAACTCGTGGTCATTACCGGGCCCTCCGGTTCCGGTAAATCTTCACTCGCATTTGACACGCTTTACGCTGAAGGCCAACGCCGCTACGTGGAATCGCTTTCCACTTACGCTCGCCAATTTTTATCGATGATGGAAAAGCCCGAGCTCGATCATATTGAAGGCCTGAGCCCGGCTATTTCCATTGAGCAGAAATCCACTTCACACAACCCACGCTCCACGGTGGGCACCATCACCGAAATTTACGATTACCTGCGTTTGCTCTACGCGCGTGTGGGTGAAGCGCGCTGCCCAGATCACGGCGTGCCGCTCACCGCACAAACCGTGAGTGAAATGGTGGATACAGTTGTCGCTATGCCCGAAGGCAGCAAATTAATGTTGCTTGCGCCGGTTATTCGCGAGCGCAAGGGTGAACATTTACATGTGTTCGAACAATTAAAACGCGATGGTTTTATTCGCGCGCGCATCGATGGAATTCTTTGCGATCTCGACGATACGCCGACACTCGACAAGAAAAAGAAACACACCGTTGAAGTCGTGATCGATCGTTTTAAAGTGCGTGAAGATATTAAATTACGCTTAGCAGAATCTTTCGAAACTGCACTCAAACTTTCTGAAGGTATTGCGATTATTAGCGATATGGATGAGAAGGCACCTGATCGTCTTTTCTCATCCAAACACGCCTGCCCAATTTGCGATTACAGTCTCACCGAATTAGAACCGCGCCTCTTTTCGTTTAACAATCCTGCTGGTGCTTGCCCCTGCTGCGACGGTTTGGGTGTGAAGCAATTTTTTGATGAAGACAAAGTTATTCAAGATCCAAAATTAAGTTTGTCTGAAGGAGCGATTCGCGGTTGGGACAAACGCAACGTTTATTATTTCCATATGCTCGCGTCACTCGCCAAGCATTACGGCTTTGATGTAGATACACCTTGGAACAAATTAAAAGCAAAACAACGCGAAGCTGTATTGCACGGTTCCGGTGAAGAAGTGATTGCATTTAATTACGTAAATGATCGCGGCGATGTTTACAAACGCAGCCACGCATTTGAAGGCGTATTGCCGAATATGGAGCGCCGCTATCACGATACTGAATCCAATTCAGTGCGCGAAGATTTAACGCGCTTTCTTTCCACACAAGATTGTCCTGATTGCAAAGGCGCACGTTTGCGCCTGGAAGCGCGCAATGTTTTTATCGACGAAAAAACGCTGCCGGAAATTACCACCATGCCGGTGTCAGATGCCTATGAATATTATATGCAACTTAATTTCACTGGCCGTAAAGCGGGTATCGCCGATAAAGTTTTAAAAGAATTGCGCGATAGATTTCGCTTCTTGGTTGATGTGGGTTTAAATTATTTAACACTCAATCGCAGCGCAGAAACTTTATCCGGTGGAGAGGCACAGCGCATTCGTCTCGCCAGTCAAATCGGTGCAGGCCTTGTTGGTGTTATGTATATTCTCGATGAACCCTCAATTGGTTTACATCAACGCGACAACACACGTTTGTTAAAAACACTCACACATTTACGTGATATCGGCAACAGTGTGATTGTGGTGGAGCACGATGAAGATGCCATTCGCCTCGCCGATCACGTGATTGATATTGGCCCGGGCGCTGGCGTGCACGGAGGCCAAGTGATTGCACAAGGCAATGTAAAAGCAATCATGGCCAATAAAGATTCCATCACTGGCCAATATTTAAGTGGCACACGCGAAATTGCGGTGCCTGCAAAACGCAATCCAGTAAATCCAAAACAAATGTTGCGTTTAGTTGGAGCCAAAGGCAATAACTTGCAAAATGTTACGCTCGAAATTCCAGTGGGATTGATGACCTGTGTAACAGGCGTTTCAGGCTCCGGAAAATCCACGCTCATCAACGCAACTTTGCACCCACTCGCAGCAACTGCCTTAAACGGCGCGAGCACACTTACACCTGCAGCTCACGACAAAGTTGAAGGCATGGATTTATTTGACAAATGCGTCGATATAGATCAATCACCCATAGGTCGCACACCGCGTTCAAACCCAGCAACCTACACCGGAATATTTACACCAGTGCGGGATTTATTTGCTGGCACGCAAGAAGCGCGCTCACGCGGTTATCAACCAGGGCGCTTTAGCTTTAACGTAAAAGGCGGCCGTTGTGAAGCATGCGAAGGCGATGGCGTAACAAAAGTGGAAATGCATTTCTTGCCCGATGTTTACGTACCTTGCGATGTATGCAAAGGCAAACGCTACAACCGCGAAACCCTCGACGTAAAATACAAAGGCAAAAACATCCACGAAGTTTTAGAGATGACCGTGGAGGATGCGCGCGTATTTTTCGATGCAATTCCATCAATCGCCAACAAATTGCAAACGCTGATTGATGTAGGTTTAACTTACATTTGTCTTGGGCAAGCGGCAACAACTTTATCTGGCGGTGAAGCGCAGCGCGTTAAACTCGCGAAAGAATTATCTAAACGCGATACTGGCAAAACACTTTATATTTTGGATGAACCCACAACCGGCTTGCACTTCTACGACATTCAGCAACTATTAAATGTTTTGCATCGCCTGCGCGACCATGGCAACACTGTTGTGGTGATCGAGCACAATTTGGATGTTATTAAAACCGCGGATTGGATTGTAGATTTGGGACCAGAAGGCGGCAGCGGCGGCGGACAAATTATCGCAACCGGAACGCCAGAAGAAGTTGCTGAAGTTCCGCATTCTTACACGGGAATTTTCTTGAATCCACTCTTGAAAAAGAAGCCTGCAAAAAAAGAAGCAACTAAAAAAGAAACACCGAAAAAAGAGAAAGTAAAAGCATAATAGATTTTCTCTCACCGAAAATAAAAAGCCATGCAAAGAAATTTCGCATGGCTTTTTATATCAATTCAACACTTTAGTTGCTTGCAGATCTTTTTAAGTGTGATTAATTTACATTGAGCTGTATAACGAGGCATTTAAACCCTATTCAATAATAGCTTTATTTTGCAGCTACTGTTGCACTACCCAAATACTTTGCCAGAAATTCATCTACCTCACGATACACAAGCTCTATATCTTTTTTGTAAAAAAATGGGTTGTGCGGAGAATCTTTTAATTTCACAAATTTAAAATCTTTCTTGTGCTTATTTAACGCACTCACCAAATCAGTAGCTTGACTATAAGCCACAATCTGATCATCGGTGCTGGCAACAATTAACAACGGAATATTAATTTTATCAGCATGCAATGCTGGCGAGTTAGCATCCAACATTTCTTTGTCTTTCTTTGGATCACCCACACGCTGATACCAATATTTCTCCAAGATTTTATCGTCATCTACATTTTTGGCATCGGTGGCAATCATGTCGCGCAAATGTGTTACACCATTAATACTGACACTGCAGCGATACAGTTCCGGGGTTTTTATTGCCCCCATAAGCGCCGCATAACCGCCGTATGAAATACCGACAATGCAAACTTTTGCAGGGTCGGCGTAGCCTTTCTTAACCATGAAACCCACGGCATCGGTTAGGTCATCTTGCATTAGCTGACCCCATTGTTTGTAGCCAGCTTCCTCAAACTCTTTACCCATTCCCGTTGAGCCGCGGAAGTTGGGCTGAATAACAATATAGCCGCGAGTCGATAAAAACTGCGCAAAATCATCGTAGCCAGCGCGGTCGCGCGCCTGCGGGCCACCGTGCGGCATAACAATTAACGGGTACTGTTTACCTTTTTCATATTCAGTGGGAAGCAAAATATAGGAGTGAATTTTTTTACCGTCGCGGGTTAAATAATTTGCCGTAGCAGATTGCGATAAATTTTTGGATGCAATGTTGTTAAACGCATTATCAATAAAACTTAATTCATCTTTTTGGCGATCATAAAAATGAAAGGACAACGGATTTTCAGGACTGAAGAGATTCACAACCCCCAAATCACCATCTTCGGTATAAGAGCTGTAATAGAAATTTGAATTCCCTACTTTCGCAGCGAGCTTATCGTAGGCTTCTTGCTGTTTGGGATCGAAAAACTTATAGCGAATATAATCGCCGTCTACCGCATAACCCACAATTTGATTTGAACGCAAATCATGCAGCGGATAAAGTACATCGCGATCAGGCAAACTGACTAAGGTCTCATATACTTTTTCCTTGCTCTTATACAAAGACAACTCTAAAAAGCCGGTATTTTCATTTCTTTTACTGTAGGCGAGATTATCACCGTAAAGCCCCACCAGTCTGCCAGCATCAAAATCCTCTGACTCATTGTCATTTATTTTTATCGAGTCGATGGGCTGTTGACCCCAGGTATTATCCTCAGCCAATTCATAGATATTAATTTTTTTGGCGATACGTAAATAATCGAAGCGAAAGCGCGTTTTACCATCGTAATCATTGGCAAACATAAACGTAAAGCGAGAGCCTTTAGTTAACAGTTCGCTTGCGCCGGTGTAGACATTTACTTTGTAAAGAGCCTCAACACCATCGCGATCAACTTCCATCAAGACGTTATTAGGATCTTTCGGAAGGTAGTGATGAATAGTAGACAAATTTACATTGCCTCTCATACTGCGCTCGTTATTCATCAATACCACAGGATTTTTTGCATTGACATCCACAGAAAGCATACGCGTAAACATGAAGTAGTCATCTATATCGAAATCCTTTTTGCGCTCCATATCGCGCTCAACTTGTTTGCTATCGTAGGGAACAAGTAGATTTATCAGGAGGCGATCTTTTTTGCCCCAACTAATTGAGGTAGGACGAATGACTTTATCGCCAAGTGAACCAATTACCGGCTTGCCAGGCGCTTGCATATCAATAATGGTAACTATGCGCTTACCATCCTTGTTGTGTAACTGCGCAAGATATTTTCCATCGGGGGATATAACAACATTGCGCAGATCGCGTTCTTTCGTGAAATCCTCCAAGGTGGGCCTAGCAAAAGCACAACCAGAAAATGCCAAAAAGGCACACAGAAGAAAAGTATTAAGTCTTTTCATAAATTCCTCTTTTAGTAATGCGTCCTCGATGTCCGAATCATTGCAATAAAGCAAAAGGTTGCCGAGAATCCTTAGATTAATATTAAATAATTTTACGTGGACTAAACCCCAGTTTATCCAAGACAGCAAATAAATTTCAAACTTGTCTGCATTTTTTGGAAGCTACATCAAAAAAAACCAATAAGTTAATGCACAACTGAATTGCCAAATCGCGCAACAAACTCTTTGAACCTAACTTCATCTTTCAATGGTGCGTAATGCGGATCTGCTGCTGCACATTCGACGTGGGGCTGACGTTTTAAATAAGCCTGCTCCAAATAATTCATCGCTGATTTGTTATCGCCCACCGCCACGGCATATCTTGCCCACGAAATAGGCGGAGTGTATTGACCAACGTCTGCGGCCTCTTTGTGCGCCAGCAGCCAGCGATAAACCTCTTTAAGGCCGCCTTTTGCAAAAGCTTGATTTAAACTGTTAATTTTTTCTTCGCTGAATTGCGCCCGATTAAAAAACCATTTCATATTGTCATAAACTTTTTGTTCGTTGCCCATTTGATAATAGACATTTTGCGCAGCAACATTAAAAAAACTGTCAGTATCTTCTGTGCTTTTAATGCGATTTAGTTCTCGCTCTGCCATTTCATTATCGCCCTGCAACAAATACACCCAAACCATGTTGGTGCCAGAAAAAGTCAGGGGATTTAAGCCACGCGAAATATCAATTTGCTCACGCGCTTCGGTGAAACGTTTATAAATAAATAGAAAATGTGCGTAGCGATACCGAATGGAATCATCTTGCGGAGCCAACTCAATCGCACGCTTGAAATGTTCTTCTGCGTCAACGGGCTTTAAATCGTGAACAAAAATCAACTCTCCCAACCACGAGTGCGCACGAGCTAGCTGCGGATCAAGCTCTAAAGCCTTTTTTAACAGGGCGCTAATTTCCAAATAGTTTTCCGTTTCAGCAAAATGCTCGCCAAAGAGTTTAATTTTTGCTTCAGCAACCTTTAAATAAGCCTCTGCGTTGCTGGGATGTTTTTCGATAAGCTGTCGCAACAACTTCACAGCCGCGCGCCAATCGTCAGCATTAGCGCTTTCCACCAATTTTTTTGCGTGCTCTAATAAGTTCACATCATGGGTAGGTAAAGCCGGCTCTGCAGGCTTATGCACGATCATCGGCTTCTCCTTCAGCCGATCGTAACCCAACGCAACAAACACAGCGAGCAACACCACTGCAGCAAGGACCACAGCTATAGCTTTTGTAGGGCGCTGCTGTGGCTTAGCGGAAGCCGCTTCAATGGATATATTGATTGATGGTGGTACTGGTAAATCCTGAAAGATAAATTGATAACCAACGCCGGGAATGGTTTTGATGTATTTGGGAGTGCGCGGATTGTCTTCCAGCGCCTTGCGCAACTGACTGATAGCAACCGCAACGCTATCGTCATTCACCACCTTTTTGGGCCACACCGCCCTCAGGATTTCATCTTTACTCAAAACCCTGTCCCGATTTTCCAACAGAAATACCAATAAATTGGTGAGACGATATTCCAACTCAACCGACTGCCCATCTTTCGACAACTGATTGCTATGCGCGTTGAGCGACCATTTGCCAATCGCATAAATAGCAGAGCTGCTTTGACCTTCTGATACATCGGGTTCTGTTGACATTCGATCCCCTGGAGCTTAATTCGTCCGCCGGAAGGGTTTAAGTAGTGGAGGTAAGCAGTTGTTCTTATTTTCTTAGTAAGACTTCATAAGATTTAATGACGAAAAGCCGCGCTGTGCAACTAGGATTTTGAACTCAGGGAATCCGCTAGGGACTTCCTCAATTGCAATCTCAGTATTCATAACAACAGCAGGTATTCGCCATGAAATTCGTCAAAACCATTTTATGCTTATCGTTCTTATTGCTCACCGCCTGTGGCGGTTCTTCTGGAGGCAAAAGTTCTAGCGCAACCGAAACACCCAGCTCGTCCAGCCTCTCATCTAGCAGTGCCCCCAGCTCTTCGAGCT
Source organism: Cellvibrionaceae bacterium (assembly GCA_021151525.1). Taxonomy (GTDB): domain Bacteria; phylum Pseudomonadota; class Gammaproteobacteria; order Pseudomonadales; family Cellvibrionaceae; genus Cellvibrio. Next base: position 14,403 of record JAGKXD010000007.1, on the reverse strand, counting down.
CGTCATCTTCAAGCTCATCATCGAGCAGAGTAGCAAGCTTATCCAGCAGCTCACTGGCGTCCTCATCCGCATCTTCTGCGGTCACATCCAACTTCAAGCTGACTTCGACCAGCTTCGTTGAAGACGCCACCATCCCCAATAAGTATACGTGTGACGGCATTGATATTAATCCCCAATTGGGCTGGGAGGGAGCGCCGGCAGGCACCAAAAGCTTTACCGTCATTGTGGATGACCCGGATGCCTTTGCCATGTTTGGTGTGGTTTGGGTGCATTGGAATATTTACAACATTAGTGCTGCCGCTACGGAGCTCGCAGAAGGTGCATCCACTCACGCCGACAAACTTCCTGCTGGCTCGGTAGAAACCGCTAGCGACTTTGGCTCAGCTAAGTATCGGGGCCCCTGCCCACCCTCAGGACGCCATCACTACCAATTTCAAATTTATGCCCTCAACAAGGAGAGTATTAGCTTCTCAGGGCCCTTAACCCGCACAGAGTTTGAAGCAGCTTTTGCCGATAGCATCATCGACAAAGCATCAACAGCGGGTTATTTCCGCTAAGCGCTGTCAAACAAGTGCCGTTAAACATATAAGGACCGCCGAGCCGAGAACTAAACAAATGTTGGGTCAGGACCACAACTGAACCCAGCGAAAAACAGGTTGCTAGGCGAGCACGTCTTGGGAGACTCTTGTCTCCCTTATTTATTTTAATAATTTATCTCATCCAGCTCATTGAACCAGAAAACAATATGATACCGTCAGAAAGCAAAAAGCCAGGCATAAGCCTGGCTTTTTAATTAGCGCGAATCGCTAAAATTATTCAGCGTCTACTTCAACCGCCTTCGCAGCAACTGGGCGACCAACGAGCTCAACATAAGCCATTGGTGCTTTATCGCCAGCGCGGAAGCCGCATTTCAACACGCGCAAGTAACCACCTGGGCGAGTGTTGTAACGTGGACCTAATTCACTGAACAACTTACCTACGGCTTCTTTGCTGTTCAAACGAGCAAAAGCAAGACGACGGTTAGCAACGCTGTCTACTTTAGCCAAAGTAATCAAAGGCTCTGCGAAACGACGCAGTTCTTTTGCTTTTGGCAAAGTAGTTTTAATCAATTCATGCTCAACCAAAGAAATAACCATGTTACGGAACATAGCTTTACGGTGAGAAGAATTACGGCCTAATTGACGACCTGATAATTGATGACGCATGATAAATTTCCTTCAAAAAGGATTGCTAATAGCAATCTCGTTAATCACCCGCACCGAAGTGAGTTGACGGGTGAACTAATAAAAAATTAAAGCGGCTACCGCCTAAGCAATAGCCGCTTTAGTTTTTCGGTTTCTTAGTCGTTACGAAGACTAGCCGGTGGCCAGTTTTCTAAACGCATACCGAGCGACAAGCCGCGTGAAGCGAGAACATCTTTGATTTCGGTAAGAGATTTTTTACCCAAGTTTGGCGTCTTCAACAATTCAACTTCTGTGCGTTGAATCAAGTCGCCAATGTAGTAAATGTTTTCCGCTTTCAAGCAGTTTGCTGAGCGTACGGTAAGCTCCAAATCATCCACTGGACGCAAGAGAACAGGATCGATTGCCTCTTCTTTTTGCTCTGGGGCGGATTGTTTTTCGCCTTCCAAATCAACAAACACAGCGAGTTGTTGCTGCAGAATCGTAGCTGCGCGACGGATAGCTTCTTCTGGATCAATAGTACCGTTCGTTTCCAAATCCAATACCAATTTGTCCAAGTCAGTACGTTGTTCAACGCGCGCATTTTCTACGCTGTATGCCAAACGTTTTACTGGGCTGAAAGAAGCGTCGAGCTGCAAGCGACCAATTGCACGGCTTTCATCATCGTCTTTACGACGAGAGTCAGCTGGTTGGTAACCACGACCACGAGCTACGGTCAAGCGCATTTTCAATTCAGTATTGCCAGTGATATTCGCAATCACGTGATCTGGATTTTTGATTTCCACATCGTGATCGAGTTGAATATCAGCAGCAGTAACAACGCCTGGGCCTTTTTTGTTCAAGGTAAGAACGGTTTGATCCTTACCGTGCATAACAATGGCAACACCTTTGAGATTCAACAAAATCTCAATCACGTCCTCGCGAACGCCTTCGATGTCACTGTACTCGTGCAAAACACCTTCGATTTCAGCTTCCACGATGGCACAACCGGCCATTGAAGAAAGCAGAATACGACGCAAGGCATTGCCAAGTGTATGTCCAAAACCACGTTCCAAAGGCTCCAATACCACGCGCGCATGAGTTGGGCTGCTTTCGGAAACGTCGATATGACGAGGAGTTAAAAATTCGTTTACTGCTGTCTGCATATCCACACCTGTTAGCGGTTCTAGTTAGTACCGAGATGTTGTTAGCGCCGAGCAACACTCGGCGCTTACTGAGAGTTCCTTACTTAGAGTAAAGCTCTACGATGAGGTTCTCGTTGATATCAGCTGGCAAATCGCTGCGATCAGGAACGCGCTTGAACACGCCTTCTTTCTTCTCAGCGTTAACATCAACCCACTCAACATTGCTGCGTTGGCCAGCAAGGTTAATAGCGTTTTGGATGCGCAATTGCTTTTTAGCTTTTTCGCGAACTGCAATAACATCACCAGCAGCAACCTGGTAAGAAGCGATATTAACGGTTTTACCGTTTACGCTAATTGCCTTGTGCGATACCAATTGACGTGACTCAGAGCGAGTTGAGCCGAAGCCCATACGATAAACAACGTTATCCAAGCGAGATTCGAGCAGCTTCAACAAGTTCTCACCGCTAGCGCCTTTACGACGCGCAGCTTCTTTGTAGTAACCACGGAATTGCTTTTCGAGAATGCCGTAGATACGACGAACTTTTTGCTTTTCACGCAACTGCACACCATAGTCAGACAAGCGACCACGACGTTGGCCATGCTGGCCTGGTGCAGTTTCTAATTTACATTTTGAATCTAACGCGCGCGCACCACTTTTCAAGAAAAGATCGGTACCTTCACGGCGAGAGAGTTTACAGGTAGGTCCAATATAACGAGCCATTATCTATTCTCCCCTTACACACGACGTTTTTTCGGCGGACGGCAGCCGTTGTGAGGAATAGGCGTTACGTCAGTGATGTTGGTAATTTTGTAACCAACATTATTCAGCGCACGAACAGCTGATTCACGACCTGGGCCCGGACCTTTAACTTCTACGTCAAGATTTTTCAAACCGTATTCTTTTGCAGCTTCACCAGCACGCTCAGCAGCAACCTGCGCAGCGAATGGTGTAGATTTACGTGAACCACGGAAACCAGAACCACCTGAAGTAGCCCAGCTAAGAGCGTTACCTTGACGATCAGTGATAGTCACGATGGTGTTGTTAAAAGAAGCGTGGATATGGGCAACGCCGTCCACTACTGTTTTTTTAACTTTTTTCTTGGTCGCGGTTTTATTACTTGGCTTAGCCATAGCAATTTCTTCCTACTAATTTGTTACCGTAAGTGAATGAAGTTAAGCCTAAGAATTACTTCTTAATTGGCTTACGTGGGCCTTTACGAGTACGAGCGTTCGTTTTTGTACGCTGACCACGCAATGGCAAGCTACGACGGTGACGCAAGCCACGGTAGCAACCCAAATCCATCAAACGCTTGATATTCATAGATATAACACGGCGCAAGTCACCCTCTACGGTGCGCTTGGCAACCTCAGTACGGATCGACTCCAACTGTTCTTCTGACAAGGTACCAATTTTGGTTTCTTCAGAAACACCAGTGGCAGCACAAATCTGCTTAGCTGTGGTACGACCAATCCCGTAAACATAAGTCAACGAGATAACGGCGTGTTTGTTATCTGGTATGTTTACACCAGCAATACGAGCCATTCAAATTACTCCAATAACACATAAATGTAGCGTTGACAGTATTAACCGCCATCATCGCCGCTCAAAAAGGCGCGCAGGATAGCGAGAAATACAGCGCAAAGCAATAGCTAGACAATTTCTTATCTAACGACAGTCAACGCCCCCTATTGGCAATGCTTTAGTTTGTCACTTAGAAAACAAGAGGCAGGCGATCACTCTGTGAACACCTGCCTCAATGTTGAAGCGACAAATTAATTAAGCATTAACCCTGACGCTGCTTATGACGCGGTTCAACAGCGCAGATTACACGCAGAACACCGTTACGACGCACCATTTTGCAATTGCGGCAAATCTTTTTAACAGAAGCACGAACTTTCATTATTCAACCTCAAAATCCAGGATTAACGAGCGTTTCCGCTACCGTAACCTTTTAAGTTTGACTTCTTCATCAATGATTCATATTGATGAGACATCAAGTGAGCCTGTACCTGAGACATAAAGTCCATAACCACAACCACTACGATCAGTAATGAAGTACCACCCAAATAGAAAGGTACTTTTGCGGCTACTTGCAAGAACTGAGGTAACAAGCAAACTGCTGACATATAAATAGCGCCGATCACGGTTAAGCGAGTCAAAACACTATCGATATATTTTGCGGAATGCTCACCAGGACGAATCCCTGGAATGTAAGCACCCGATTTCTTCAAGTTCTCGGCCACTTCTTTCGGGTTGAACATCAACGCGGTGTAGAAGAAGCAGAAGAACGAAATAAAACCAACGAACATCAAAATGTAGAGCGGTTGGCCAGGACTAATCGCCAAAGCGAAGTCTTGCAGGAAGGCTTTTACTGGACCTTCACCTTGACCAAACCACTGCGCAATAGATGCTGGGAACAACAAAATACTGCTTGCGAAAATCGCTGGAATTACACCAGACATATTGATCTTCAAAGGCAAGTGGCTTGATTGCGCCCCAAAACCCTGACGACCAGGTTGTCTTTTAGCATAATTTACGGTGATTCTGCGTTGACCGCGCTCAATGCGCACAACCAACCAAACCACTGCTACTGCAATTACCGCAACAAACAATAACGCCAAATAATTCACGTCACCTTGGCGAGCACTTTCCAACGAGTGGATAATTGCACGCGGCAAGCCAGCAACGATACCCGCGAAAATCAGCATGGATATACCATTACCAATACCGCGCTCAGTAACTTGCTCCCCCAACCACATCATAAAGACAGCGCCGGTCACCAAAGACACTACAGAAGTGAAGTAGTAAGCAAAGGTCGGTTCACCGCCATAAGCGTAATTGGCAAAGCTAGCAGCCATCGCAAAAGCTTGTACAGTTGCTAAGACAACAGTGAAGTAACGTGTGTACTGGTTTATTTTTCTACGTCCGGCATCGCCTTCTTTCTTCAACTGCTCGAGCTGCGGAGTAACCGAGCTCAAGAGTTGCATGATAATAGATGCCGAAATGTAAGGCATGATGCCCAGGGCTAAAATACTCATCCGCTCAAGCGCACCACCCGAAAACATGTTAAACATGCCAAGGATTGTGTCTTTGTTTTGATTAAACAGATTCGCGATTCGTTCTGGGTCTAAACTAGGAATAGGTACGTGAGTACCAATACGGTAGACCAGAATAGCCAAAAAGAGAAAACGAAGGCGAGCCCAAAGCTCGCCTAAACCTTTTTGATTCGCTAACGGCATATTGTTGGTGATAGCCATGCGTCTCTTACTCTTCTACAGTACCGCCAGCAGCTTCAATAGCAGCCTTAGCACCTTTGGTTACAGCCAAACCTTTAACGGTTACAGCCTTTTTCAACTCACCAGAAGCGAAAATCTTAGCGCGTTTAATAACGGAGCTAATCAAGTCTGCTTGCTTGAGAGTTTCCAAATCTACTACGGAGCCTTCTACCAAATTCAGTTCTGACAAACGAATCTCAGCAGTAACGCGGCCAATACGAGAAGAAAAACCATATTTTGGCAAACGGATTTGCAAAGGCATTTGACCGCCTTCGAAACCTGGACGTACAGAGCCACCAGAACGTGATTTCAAACCTTTGTGACCACGGCCAGCAGTCTTACCAAGACCACTACCGATACCACGGCCAACACGTTTAGCAGCTTTAATTCTGCCCGGTGCGGGGCTAAGTGTGTTAAGACGCATCTTATTCTCCCACTACCTTGACCAAATAGTTCACTTTATTAATCATACCGCGAACAGAAGGAGTATCTTCCACTTCAACAGTATGGCCAATGCGACGCAAGCCTAAACCTGCTACGCATGCCTTGTGAGCCTTCAGGCGGTGAGCAATGCTTTTCACCTGAGTCACTTGAATCATTTTCTTAGACATGGTTAATCCACCGTCGTAAATCGAAAAATCGATTAGTTCAGAATTTGTTCAACACTTTTGCCGCGCTTAGCTGCAACAGCTTCTGGAGAAGTCATTGCTTTAAGAGCATTAAAGGTTGCACGAACAACGTTTACTGGGTTGGTAGAGCCGTAGCACTTAGCCAACACGTTCTGAACACCTGCAATCTCAAGCACGGAGCGCATTGCACCGCCGGCGATTACACCAGTACCTTGTGAAGCTGGCTGCATGTAAACTTTTGACGCGCCGTGAACACCTTTAATTGCGTATTGCAAAGTGTCACCGTTCAAGTCAACGTTAATCATGTTGCGACGTGCTGCTTCCATTGCTTTCTGGATTGCAATGGGCACTTCACGTGCTTTACCGCGGCCGAAACCTACCTTGCCATTACCGTCACCAACAACAGTCAGCGCGGTAAATTGGAAGATACGACCACCTTTAACAGTTTTAGCAACACGGTTGACTTGAACTAACTTTTCTTGCAAGCCTTCGTTGTTGCTCTCTTCTTCTTTCTTAGAGTAAGCCATATCTTAACCTTTAGAATTCCAAACCACCTTCACGGGCAGCATCAGCCAAGGCTTTTACACGACCGTGGTATTTAAAACCAGCGCGATCGAAAGCAACTTGTGTGATACCCGCAGCCTTAGCACGCTCAGCAACCAGTAAACCAACTGCTTTTGCGGCATCAGCATTGCCAGTTTTGCCACTGCGTAAATCTTTGTCCAAAGTAGAAGCGCTAGCCAAAACTTTAGAACCATCACCCGCAATTACTTGCGCGTAAATGTGGCGTGGGGTGCGATGGATAGTCAAACGAGTTGAACCCAATTCGCGAATCTTTGCTCGGGCACGGCGCGCACGGCGAAGACGAGATAATTTCTTTTCGCTCATAACCTAGCCCTTACTTCTTCTTAGCTTCTTTACGCAGTACTGTTTCGTCCGAATAACGTACACCCTTGCCTTTGTATGGCTCTGGTTCACGGTATGAACGAATCTCGGCAGCAACTTGACCAAGCAATTGCTTGTCGCTACCCCTCAGTACAATTTCAGTCTGGCTTGGGGTTTCAACCGTTACGCCTGCAGGCAGGACGTAATTTACCGGGTGAGAGAGACCCAAAGACAGGTTTACAGTATTGCCTTCTGCTTTAACACGGTAACCAACGCCAACCAGAGTCAGCTTCTTTTCGAAACCTTGGCTAACACCTTTAACCATATTATTGACTAGCGCACGGGTAGTGCCTGCTAGCGCATCTGACTGCTTGGCACCGTCGCGTGGAGCAAAAGTCAGCACGTTGTTTTCGTGCTTAACTTCTACACTCGCGTGGATTTCCAGCGCCAATGTACCTTTGCCGCCTTTAATAGTGAGCGATTGACCTGCTAAGGTCACACTCACTGCAGCAGGTACTTCAACCGGACTTTTTGCAACTCGTGACATGACGATTTCCCAATTAGAATACTGTGCAAAGAACTTCGCCACCCACGCCAGCGGCGCGTGCAGCACGATCAGTCATCACACCTTTACTGGTAGAAACGATAGCGATACCCAAACCACCGCGAACGGTTGGCAACGCTTCTTTACCAGCGTAATTACGTAAGCCAGGACGACTTACGCGGTCAAGCTCAGCGATAACTGGCTTACCCTCAAAGTACTTCAGGTCAACAGTCAGCTCTTGCTTAGCGCCTTCGCTTACTGAAAAACCATTAATGTAACCTTCACTAGAAAGCACATTGGCAACATTTACCTTCAATTTTGATGAAGGCATAGTTACAGATGCTTTACCCACTTGTTGCGCATTGCGAATGCGGGTAAGCATATCTGCTAAAGGATCTTGCATACTCATCTGATTCTGCTCCTAAAATTAAGCCGAGGCTTACCAGCTAGCCTTAACAAGACCTGGGACGTCACCACGCATTGCGGCTTCGCGCAACTTGTGACGGCACAAACCAAACTTGCGATAAACACCGTGTGGACGGCCAGTCAAGCGGCAGCGGTTACGCTTACGGCTAGCACTTGCGTCACGAGGCTGTTGTTGCAACTTGATTTGAGCTTCCCAAATTTGTTCTTCAGTAGAAGAAGGATTAACAATGGTAGCTTTCAATTCAGCGCGTTTAGCAGCGAATTTTTTTACGGTATTTGCACGTTTAACTTCACGTGCAATCATAGATTTCTTAGCCATGATTCTACCCTTAGCCTTTGAATGGGAAGTTGAAGGCTTTCAGCAAAGCACGGCCTTCGTCGTCGGTACGGGCAGTTGTAGTAATACAAATGTCCAAACCGCGGATTTTATCAACTTTGTCGTAATCAATCTCTGGGAAAATGATTTGTTCGGTCACACCCATAGAGAAGTTACCACGGCCATCAAATTGCTTTGGGCTAATACCACGGAAGTCACGAATACGTGGAATTGCGATTGACACCAAGCGATCCAAGAACTCATACATACGATCTTTACGCAGAGTTACTTTGCAACCGATTGGCCAGTCTTCACGAATTTTGAAGCCCGCAATTGACTTGCGCGCTGCTGTGACAACCACTTTTTGACCAGCAATCTTGGTCAAATCGCCTACCGCGTTCTCAAGCACTTTCTTATCACCAACTGCTTCACCTACACCCATGTTCAGGGTGATCTTGGTAATGCGTGGCACTTCCATAACATTCGCCAACCCCAATTCTGTTTTCAGCTTGGGAGCGATTTCTTTGTTGTATAAGTCTTTAAGCCTAGCCATTCTATTACGCCTCTACGGCCTCGCCATTGGATTTGAAAACGCGAATTTTATCGCCATTTTCAAGAACTTTGAATCCAACACGATCAGCCTGCTTGGTTGCTGGGTTATAAATTGCAACATTCGATGTATGAATCGATGCTTCTTTCTCAATAATCCCGCCAGCAACGCCAGCTTGTGGATTAGGTTTTTGGTGCTTTTTGATCAAGTTAATGCCAGCAACGATAACACGGTCAGCCAACACACGAACTACCTTGCCGCGCTTGCCCTTGTCACGTCCAGCGATAACAATCACTTCGTCATCACGTTTAATTTTAAGCATTTGTCTGCCCCTTTATTCTCAGGTCTGAGTACTTAAAGTACTTCAGGAGCCAAAGAAATGATTTTCATGAATTTCTCGCCACGCAACTCACGAGTTACTGGTCCGAAAATACGTGTACCAATCGGAGCATCTTGGTTGTTCAGCAGTACGGCAGCATTATCGTCAAACTTGATCAATGAACCGTCTTGGCGACGCACACCTTTCTTTGTGCGAACAACAACTGCCTTCATGACTTGGCCTTTTTTCACCTTACCGCGTGGAATTGCTTCCTTCACGGTAACTTTGATGATGTCACCCACTGCCGCGTAGCGACGGTGAGAACCGCCAAGAACCTTGATGCACATGACACGGCGAGCACCGCTGTTGTCAGCAACATCTAAGTAGCTTTCTGTTTGAATCATCGTCCGTCTCCGAAACTTTCAATATAATCTGGAGCCGATTAGACTTCAGAAGCACGTTCTTCAATTTTAACCAAAGACCAAGTCTTGGTTTTTGACAATGGGCGCGATTCTGCAACCGTTACCACATCACCAATTTTGCACTCGTTGTTTTCGTCATGAGCGTGAAGCTTTGAAGATTTAGTGGAATATTTTCCATAAAGTTCATGCTTAACGCGACGCTCAATCAGCACAGTAATGGTTTTATCCATCTTGTCGCTAACGACCTTACCGGTCAGAGTACGAGCCAGTTTTGTTTCCTGAGTCATCGTTAGTTACCTGCCTTTTGTCTAAGCGCTGTCTTGATGCGTGCAATGTCTTTACGCACTTGCGCGAGCAAGTGAGTTTGGCTCAATTGGCCAGTAGAAGCTTGCATACGAAACTTAAACTGCTCTTTCAATTGTTCCAACAAAACGCTATTCAGCTCTTCGACGGATTTTTCGCGTAATTCTGAAGCTTTCATCACATCACCGAACGTTTAACAAATGTTGTTGTAATTGGCAGTTTTGCGGCGGCAAGAGCGAAAGCTGCACGAGCCAACTCTTCACCAACGCCATCCATCTCATACAGAACCTTGCCAGGACGGATTTGTGCCACCCAGTACTCCACATTACCTTTACCTTTACCTTGACGAACTTCAAGAGGTTTTTCGGTAATTGGCTTATCCGGAAACACACGAATCCAGATTTTACCGCCACGCTTAACGTGACGAGTCATCGCTCTACGTGCTGCTTCAATTTGGCGAGCAGTTAAGCGACCGCGACCAGTTGCCTTCAAGCCGAAATCACCAAAGCTAACTTTGGAGCCACGTTGGGCCAAGCCGCGGTTGCGGCCTTTCATCTGCTTGCGAAACTTTGTACGCTTAGGTTGTAACATTTTGCGTACCCCTTACTTGGATTTAGCGGCTTTTTTCTTAGGTTCAGCTTCAGCAACTACGTCACCGATAACTTCGCCTTTGAAAATCCAGACTTTTACACCAATGATGCCGTAAGTGGTATGCGCTTCAGCAGTAGCGTAATCAATATCCGCACGCAATGTGTGGAGAGGAACGCGACCTTCACGGTACCATTCACTACGCGCAATCTCGGCGCCACCTAAACGACCACCAACCTGAATCTTGATACCTTCGGCACCTTGACGCATGGCGTTTTGCACCGCGCGCTTCATGGCACGACGGAACATCACGCGGCGCTCTAATTGCTGGGCAACGCCCTGAGCAACCAATGCACCATCCAAGTCTGGCTTACGAATTTCTTCGATATTGATATGGACTGGAACGCCCATCTGCTTACCTAATTCAAGGCGCAACTTATCAACATCTTCACCTTTTTTACCGATCACGATACCAGGACGCGCAGTGTGGATAGTGATGCGTGCAGTGTTAGCTGGACGCTCGATATCAACACGGCTTACAGACGCGCTGGCCAATTTCTCTTGAATGTACTTGCGCACTTTCAGATCAACGATCAACTTGTCTGCGTAATCAGTACCATCGGCATACCACACAGAGGTGTGCTTCTTGATAATTCCGAGACGGATGCCGTTCGGATGTACTTTCTGACCCATAACGCCTGCTCTCTTACTTGTCGGCTACTTTAACGGTGATGTGACAAGTGCGCTTGGTGATGCGGTCAGCGCGACCTTTAGCACGTGGACTTACGCGCTTAAGGCTTGTGCCCTCATCAACAAAAATGGTTGAAACTTTTAAAGAATCAACGTCAGCACCTTCGTTGTGTTCTGCGTTAGCAATCGCAGATTCCAGTACTTTCTTGATAATATCCGCACCCTTTTTGGTACTGAATGCAAGAGTATCAAGAGCTTGTTCAACGCCTTTACCGCGAATTTGATCAGCCACCAAACGCGCTTTTTGCGCCGACAGACGAGCACCGGTTAATTTTGCTGCTACTTCCATCGTATACCTCGATTAGCGTTTTTTCGCTTTCTTATCAGCGGCATGGCCACGATAAGTGCGGGTTGCTGCAAATTCGCCCAGCTTATGACCAACCATCTCTTCATTTACCAATACTGGTACATGCTGACGGCCGTTATGCACAGCAAGGGTTAAACCAACCATTTCCGGCATGATCATAGAACGGCGTGACCAAGTCTTAATTGGACGACGATCGTTAGCTGCGATCGCTGCTTCGACCTTCTTAATAAGGTGAAGATCTATAAAAGGACCTTTTTTCAGTGAACGTGGCACTGCGATTTCCTCTCTCAGCTGCTGTTAGACGGCGCGATTATTTCTTGTCGCGACGACGAACAATCATCTTGTCTGTGCGCTTATTGCTGCGCGTTTTGTATCCCTTAGTAGGAACACCCCATGGTGAAACTGGGTGACGACCACCCGACGTACGCCCTTCACCACCACCCATTGGGTGATCGACAGGGTTCATCGCCACACCGCGAACGGTAGGACGAACACCACGCCAGCGTTTTGCACCAGCTTTACCCAAGGAACGCAGATTGTGTTCGCTGTTGGATACTTCACCCAAGGTAGCGCGACAATCAGTCAACACCTTGCGCATTTCACCACTGCGTAAACGCAAGGTTGCATAAGCACCATCACGCGCAACCAATTGAGCCGAAGCACCAGCTGAACGAGCGATTTGAGCGCCTTTGCCTGGCTTGAGCTCTACACAGTGAACAACAGAACCGAGCGGAACGTTGCGCAATGGCATGGTATTACCAGGCTTGATTGCGGCGGCATTGCCAGATTCAATTTTGTCACCTACTACCAAACCTTTAGGAGCGATAATGTAACGACGCTCACCATCGGCATAGCAAACGAGAGCGATGTAAGCGGTACGGTTTGGATCGTACTCAATGCGCTCTACAGTTGCCGGAATACCATCTTTATTGCGACGAAAATCAACTACGCGGTAATGTTGCTTGTGACCACCACCGATATGACGAGTAGTGATACGACCAGCATTGTTACGACCACCAGTCTTTGATTTCTTTTCAAGCAAAGGCGCATATGCATCACCTTTGTACAAATCTGGATTAACAATGCTTACAACAAAGCGGCGACCAGGTGATGTGGGTTTACGTTTTACGATAGCCATGACCTAATCCCCTTACTCTGCCGATGCCGCGAGATCAATTTCTTGACCTTGCGCCAAACGAACGTATGCCTTTTTCCAATCGCTTCTTTTGCCAAGACCGTAACGAGTACGCTTGGTCTTACCCTTAACATTCAGCACAGAAACACTTTCTACTTTTGTGCCGAACAGCGATTGAACTGCAGCTTTGATTTCAAGCTTGTTGGCATCAGGAATAACCTTGAATACCACTTGATTTGCTGACTCGCCTGCCGCTGCTGATTTCTCAGAAACTACTGGGCCGAGAATGATTTTGTATAGACGCTCTTGGTTCATCCCAGTATCTCCTCAAATTTTTTGAGAGCTGGCACAGTCACAACAACTTTGTCGAAACCGATCAGGCTTACTGGATCAACACCTTGCGCATCAGAAACACCAACTTTGTACAAGTTGCGTGAAGCGAGGAACAAGTTTTCGCTGATTTCTTCAGTAACGATCAATACATCAGTCAAGTTAAATTGAGCTAACTTTTGCACCAGAGCCTTGGTTTTTGGAGCTTCGATATCAAAACTCTCAACAACAATTAAACGCTCTTGACGATTCAGCTCAGACAAAATGCATTGCAATGCTGCGCGATACATTTTTTTGTTCAGCTTTTGCTCGTGATCACGTGGTTTTGCCGCAAATGTAGCACCACCGCCACGCCAGATTGGGCTGCGAATAGTACCAGCACGTGCACGGCCAGTACCTTTTTGACGCCAAGGCTTTTTACCACCGCCAGACACTTCAGCACGAGTTAATTGCGCTTTAGTACCCTGACGAGCACCAGCCATGTAAGCAACAACAGCTTGATGAACCAAGTCTTGGTTGAACTCTCTACCGAAGGCAACTTCAGATACATTTACAGTACCTTGCGCGCCTGCGGGACTAACAATTTTTAATTCCATGGTCGATTCCCCTCGGATACTTAACCGTTAGTGCGCGCTTTAACAGCAGGACGTACAATAACGTCGCCGCCTGGAGCACCAGGAATAGCACCCTTAACCAGAAGCAGATTGCGCTCAGCATCAACGCGGACAACTTCAAGGTTTTGAACGGTTACACGCTCAGCACCCAAGTGACCAGCCATTTTTTTGCCTTTAAATACGCGACCTGGAGTTTGACACTGACCGATAGAACCCAATACACGGTGCGAACGGCTGTTACCGTGAGTCGCATCTTGCATACCGAAATTCCAGCGCTTAATACCGCCAGCGAAACCTTTACCTTTAGATGTGCCAGTTACATCAATCAATTGACCTGCAGCAAATGCTTCTACAGTAATTGATGCACCAACTTCGAAAGCTTCTTGAGCATCGTTACGCAACTCAAACAGATCGCGACCCGCTTCAGCGTTAGCTTTAGCAAAGTGACCTGCTTCTGACTTGGTAACACGGGAGGCACGACGAGAACCTACGGTAACCTGCACAGCAGAGTAACCATCGGTTTCTACACTCTTAACCTGGGTGATGCGATTGGGCTCAACCTCAATCACAGATACAGGAATGGAAACACCATCATCGGTAAAAATACGAGTCATACCGCTTTTGCGGCCGACAATACCAATCGTCATTTTACTAACCTCTTAGTGTACGGGGCTTTTACCCGCTATGGCCGCCCATTTCAGAGC
>JAGKXD010000048.1 GCA_021151525.1 Cellvibrionaceae bacterium | reverse complement strand
GATTTATTCTCAAAAAAAGGATTAACAGGTATACTGCTGGCTTGCCTTCTGGCCCATCTGAATTTCAAGGACACATTCCCAAATGACTCAATCTAATTCGTCTCAACGCCCCGCGGTTCTGGTAACTGGTGGTGCGGGTTTTATTGGCAGCCATGTCTGCGTAGAGCTGATTAATAGCGGTTACCTGCCGGTGGTGGTGGACAATCTGTGCAACAGTAAAGAGGAATCGCTCAAGCGCGTAGAGCGTATTACTGGCTTTGCCCCCGTGTTTTACAAAGTCGATATCAACGATAAAGACGCTATGCGCAAGGTATTCTCCGCTCACGCAATTGAGGCGGTAATGCACTTTGCGGGCTTGAAGGCTGTAGGCGAATCTAACCAAATTCCTTTGAAATACTATCGCTATAACGTTGCGGGCACTTTGTCGCTTGCTGAAGTGATGGAAGAATTTAATGTGTGGAAGCTGATTTTCAGTTCATCTGCCACCGTTTATGGCGATCCCGTAAGCGTGCCCATCGATGAAAACTTCGCGACCTCTGCTACCAACCCCTATGGCCGCAGTAAATTGATCGTAGAAGAAATCTTGCGTGATCTTGCCAAAGCTGCAGGAAACCAATGGAATATTTCATTGCTGCGCTATTTTAACCCTGTGGGCGCGCACGAAAGCGGTTTGATTGGTGAAGACCCAGCGGGCATTCCCAATAATTTATTGCCTTATGTTGCACAGGTTGCGATTGGTAAATTGCAGCAGCTCGCCGTGTTTGGCAACGACTACAACACCATCGATGGCACCGGCGTGCGCGATTACATCCACGTAGTAGATTTGGCCTTGGGCCACGTGGCTGCGCTTAAAGGTTTGGATAAAGTCGGTACAGGTTGCCGCGCTTACAATTTGGGCACGGGCAGTGGTTATTCCGTGCTGCAAATGGTGAGTGCATTTGAAGCGGCGAGTGGGCGCAAAGTGCCGTACAAAATTTCCCCGCGTCGCCCTGGTGACATTGCCAGCTGTTATGCAAATGCCGATTTGGCGAAGAGCGAATTGGGTTGGGAAGCAAAATTTGGTTTGGAGCGCATGATGCAAGATGCATGGCGCTGGCAGTCGCAAAACCCGAATGGATATGATGCGTAAATTTTTCGATATTTAAAAAAACGCCGATCACATGATCGGCGTTTTTGTTTGTGTGATCTTGTAGCCCGTAAGGAGCGAAGCGCATTACGGGATTTTAATCCCCGTATTACGCGATGCTTCATACGGGCTACGTGATATATCCGTGCACCCTGAGCGCGAAGCAGCCGAAGGGTTTGGTACAGAATCCTTCGATAGACTCAGGATGAGCGGAGAATTGCTAAACCAAATCCTTATCCGTTGCGAAAGACAACGCAAATGATTTTGGCCCAACATTAATGGCGCCAGTCATGCTCATCATCGACAACATGGTTTTAATATCGTGTTGCTTGCAGAATTCGCGAAACTCTAACAGCACAGGCTCGTCTTTAATTTCTTCCAACAAACCGCCGTAACTCATCGCAATAACATCGCTGGTTAAGCCTTGGGTGATTTGCTTGCGAACATGATCAAACAGCTTTTCTAATGCGCCCAAAAAGCCTTTGCCTGTATCGATTTTATCGGTTGAGCCGCGGTGTAATTGTACGATTGGGCGTAAATTCAATGCGCTGGCCAATTTAAAATTAATCCACGAAATATTGTTGTCGCCTTTGCGCAAATGGCGGCGGTCACGCATATACGACAAGTCATTTGGAATTAAATAGCCGTAAACCTGATCGCGCATATTGTCGATGGCGCGAATAGATTTATTCAGTGGCAAATTTTCCACGTGAATTTTTTTCACCAATTCATACACCAGCAATGCATGACCGGTAAACATGGACATGCTGTCGTACAAACGAATTCTAAAGGGCGTACGGCCTTCATTTTTTTCCAGCTCGCGAAATTTTGGCTCGTTGACCAAGGCCGCTTCGGATACGCGTTTATACACATCACTTTTTTTGCTGTTGATGGTAACAACTTGTACCAAATCGTAATTGGGCAATAAACGCTCTTTCAAAATGTGCGTCATATCATTAACTGACAGCGGGTCAGATTGCGCCAAGCCAAACTGTTCTTTGGAGTGGTTTTTGTAAAAATCCAACATGGTTTGCGGGTCGCGATAATCAAGCGCTTGGCCGCCGTCATAGTTGATATAAATTGGCAGCACTTCGATGTTGTGCTGTTGAATAAATTTTGCAGGCAGATCACATGTTGAATCTACTGCGATACACGTTCTCGATGACATGGTTTTCGTCTCCATGAAATGATCCTCTGCTGGCGACCTTAAAAAAGTTGATGGTTTGTTTGCAGTCATCACTAGATCCTTGATGACTTGCTATGGGAACCATTATTCCCCTTTGTTAGCGCAAGCAATAGTCGCTAATTCCCGAGATTTGTGTGAGGCAGACGTGACAGCGTTTGTGCGATATGTCGCACAAGGCCGACGATTTTGAGAAATTTGGTTATAAGAAAGTCAGACGTTAGCTGGCCAGAGGCAGCAGCAGTTGGAATTGCGCCCCTCCCAACGTTGATTGGCTGACACTCAGCTTGCCGCCGTAACTGTGGATGATATCGGCGGCAACTGACAGGCCAATGCCTTGACCGGGGAGGCTGGTGTCAAGCCGGTGGCCGCGCTCCAGAATGCGGGTTTGCTGCTCGGCGGGCACGCCGGGGCCGTCGTCGCTAATAGTGATAATAAGCTGTTTTTCTTTGGCTTCGCTTTGTACGCGAACTTGAGATTTGCCGTATTTAAAGGCGTTTTCGGTGATGTTCCCAATCACCTCCATCAAATCTTGCTCGTCGCCGGCAAAGATCGAGTGTGGCGCCAATTCGCATTGCGCATGTACCCCTTTGCTGGCATAAACCTTGTGCAAAGCGTTGACTAGGCGATGAACTATAGGCTCTAAATCGGCGCGTTGATGGCTACCTTGCTGCTGACTGGAAACAGCGCGCTGGAGTTGATAGGTGACTACTTGGTTCATGCGTGCGACTTGATCGGCGGCTAGTTGCTGCAATTCTTCGTCGGCAGAAGCTTGGCTTAATTTTGCCTGCATCACTGCCAGTGGGGTTTTCAAGCTGTGGGCGAGATCGCTCAAGCTGTTGCGATAGCGCTGACGCAATGCTTGTTCGCGTGCGAGTACCTGGTTGAGGTTATCGACAATATCCTGCAGCTCATCGGGGTGATCTCCTTCAATATCGCGCGTGTCGCCACTTTGCATAGCATTGAGGGCCTTGGCTAATTTTTTCAGCGGTTGCAAGCCCCAGCGCAAAATTGCAGTTTGGGCGATCAACAATAAAATCCCCACGGCGCCCAGCCACTGCCAAAGTTTATTGCGGTAGGCATTTTTTTCGGCAATAAAATCTTCGCTATCGTGCACGGCGACAAAGCGGAAAGGCACTTCGCGATTTTTCGCCACCTCCCAAAAAATATCCGAATAGGCGATGAAATAGTTTTCGTTTTCGAATTCAAAAATAATTTCAGCCGATTGATCGGCGTTGAGTTTAGGTGAGATTTGATCGTAAGTGGGCGGTGTTTGTAGTGATGTTGAATTGGATTGCCAAATCAGCTCTTTTTGTTCGTTAAATAGGTAGGCATAGAAGCCGGAATTGATGCGTTCGAAATCTTTGTCGCGCAATTCTTTGGGCATAACCAAACGTGGCTTTTCATTTTTTTTGAGTGGTTTAATGGGTAGGTCTGCAGCGCTGTAGAGCAAATAAATATTGCGTTCAAGGCGAGCTTTTTCGGCAGCAATTAAGCTGGTTTGGAAAGCGCTATCAAGAAAAAAACCGGTAACCCCCAAAAATAGGGGGAGCAAAAGTGCTGACGCAAAAAACAAGCGCGCGGTAATTGAATTTAGTTTTTTACTCAGCACAGATGCTGGCTCACTCAGTCTTTAATCGCATTAAATCGATAACCCAAGCCGCGCTGGGTGCTGATCAAATTCAGGCTGCCATCGGGGTCGAGTTTTTTGCGCAAGCGGCCAACAAATACTTCAATTACATTGCTATCGCGATCGTAATCCTGCGCGTACAAATGCTCGGTCAATTCAGTTTTGGATATGTTTTTGCCTGCGTGCATCGCCAAATAGGTGAGGGTGTTGTACTCAAAGCTGGTGAGTTCCACCTCTTGGTCGTTGCGGTGTACACGGCGTGCGCTGGTATCAATAGCAACAGGGCCGTAGCGCAATACAGGAGTTGCGTGGCCGCTGGCGCGACGCAAGAGTGCGTGCAGGCGTGCGCGCAATTCCTCTGGGTGGAAAGGCTTGGTTAAGTAGTCATCGGCACCGGCTTCAAGGCCTTCAACTTTGTCTTGCCAATTGCCGCGCGCGGTTAAAATCAAAATGGGAAAGTTGCGCGCTTTTGCGCGCAGTTGCTTAATTAATTGTGTGCCGTCCAGCAGCGGTAGACCTAGGTCGATAATGGCTAGATCGTAGTCGTATTCGCTGCCAAGAAATAAACCTTCGCGGCCATCGCCAGCGGTATCGCACGCATATTTTTCGCTGATAACAATTTGCTCGATTTGTTCGCGCAGGCTTTTTTCATCTTCAACAATTAATAAACGCATGATTCAATTTCCTTGTGGTGTTCAAATTATTGTGGTGTTTCTTCAACCGGTTTTTCTTCAATCAATGTGCCGCTAACTGCATCGAGATTAATAGTTTTCATGCGGCCATTTTTTTGGAGCAGTTTTACGGCGTAACGCGGCTTATCGTCTTCCTGATATTTACGCACATTAATCACTTGCCCCTCGGCCAATGTTTGCGCGCGTTGTGCAGCCTCAGTTGCAGAGATAGTAGGTGCCTCTGGTTGTGCATCTTCGCTCGAATGTGCGCCTTCCGCTGAATCTGCTAGGGTTTGCTGAGCCGCAGACGCTGATTCTTTTTTTGCAGTTTTTTTGCCGCCGAATAAGTCATCTTTAGCGTCTACCAAATGACCTTTCAAACGGGCAAATTGTGTTTCCAGATAAGAACTTTTCTTGCCGGATTCTGTGTCGTTTTTCGCTTCAGGTGCTGGCGCTTTGGCTTTCTCTTCCATTTTTGGTGGTGCGACAGGTGTTTCTTCTTTGGCTTTTTCTGCAGGCGCAGAGCTGCTGCTGGCGTTGGGCACCAATTGTTCCGCGTGCTGAGTTTGCTTTGCGCCTGGATCGTTGGCGAACAAATCTTTTTTGGCGAATGCGTGAGGTGTGATCAAAACCAATGCTATCGCCAGCGGCGACAGCAAGGTTTTGATGCGTAATTTTGGGGAAGCTTGCATGTTTAATCCTCAACCACTTTTTTAGTTCCAGCGCGGCGTTACATCTCAATGGTTAAGGCTAGATCGCCGCGGGCGAGTTTGCAGAACACTATCGCTTCCTGGTCGATAAAATTCAATGATCTCTAACAATTTAATCGCTGTGCGAAAAATTAATAGCCGCCGCGCGAACGAACTGCAACATCAACCGCGATGCGATCACCGGGGTGACGGTCAGTGCGGGTTTGGTAAATGCGACCGTTGTAACTATAACTGACATCGTAACCGATAATGCGTTGCTCATACTCTGTGCGATATTGAGTGCGGCACACTTCTTCGTCGCGATAGCGCACTGTGCGGTTACTGCCAGCGTCATTACCAATTGACGCACCAATCAATCCACCAACGGCAGTCGCGGTGCCGCGTCCATTACCAATTTCGTGTCCAATCGCCGCGCCGACTAAGCCGCCCACAACCGTACCGGCGAATGAGTCGCCGCTGCGGTGTTCACGCGCTACGGTTTCTACGCGGCAGGATTCGCGCGGTACATCAATGGCCACTTGGCGGTAAATTGGGCGCGCTTCTACTACGCGGCCGTAGTCGCCGTAGTCATAAGCATCGTAGCTCGAATAGACATAATCGTCGTGATAGTGGCGTCTGTAACCGTGATCGGCAGAGGCGCAGCCAGCGACAAACATACTCATGCTTAAGGCCAGAATACTGCGAACAAACAGACGGTTTTTCATGATGATGTTCCTATAACAAGTCGTTAACAAGGAATTGCGAATAGAGCTTTTTTAAGCTCACTTGCAGAATAAGTCTTTGAAGCTGAATACCTGCTGAAATTCCATTGGGTTTTTCTAAGCTTTGGGTGATAAATACTCAGTATTAGCCCCAAAAAGTTGCGCTAATCAGGGTATAATCGCCGCCTTATTTTGCTTTTTATTTTTTTGATGGTGGATTTGCGGGTTATGGCAGAAGTAGTGAACGTAAAAGAGTACATGTCTGAGCTTGGGCGCAATGCGCGTAAGGCTTCCCGTGCAATTGCGGCGGCATCTACCGGTGTTAAGAACAAGGCCTTATTGGCGATTGCTGATGCCTTGGACAACAACCGTATTACCTTGGTGGCTGAGAACCAAAAAGATTTGGCTGCGGCCAAGGCGAATGGTTTGGAGCCCGCTATGGTGGATCGTTTGGCGGTGAAGCCTGCGACTATCGATGCCATGATTGAAGGCCTGCGCCAAGTTGCCGCTTTGCCCGATCCATGCGGTGCAATCACCGATATGAATTACCGTCCAACAGGTATTCAGGTTGGCAAAATGCGTGTGCCGCTCGGGGTGGTGGGCATCATTTACGAATCTCGCCCTAACGTGACTATAGATGCCGCAAGCCTCTGCTTGAAATCCGGCAACGCCGCTATTTTGCGTGGTGGTAGCGAATCCATTCATTCCAACCGCGCTATTGCAGCTTGTTTGGCGGAGGGTTTGAGGATTGCAGGTTTGCCAGCCACTGTGGTGCAAATTGTTGAAACGACTGACCGCGCGGCGGTGGGCGAGCTGATTGCTATGCCTGAGTTTGTGGACGTGATAGTTCCACGCGGCGGCAAAGGCTTGATCGAACGCATCAGCAAAGACGCTAAAGTACCGGTGATTAAGCATCTCGACGGTATCTGCCACGTGTTTATCGATAGCAAAGCCGATTTGGATAAGGCATTTGATATTGCGCTCAATGCCAAAACCCATCGCTATGGTGTGTGCAACGCCATGGAAACTCTGTTGGTTGACGAGCAAGTCGCCGCGGAGATTTTGCCGCGCTTGGCAGCTGCTTACGTCGAGAAAGGTGTTGAGTTGCGTGGCGACGAAAAGACTCGCGCCATTATCCAAGCCAATGAAGCAACTGAAGAAGATTGGGCGACTGAATACCTCGCACCTGTGTTGTCGATCAAAATCGTGTCGGGTTTGGATGAGGCTATTGATCACATCACTCGCTACAGCTCGCAGCACACTGATGCCATTGTGACCGAAGATTTCACGCGCGCGCGCCGTTTCATTACCGAAGTAGATTCCAGCTCGGTAATGGTTAATGCCTCCACCCGTTTTGCGGATGGTTTTGAGTACGGATTGGGTGCCGAAATCGGTATTTCCACCGACAAAATTCACGCGCGCGGCCCTGTAGGTCTGGAAGGTTTGACCTCGCAAAAATGGGTTGTGTTTGGCGATGGACATGTTCGTGTTTAAAGCGAATTTTTAATGCGAAAAAAAATCGGTATTTTCGGTGGCACTTTTGACCCGGTTCATATCGGCCATTTGCGCATGGCATTGGAGTTAAAACAGCAGCTTGGTTTGGATGACATGCGTTTGCTGCCTTGCCACCAACCGCCGCACCGCGATGCACCGCAAGTGAGTAGCGCACAGCGTTCGGAAATGTTGCGAATCGCTTTGCAAGATTGCCCGGAGTTGCAATTAGATGAGCGCGAATTGCAACGCGATAAACCCTCCTACACTTACGACACCTTAGTGGAATTGCGGGCAGAACTTGGCGCAGATGTGAGTTTAGTGTTGTGCATGGGCGAGGATGCTTTTGCTGGTTTGCCTAAGTGGTATCGCTGGCAGGAATTAATACAGCTCGCCCATATTGTGGTGATAGCTCGCCCAGGTTGGCGTATTCCAGATGCCGGCGATGCACGCGAATTGCTGAGCTTGTGTGAGCGTGATGTAAAAAGTTTAGATAAGGAACCGGCTGGTTCAATTGTGTTGCAATCACTGCGATTGTTGCCAATTTCTGCTACAGAAATTCGTCAACAAATTGCAGCGGGAAATTCCGCGCAATTCTTAGTGCCGGATGGAGTGTGGAATTACATTAACGCGAATGGTTTGTATCGCTAGATTTAAATGCAAATCCCCCCGCCCGTGGCGCCTCTTTTTAAAAGGGGTTACTACTCCCTTTGAAAAAGGGAGGGATGGGGAGAGCTTTATGATTCAACAAATGAAACAAATTTATTTTTTAAAACCTATAGGTAATTGAATGTCTGATTTAAACAACGCCATTATTGAAGCTCTTGAAGATTTGAAGGGCAAAAACATCGTTACGCTTGATGTGCGCACGCTGACGGATGTAATGGATACTCTGATTATTGTGAGTGGTACTTCGAATCGTCACACGCGGTCTTTGGCAGAAAATTTGGTGGAAGAAACCAAAAAGAAAGGCTTCCGCGCGAACGGCATAGAAGGTTTGGAGGGGGGTGATTGGGTGCTAGTAGATTACATCGACACCGTTGTTCATGTGATGCAAGAAGAGACTCGTGCTTACTATGAGCTAGAGAAGCTCTGGTCTATGACGCCAGCCAGCCGCACTGAATAATTTTTCGAGTTTGAATAGCTGTGCGAATTCGAATCATAGCAGTCGGTACCAAAATGCCGGATTGGGTTGAGGCAGGTTATGCCGAATACGCCAAGCGCATGCCGCGCGATGTGAGTGTAGATATGGTGGAGTTGCCGCTCGCGCAGCGTTCCAAAAATTCTGATCTCGCTAAGGCCATGGAGAAAGAAGGTGAGGCAATTTTAGCGAGCATTGGTAAAGGCGAGCAAATTATTGCGTTGGAAGTGAAGGGCAAAGCGTGGACAACTGAGCAGTTGGCAGAAAATTTGGCGACGTGGAAAATGAGTGGTTCCAATTACTGTTTGTTGATTGGTGGCCCGGACGGTTTAGCGCCGGAAGTGTCGGCAATGGCGTCGGTAAAGTGGTCGCTTTCACCGCTGACTTTACCTCATCCACTGGTGCGAATTTTGGTGATTGAGCAGTTGTATCGCGCCTGTACGATTTTGCAAAATCATCCGTATCATAAATAAAAAATTACTACCTGAATTGAATAATGTTTGTTTAATATTGCAGTCATTATTTACGTAGCCCGTAAGGAGCGAAGCGCATTACGGGAAGATTTGTGTACATTGCCCCGTAATGCGCTTCGCTCCTTACGGCTACTCTCATCAATAATTATTCTTTCGAGCTTTTCCCCGCATGTTTGAGAACCATCACTTTAAGGATCACCAGCGCGAAGCGCGGATATTTAAATTCCGTTTGGGGGTGATGGTTGCAATTATGTTTGCGTTGTTTTGTGTGTTGGTTTACCGCTACTACAATTTGCAAATTATTAATTACCTTGAGTACGCAACCCAATCTGAACATAACCGCGTGCATGTTGAGCCTATTCCTCCTACGCGCGGAATTATTTACGACCGCAACGGCGAAGTGGTGGCCGATAACCATGCGAGTTTTACGCTCTCGCTGGTAGTCAATAAAGGAATGGATCTTGATGCGACCATTAATGTGTTGCGCACCCTAGTCGATATTACTCCCGCAGATCTCGATAAATTTTATAAGCTCAAAAAGCAACAAATTCACCCGCTGGAACCTATTCCGCTGCGCTATCGCCTTACTGAAGAAGAAATCGCTCGCCTTGCCGTAAATGAATATCGTTTGGATGGAGTGCAAGTAGATGCTGAACTTGTACGCTATTACCCTTATGGCGATATGTTCGCGCACACGATTGGCTACGTAAGCCGTATCAGTGAAAATGATTTAGAAAAATTTACTGAAGACCAAGTGCGTCGTTACAGCGGCTCGCACTCCATTGGTAAATCCGGTATCGAAGCGAGTTACGAAGATGTATTGCTCGGTGAAGTGGGAAGTCAAAACGTTGAGACCAATGCGCGTGGTCGCGTACAGCGCGTGCTTGACCGAATTGACCCCAAGGCAGGTAAAAATCTTACCCTGAATCTTGATCTTCGTATGCAGCAGCAAGCAGAAACCACGCTGGCTGGTCGCCGTGGTTCGGTGGTGGCGATTGAGGTTAAAACCGGCGCGGTGGTGGCTGCGGTGAGTAACCCCGGTTTTGACCCGAATTTATTTGTTACAGGGATTAGCTTTGCAGATTACAAGGCGCTGAGTGAGTCACCCGAAACTCCTTTGATTAACCGTTTTATTCAAGGGCAGTTCCCTTCGGGTTCTACCATCAAGCCTATGATGGGGTTGGCGGGGTTGCATTTAGGTTTTACCGACGTCAATCGCGCCATTAGTGACCCCGGTTTCTTTACCCTAGGGGGCAGCTCGCATAAGTACCGTGACTGGACGTTGAATACGCCCGGCTTGGGCGGTGGACACGGCAGCGTGGCCTTGAAGAAGGCGATTGCAGAATCCTGCGATACCTATTTTTACGATCTCGCATGGCGTATGGGGGTGGATAATATTTATCCGTTTGGGCGTCATTTCGGTCTCGGTGGTCGCACAGGTATAGATATTCCCAACGAGCGCCCCGGTATTTGGCCATCGCGCGAGTGGAAGCGCGCCAAATACAAGCAGCCTTGGTTTCCGGGCGATAACGTGAGTATTGGTATCGGCCAAGGCTATGTATCGGTTACTCCCATGCAGCTGGGGGTGATGGTTGCGACCATTGCCAGCCGTGGCGACCGCTATCGCCCGCGCTTGGTTAAAGCTGTGGACGGCGTGGACACCAAGCCGATTCTGGAAGATCACATAGAGATCAAAAAAGAATACTGGGATGCGGTGTTTGAAGGTATGGAAGATGCCGTTTACGGCGGCGGTTTGGCGACTTTCAAACAGTATCACTTGGGCATGGGTGCGGATTACCGCATTGCCGCCAAGTCAGGTACAGCGCAGGTTGTGAACATAGCGCAAGACGCCAAGTACACCAAGGGCACTTTAAAAGTGAATCAACGTGACCACGTGCTATTCGTTGGTTTTGCGCCGGCGGATGATCCCAAAATTGCGATTGCCATCATCCTTGAGAATGATGACCACCTTAAATCGTCCGAAAACCCCAGCTTGTTAGCGCGCCGCCTGTTCGACGGTTACTTGCGTGGGATTTTTGTGGGCGCAGGGCCTGTCTATGGTTTCCCAACGGATAAAACTGCAGCAGGTGCAGCCGCTACAGTAGCGCCAGTGCCGACAGAAACCTTTTACAACGAAACGCCAGATGATTCGACAAGCCCTGATGAGGAAGCTCAGTCTCAGCAGGCAGCACCTTCACCTGAGAATCAATAAATGAGTACGCAAGCATGAGTAGTCAAGATTTCCTGCGGCGCATGCCTAAAACGGGTATTGAATTTAGCCGGTCTTACCGTATTGCCCAGCGCTTACACATGGATTTTGTACTGTTATTTTTGCTGGTTGCCATCGCCAGCTTTGGCATGGTGGTGCTCTATAGTGCGAGCAGTAGCAGCATGCTGGCGATTCAAAAGCAGGGCAGCTTCTTCGCTATCGCCTTTTGTGCGATGTTTGTCATTGCACAGGTTCCTGTTGATTTAATGCGAAGAACGGCTCCTTGGCTTTACGGTGTGGGCGTTGTGTTGTTGCTGTTGGTGTTGGTTATCGGCATTGGTGCCAAGGGCGCCCAGCGCTGGCTTGGGGTAGGCGGGGTGCGCTTTCAGCCGTCGGAAATTATGAAGCTGGCAATGCCAATTACCATTGCCGCCTTTTTGAGCCGCCAGTATTTGCCGCCGCGCTTCCTGCATATTGTGATTACGCTGGTGCTGATTGCGGTGCCCACGGCCTTAATCATCAAACAGCCGGACTTGGGAACTGCAATTCTGGTGTTGGTTTCCGGCATGGTGGTGTTGTTTTACGCCGGTTTGCAGTGGTGGTATATCGCCTTGGCCGCAGCTGGATTTGGTGCGAGCCTCTGGCCGGTGTGGCATTACATGCTTCATGACTACCAACAAAAACGTATTTTGATGCTGCTCAACCCCGAGAGCGATCCGCTCGGTGCTGGCTGGAATATTATCCAATCAAAAACGGCGATTGGCTCGGGCGGCTTGTACGGCAAGGGCTGGCTTGAAGGCACTCAATCTCGGCTGGATTTTTTGCCGGAAGGTCATACGGATTTTATTATCGCCGTTATGTCTGAAGAGTTTGGTTTGCTGGGCGTAATTTTGTTGATTTTCGCTTACATATTGGTGATTGCGCGCGGTATGCATATCGCCATGAATGCGCAGGACAATTTTGGTCGCCTGTTGGCGGCAAGTATCTCTACCACCTTTTTCGTGTATGTGTTCGTGAATATGGGTATGGTAGCGGGTATGTTGCCGGTGGTTGGCGTGCCGCTGCCCTTTATTAGTCAAGGCGGCACGGCGGTGGTGGCACTTATGTCCGGTTTTGGAATCTTAATGGCCATAGCGACCGAACAAAAACGGGTTATGAACCCGCAGAAATAAGATGAGATAGTGGATTTGATGTTAGTAAAGCAGCGCAATTATTTATGGGCAGGATCAATGATGAAACGCTTATCACAGCTTGTTAGCTTATGCTCGCTGGCGATTGTTTCGGCGTCCTGTTTTGCAGATTATTCACAGCACCCTGAAGCGAAAAAGTTTATCGCCGAGATGGTGAGCAAGAACGGTTTTACGCGCACTGAATTAGTGGCAGTTTTTGAAAAAGCAGAAAAAAAGCAGGCGATATTGGACGCTATTTCTCGCCCCGCTGAGCAATCCAAAACCTGGAAAGAATATCGCCCCATTTTCCTTATGCCTGCACGCGTGGAAAACGGTGTGAAGTTTTGGCGTGAGAACAGCGCGGAACTCGCGCGCGCCGAAAAAGAGTTCGGTGTACCCGCTGAAATTGTGGTGGCGATTATCGGCGTGGAAACCAGCTATGGCCGCAACATGGGCGGCTATAACGTGATAGATGCGCTCTCGACTTTGGCGTTTGATTATCCGCCGCGCGCACCTTTCTTCCGCTCAGAATTGGAAAATTATTTCCTGCTCACCCGCGAACAAAAACACAGCCCGCTCGACTTTAAAGGCTCCTATGCAGGCGCTATGGGTTACGGGCAGTTTATGCCCTCAAGCTACCGCAAATGGGCGGTAGATTTTAGCGGTGACGGCTTCACCGATATCTGGAAAACTCCTTCCGATGCTATTGGCAGTGTCGCCAATTATTTTAAAGAGCACGGCTGGAAAACGGGCGAGCCAGTGACTGTTGAAGCTCACGCGGCTGAAAATATGCAAGCTCCGCAACTGAATAGCATAGTGCCGCCTACCCAGACGGTAGACCAATGGCGCGAGCAGGGGATTAACCCCATTTCATGGTTGCCACCCACAACCCGTGTTATCGCTTTTCAGTTTGACGGTGTTAACGGTGCAGAATATTGGTTTGGTTTGCAAAATTTCTACGTGATCACCCGCTACAACCGCAGCCCCATGTACGCCATGGCGGTTTATCAACTGAGCCAAGCTATTAAGCTTGAAATGGGGAAAATCTAGTGCAGCTGTGTCGCGCAATGGGTAACTTAAGCAGAAGCTGTTTGGCGCTGTTGATTTTGGCTTCGGTGGTGTTGAACGGCTGTTCAAATGCCTCTAAAAAATCAGGCTCATCGAGCACACCGTCTTCGTCTTCTGGGCGCTATCAAGGCAAGGATAATGACTGGGGGCCGGATAAGGAAATTGATATGTCCCACGTGCCCGATGCCGTACCGCGCTATGAAAATCGCACCATCGCAGGCAACAAAAACCCTTATACCGTATTGGGTAAAACCTATTACCTCATGGACGACGAACGCGCCTACAAAGAACGTGGTGTGGCCTCATGGTACGGCTATAAATTCAATGGCGAGCGCACGTCCAACGGCGAACTTTACGATATGTTTTCCATGACGGGTGCACACAAAACCCTACCAATTCCTTCTTATGTGCGCGTTACCAATTTGGATAACCGCAAAAGTGTGGTGGTGCGCATTAATGATCGTGGGCCGTTTCACGATGGCCGCATCATCGACCTGAGTTATGCCGCTGCTCAGCGTTTGGGTATTACTCGGATGGGTACAGGCAATGTAGAAGTTGAAATCGTGGTGCCGGAAGGTGATCCGCGTCCGCCGTTAAAAGCGCGCAAAACCGAGCTGGCCAGCAGTGCGAAAGAGGCGGGTATTGTCAGCAAGACAGAAGCTGGCGCTGCGAGCGATGACTCCAAAATTCCTGAGGGTACTTACCTGCAAATTGCTGCCTTCGGCGTGGAAAAATCAGCTAAACAGTTCGCGGCGAATGTAAGTAAAGTATTGAGCTATCCAGTGGTGATTAGCACATCGCAACCGCCGAACAAGCTTTATCGTGTGCGTGTAGGCCCCTTTAAAGACGCACAAAGCATGCAAGCTGCCCGCGATCAGCTGCAAAAAATCGACATTTTGCAGACTCATGTGGTTTACCAGTAAGCAATTCCTGTCTGCAGTGTTACAATTCAGCACAATTTTTCTTAGGCTTGCCTGTTCTAGCCAAGCCCCCAATTCTTGCAATTCTTTTTAAGTGATTTTTCTATGTTCAAAGCCTCTCTTTTACGTAAGCCTTTAACGCTCACTGCGCTGCTTATCAGTCTGGGTGCAGTTGCCGCACCGCCTGCGCCCACTCCGGTTCCTGGTCAAAGCGCTCCTGCCGCTGCAACGCCGGCACCGACAGTTTCAATTCCGGAAGCACCAGCCTTGGCTGCGAGCGGTTATATTTTGGTGGACGGCGAAACCGGTGAGGTACTTGCCCAAAACAATGCGGACCAACGCTTGCCGCCCGCCAGCTTGACCAAAATGATGTCCAGCTACCTTGTTATCGATGAACTGATTCGTGGTCGTATCAACGAAACCAACATGGTAACCATCAGCGTAAAAGCCTGGAAAATGGAAGGCTCGCGCATGTATGTGAAAGAGGGGACTCAGGTTTCCGTAATCGATTTGCTGCGCGGTGAAATTATCCAGTCAGGTAACGACGCTACGGTTGCCTTGGCTGAATACGTAGGCGGTAATGAAGACGCCTTCGTCGATATGATGAACAAAAAAGCGCAAGAATTGGGTATGAAGGCCACCCACTTCCAAAACGCTGCCGGTTTGCCAGCTCCAGAGCACTATACAACTGCTCGCGATCTGTCGATTTTGGCGCGTGCCGTTATTTACAACCACCCGCAACACTACCCGCTCTACGCGGAGAAAGAGTTCAAGTACAACAATATCCGTCAGCCAAACCGCAACCTTTTGTTGTACCGCGACCCTACAGTTGATGGTTTGAAAACCGGTCATACTGAAGAAGCTGGTTACTGTTTAGTGGCATCATCCAAGCGTGAAAACACCCGTTTGATCGCCGTCGTTTTGGGCACCAAGAGCGATATTTCACGTGCGGAAGAAACCCAAAAACTGCTCGCTTATGGTTTCCGCTACTTTGAAACTGTAAGCCTCTACAAAGCCAACACTGAGGTTACCAAAGCACGTGTTTGGTCAGGTAAAGCGCCAGAAGTCGTTTTGGGCTTGCCGAAAGATGTGCGCATGTCTTTGCCGCGTGGTCATATTGACGATGTTAAAGCCAATGTTCACGTGAACGAAACCATCAAAGCGCCTATTTTGGCGGGTCAAGAGCTGGGTAGTCTCACTATTGAGTTGGATGGCAAAGTCATTAACACCCAGCCCTTGGTTGCTTTGCAGCCGGTAGAAGAGGCCAGTTTCTTTGCCCGTTTGTGGGATAAAATCAAGCTCTTCTTCCGTGGTCTTTTTAGTTAAGTAGATTGAAAAATCCCTCCTAGCCTCCCTTTTACAAAGGGAGGAGCTGATTCCCCTCCTAGCTAAAGAGGGGTTAGGGGAGATTAAAAGGCTCCTACGAGGAGCGAACAGGTAAATCCTATGTCAGAACAACAGCCCCCCAAAATTGAGTTCCCCTGCGAAAACTACCCTATTAAAGTGTTGGGCGATGCCGATCACGAAATGCATAGCTTAGTGATCGAAGTCATGGAGCGCCACGCCCCCGGTTTCGACCAAACCCGCATCACCATTAACCAATCCAGCAAAGGTCGTTTCCAGTCAGTTACCGTGTGGATTACGGCAACGGGAATCGAGCAACTGACCGCTATTCATGAAGATTTGCGCATCAGCAAAAAAATCAAAATGGTGATCTAAGGTGCCATCACCGCTAGAAAAAGCGTTGCCTAGCCAGCCCGTTCTGGAGGTCAGCAACCTCGGCATTCAGCCCTACGAGCAAGTCTGGGCGGCCATGACTGAGTTCACCAACACCCGTACCCCAGATACGCTGGATCAACTGTGGCTGGTGCAGCACCCTCCTGTGTTTACCCAGGGTCAGGCTGGCAAAGCTGAGCATCTACTGGTGCCGGGCGATATACCGGTCGTGCAGTCAGATCGCGGTGGCCAAGTCACTTACCACGGCCCTGGCCAATTGGTTGCCTACCCATTGCTGGATTTACGCCGCCTGAAAATGGGGGTGCGCGAGCTGGTTACGGCGATTGAGCAGACGATTGTGGCGACTCTGACGCACTATGAAATCGAAGCTTTCCCCAAACCCGATGCTCCCGGCGTTTATGTAAGCAATAATGGTCGCGTGGATAAGATTGCCTCGCTCGGTCTGCGTGTGCGTCGCGGCTGCAGTTTTCACGGCTTGGCCTTAAATGTGGCCATGGATTTATCGCCCTTTTTGCGCATCAACCCTTGTGGCTACCAAGGCTTGGCCATGACCCAAATGCGGGATTTGTTGCCTAATCCGCCTTCAATTGAAGATGTTCAAACACAACTTGTCACCCAATTTGCGCAGAAATTAGCTTACGAAACCTGTACAATGCGCGCCTTTAGTGGTTGTCGGGAAACGGGTAAAGGGGTGCTGGACACGCCGTAAACCCATCCTTGGGGGCTTATCGTCGGCATCCTGCCTCTGATAGTCCAACACCCCTTCACCCGTTTCCCTTTGAAATATTGTGGAAACAGAAAAGCGAACAAAGAGCTTCTTATGTCTGATTTACCCCCCGTTCAAATCCAAGAGCTGCAACCTGTAAAGCGTACCGAACGCCACAAGCAGGGCGAAAAATTGCGCGATGCCGACAAGGTTGAGCGTATTCCGGTCAAGGTAATTGCCAGCGATCGCGATGAGTTGCAGCGCAAGCCGGATTGGATTCGTGTGCGTATTCCTGCATCGCCGGAAGTAGATCGCATCAAAAGTATCCTGCGCAAAAACAAGCTCTCGTCTGTGTGTGAAGAAGCCAACTGCCCCAATTTGGGCGAGTGCTTTAGCGGTGGTACCGCAACTTTCATGATCATGGGCGATATCTGTACCCGTCGCTGCCCCTTCTGCGATGTTGGCCATGGCAAACCCAATCCTTTGGATGTTGAAGAGCCACGTAAGCTCGCCGAAGCGATTGCTGAAATGCGTTTGAAATACGTGGTTATTACCTCGGTAGACCGCGATGACCTGCGCGATGGCGGTGCCCAGCATTTTGCCGATTGTATCCGTGAAGCGCGTGCGCTTAGTCCCAATCTACAAGTTGAAGTGCTAGTGCCGGATTTCCGCGGTCGTATGGAAATCGCATTAGATATCCTCGAACAAGAAGCGCCCGATGTGTTCAACCACAATATGGAAACCGTCAGCCGTTTGTATCGCCAAGCGCGCCCCGGCGCTAACTACAACTGGTCTTTGGAATTGCTCAAGCAATACAAAGCGCGTCGTCCGGATGTTTTGACCAAATCCGGTTTGATGGTTGGTCTTGGTGAAACCAAAGAAGAAATTATCGAAGTAATGCAGCACATGCGCGATCACGATATCGATATGCTCACCATCGGCCAATACCTGCAACCCTCAAAAGATCACTTGCCTGTTGCTCGCTACGTGCACCCCGACGAATTCGCCGAGTACACGCGCCTCGCGGAAGAAATGGGCTTTAAACACGCTGCTTGTGGCCCACTGGTACGCTCGTCCTACCACGCTGACAAACAAGCTCACGGTGAAGACATCAGCAATTTGTTGCCGGCAAAAAGCCTGTAATTACCTTAAAACAAAAATACGCTCCTAAAAATTAGCTCGATAGAGCTATGCTTTTAGGAGCGTATTTTTTTCGGTTAAAACTTTGTGATAAAAAAAGCGGAAATAAAAATTAAATTGCTTCAGCACACCCCTGAACACTTTGCTCAGGTTGCTGCGTGGCACCACCAGGAGTGCGAGCGCCAAGGTTTGCAATCCACACTTGCCATTCGCCAACAGCGTTTGCTGCTGCACGTACAAACCAATGCGATTCCCAAAACGATTATTGCTTTGGAAGGTAAAATGCCGGTCGGTTGCGTCAGCCTCGTGAACTACACCTATCGCACTGACAGCAGTGTGTTAATTCCACCAAACTCGGCAACAGTGTGGCTCAGTAATTTGTATGTGATCGATGAAAAACGCCGGCAAGGAATCGGTAATTTATTGATAGAAGCGGCCAAAAAATATTCGCAAGACTTTGGTGCAAGTGAGTTGTGGTTGTCGGCTGCAGAGTTCACCGATTACTACCAAAAACGCGCATGGGATGTTGTGCGAAAAACTCGCTTGGGCGGCCGTCAAGTCAATGTTATGCGTATTTCGCTCAGCGAACAGCCAAGCGAAACTGTTGTTAACGGTTAATTTATTTGTTGGCTAAAAAGCGCAGCCATAAATAACCAAGAATGCCTGCACTCAGTGATGCCAAAAGCACAGCAATCTTCGATGCAGTAATTTCATTGGCGTTTCCGGTAAACGCTAGGTTGGTAATAAATATCGACATAGTAAAACCAATGCCGCCCAAGAGTCCCGCACCAAAAATATGTTTCCAGTTTAATCCTGCCGGCAATTTACAAACTCCTATAGCAACAGCAATAAAACTCAAGAGTGTAATGCCAATCGGTTTGCCCATAATTAAGCCGCCAGTAATCCCCAAACTATTTTCGCTCGCCAACTCATGGGTCCAGTTTGAACTTATCAGAATGCCCGTATTGGCAAGTGCAAAAATTGGCAGAATCATAAAGGCGACAGGTTTGTGGAGAATGTGTTCAAGTTTATAAGATGGTGATTTCTCGTCATCGTTTATAGATGAGAAAGGAATCGCAAATGCGAGTAGCACGCCAGCAATCGTTGCATGAATTCCTGATTGCAGCATGCAGAACCACATGATTGCACCACCGATTAAATAAGGTGTAAGCGCCATAATGCGAAACACCCGATTAAGCACGCTCAATGCAACAAACATGAATGCCGCACCGAATAAATAGATTAGCGAAAGTTTTGCAGTATAAAAAACTGCAATCACAATAATTGCGGCGAGATCATCCATTACCGCGAGTGCGGCCAGAAAAATTTTAAGTGATGCAGGTACACGATTGCCCAAAAGCGCAAGCGCACCCAACGCAAACGCAATATCTGTTGCCATTGGAATGCCAATGCCAGCTTGAGTTGCTGTGCCGGCATTTAATGAAAAGTGAATGAGTGCAGGTAAACAAACGCCGCCAATAGCTGCCACAATGGGCAGCAATGCATTTTTAAAATTAGATAATTCGCCGTTGTAAAGTTCGCGCTTAAGCTCAAGGCCAATCAATAAAAAGAAAATGGCCATAAGCGCATCGTTTACCCAATGCTCAATGCTTAAGCCTGCAATATACACATGCCAAAAGTGTAAGTAACCTGCGCCTAATTGAGAGTTGGCAATAATGAGCGAAACAATGGTGCAAAAAATTAAGATAATGCCGCTGGCTTTTTCTGATTCGAAAAATTGCTGAAAGCTTTTCGATAAGGTGTATTTGTTGTCTTCCATTAAAATTCCCGCTGTATAATCAGAATGAAGAATTGGGTTGCTTTAAAAATTCAATCTCTTCTGGCGTTGAGATTCGCTCTAGCGCCTTATTGCGATGAGGATATCGCCCAAACTGTTCAATAATCACTTTGTGCTTTAATTCAAAATCCAATGCACCTTGCAGACCGTTTTGAGTGTATAGCGAAACTGCGTATTCGTGAATCTTTAATGATTCGCTGTGCATAAAAGGTAAATACAAAAACATGGATTCAGTTTGTGTAAGTGATTTATCTGCGCCAGCCGCTACGGCTTCTTGTGCAAGGATCAACGCTATTGAGTCACAGGAAAATGCTAGAGCAGAGTCCCTAAATATATTGCGCGAGAACTGATCCAAAATAATAATTTCCGCCAGCCGACCTTTTGCGGTTGTTCGCCATTCAAATAGTTCACCGCTCTTAGCTGCTGTATGAATGGCTGAAAATTTATCGCCAATCATTTTATCGAAATCGGGGTCTTTAACCCACCATTTGGATTGGTCGATATCTTCAAACCAAAATTGCAAAATGTCCTGATACATATAAGATCTCACGCTAATCGTGCGAATTTATTTTTTTCGCTGTAAATGAAATTTCGCCCATATAAATAAACCGACGAGTAATATCGCAAAATAAGGCACCTGCCAAATAAGTGCGTTACGAAGCGCATTTCCTTCAGGTTGATCTGGGAAGTGTGCCAGCAACAACGAGAATGCAAAGCTAAATAATCCGTAACCCAAATTAAATAGTAAACCTTTTACCGAAAGCACTGTTGCGCGGCGAGCTGAATCAGCTTCTTGGTGTAAGACTCGGCTAAGGGTAAAACTGAGAAAGCCCATAGTCGTCATTAAAAACATAACCGGTATAATACTGATGATTGGCTTTGCGGGAATCAAGCATGCAAGGCCAATCAAAGCTGCCACTGACACAAATCCCAAGTTTGCCAGCATGCTAAAGTGCTGATTTAATTTTTTGGCAATGCCCGGCACAAAAATCCCTAGTGCACCTAAGGCGGCTCCCAGAAAACCGTACGTCCATTCAGGTAATTCTATTAGGCGATAGTAACTACTGTTAATTGTTGCGAAATTACGCACTATAGAATCAATAGCAACGCCAATTAGAATCACCACTAATGTTTTGGGGTGAAGCAAAACCCAGCGCGCTGTCGAAAGAGTTAATTCAAATGCGTGTTTCATACTTGAACCTGCAGCGGAGTGAATAGGCTCAATCATGCGCAAGGTAAAAAATAAACAAACGCAAGCCTGACATAACACCAACGCAACAGGTAGGCGATGAATCACATTGGCAGATAGATTCCAATGTGCAGGCAATAAGCCGTTAATAGTGTGTGGGTCATAAAGCAGGCCGCCAAGAATCATCGCAATAACGTAACCAATTGAACGCCAACGCATAGCATTAGCGAGCAATTTATCCCACGCGCTACTGCGGCCCTCTTCGTGTAAAGAATCATAAGCCAGTGCTTCATCGGCGCCACTAGCGCAAGCCTCAGAAAGCCCGGAACAAATTCGGTTAATCACGCAAATCGCAAATAGCAGTGCGCCACCATCGCGCGGTGCTAGCAGTAAACACAGCATTTCAATAATCATTAAGGTGGAGGCGGCAATCAACAATCGCCGCCGCCCCAGAGTATCTGCTAATGCACCTGAAGGAACTTCAAACGTAAAAATAGTTGCAGCCCAAATCAGGTTTAACAATACGAATTGATCGAGCGTTAAGCCAAGGTCTAAAAATAAAATGGCTAATACAGGGTAATAAGCGCGGGCATTAAAAAAAACAGTAAAGATAATAAATCGGTTGGCGTTTTTCGATAGATCATGCGTCATGCGCTTGGCCTTTTATGGGAATGGAAAAATTTTTTAGATTGCATTTATATTTCTGGATTTTCTTGCGGGATATCAACAACAATAACTTCTGCACTTTCATCTTTATCCGCTGTTGGCTCCAAATGAATTTGCATCTCAAGTGCGGCAATTCCTATGTTTACGCTAGCGGTAAGTGAAATAGATTTGTTTGCCAAAGGTCTATCTTTCAATTCCTCTATGGCAATTTCTAAAATTCGATAGACCTGCGCTGTGGAGGCGCGCACGGCTTTTTCGTTAAGGGTTTCTGTCATTGTACCTGCTGCGTTTGAGAGTGATCCCACGCCATCTTTAATGCTGGTGGAAATACCCTCTAGCGCATCGGTTGCCTTATTTGCGGCCTGTGAACCTAAATTTTTCATTTTATCGAGCATAGCATTTAGTCTCGTGCTAAAAATAATGGCGTGAAATAGCGGTGTTGCTAAAAGTTTGTCGCTTAAAATGGTAATGCTAATCCAAAAATTGGGTAATGTAATGCGGCATATAAAAAAGTTTTTTCATATTACTTGATATTACATGGCGCCTGCCTTTTGAAAAATGAATCTAGATTGTTTCATGCATTAAAAAAATAACCTAGTATTAAGAGAGTTTTGTTGTCGTTAGAACATTTATCAGTGTGATTAGGTTTGAACTTAATAGTCGCTAAAGGTAATTAATAACGAAATTATGTTAATGAGTTTGATTGGGTCATTTTAGAAATAGACATGAGGATGTGGCTATGCAATGCCCTGCAATTTATTCAAGTGAACCCGAACGATTAAAAGCCTTGGCTGAGTACGGGTTTGATCGTGAACAAATGATTCGCAGCCTAGATCCGGTTGTGCATATTGCATCGCGCATGTTTGATATGCCGGTTGCTGCTGTCAACATCATTGGCAGTGAGTATGTTTTTTTTGCAGCCAGTGTAGGTATCGGTGAGGTTGATATGCGGCGCGACGTATCTTTTTGCGCC
The DNA here is from genome assembly GCA_021151525.1 of Cellvibrionaceae bacterium. Lineage (GTDB taxonomy): Bacteria > Pseudomonadota > Gammaproteobacteria > Pseudomonadales > Cellvibrionaceae > Cellvibrio. The sequence goes on along the minus strand of JAGKXD010000048.1, from coordinate 7,018 downwards.
CATGCGATCAATCAGGCGTGATGCTTGTACCAGATGCAACTCTGGATGTTCGGTTTCACGATAACCCGCTCGTTACCGGCGATGCTAATTTGCGTTTCTATGCGGGCATACCGCTTTTTTCTCCTGAAGGCCATGCGCTTGGCGCTCTATGTGTTATTGACGATAAGCCGAACCACAATTTTTCCACTGAAGACTGTCAACGATTAATTGAGTTGGCAAAAATGGCATCGGATCGTTTGGAGTTGCGTCGGGTTGAAGTCGCAAGCGCGCGTACTCGTCCCCACTTTAATGATTATGCTGGCGATTCGACATCACCTATTATTTGGTTTGATGAAGACCTCAATATTCTTGAGTGGAATGAAGCTGCTGCATGCGCTTATGGTTATCAATATCTTGAAAAACTGTCTCTAAAATTCGATGCGCTGCTCGCGGCCGATGAACGCTTTAGCTTTAAGCAGTTGATCGCAAAAATTGCTGCGGCAAAATCTTTAAATCATTTTTCTATTCCTTCCTCTATCAATGCTGTCCACAAAAATGGGAACCCCTTTAAATTTGGGTTATCGCTATTTGGGTGGAACCATAACCACCACATGAAACTTGAAGCTGTGCTTAAAGATATAAGTGCTCAGCAACGCGAGGAAGAGGAATTACGCCGTCAGGCAAATCGCGATGCTTTAACGGGCTTGGCCAATCGCGGGAAATTTTATCGGAGTGTAGAAGACGCGTTGGTAAATGGCGTTCCCGCGACGGTATTGATGATTGATCTTGATGGTTTTAAAGACATTAACGACACGCTTGGGCCTATTTTGGGCGATGAAATATTGAAGGAAGTTGCAAGCCGTTTAACGTGCTTAGTAGATGCAGCTGATGTCGTTGCCCGTGTTGGTGGTGATGAATTTGCGATTATCTTAAGCGGCACGGAAGATGCGCAAGCCGCGCTTAATACGGCCGCATCTCTTATAGATAATATTGCGCGATCTATTCACATTAATGGGCACAATGTGCATGTTGCTGCGAGCTGCGGTATTGCCTTAGCGCCTTCACAGGCGCAAGAAGCATTAGAGCTAGTAGGTAATGCAGACTTGGCCTTATTCAAAGCAAAAAGCCTTGGGCGTGGCAGTTTATTTTTATTTGTACCCGCGTTGCGAATGGAGGCAATTGCACGCCGTCGTTATGGGCTTGAATTGCACCGAGCAGTGGATGAGGGGGAGTTTTTATTATTTTATCAACCGCAAATTGCATTAGCTTCTGGCGAAATTACGGGTGCAGAAGTGCTAATTCGCTGGCGACATCCTGAGCGAGGTTTGTTGGCTCCTGCCGCATTTTTGCCTGCGTTGGAAGGTGGAACACTTGCAGCAACGGTAGGGTCTTGGGTGTTGAATGAGGCCTGTACGCAAGCCTCCTATTGGCGACGCAAAGGTGCGCACAATTTTCGTATTGGCGTTAACCTTTGCGGCGCGCAATTTCGTGTGGGTGATTTGGCCAGTGAAGTGATTGAATTGTTGAATCGTCATGGTCTTCCGCCTCATGCATTAGAGTTAGAGGTTACAGAAAATATCGTTCTAGATAACGATGCTGTTGTTTTAGATGTATTGGAGCGTTTGTATCGACATGGTGTAGGCATAGCCTTTGATGATTTTGGTACAGGCTATGCTTCATTAAGTTTATTAAAAACTTATCCTTTAACGCGCATTAAAATAGATCAATCTTTTGTGCGAGGAATGTTGAATTCAAAACGTGATGCATCTGTAATTCGCGCCATATTAGATATGGCGCGCAGCTTTGATTTGGAAACAATTGCTGAAGGCATTGAAACAGAATCAGTTAAAAATTATTTATTAAATGAAAAATGCAATGAAGGGCAGGGATATCTTTTTGGTAAACCCATGTCTGCCCATCAATTTGAGCTGCTGTTAGGCATTGGTTCACATGCTCGAGCGAGCGCATAGTTGGTTTGTGCATGCCAAAGATGGGTGGGCAAGAAGAGGATTTGTTTGAGTTTACGGCTCAGCAGATCTAACCTGTGAAACCTGTTTTTATAAAAGAAACAAACACATAATCCGTTAACTGCAGAAATCCCCTTTTGTAAGAGGCGATAATGTCATTAGCTGCTAGGCTTAATGGGTAACCAACTCATTAGGCAATAGGACTTTCTAGCTGCGATGGTATCCGATCCTGACGATCATGCATCTTCGCTGAGTTTGGAAAACATATCTGCAATCACTCATTCAAAGAGCCCTAAGCCGCCCAAGCTGCGACTATTTCGAGCTTTGCAATTGATTGCGCTTATGTTTGCGCTCAGTTGGCTCCTAGGTGCGACCTTGGTAAGCCACTATCTCATTGAGGGGCAGCTCAAGGAGGGCTTGAGTGCGTCAAATCTCTATGTGCAGGGTGAGGCACGGCATTTGTTGGACGCTTTGTCCCAAAATTTGTATCGCGCTGAACAACTGTCAAAAACCTTGTCATTTGATCAAACTGTTATATCTCTGGCGGAATACGCTAAAGCGCATCAAGACAATTACACAAACTTACCCGAACCCGAGCGTGTGAATTACATCTTAACCATGCTGGGCGCAAACAGGGTTAATCAGCTGTTTGAACAAATAGCGCGCGGTGTAGGACTCTATCAAGTCTTGTTACTAGATGAGTCTGCCTACTGTGTGGGCTCAAGCCGTTACTCTCAACCCAATGGATGTATTGGGGTTAATTATAAAACACGCGAATATTATCTGCGTGCGCGGGATGAGGGCGGGGGCCGCCAATTTGCTATTGGTCATGTACTGCCGGTTCCTTCATTTTTCTTTTCAACTGCAATCAAACAAAATAATCAATTTGTTGGTGCTGTTGTTGTACGGCAGGAAATGCAACAAGTTGTAGGTTTTCTCAACCATCAAAAAAATCCAACTTTTATAACGGGTAACGATGGAATTGTTTTGAGCAGTTCTCGTGAAGAATGGATTTACCATTACATGGGCGCGGAATTTTTTCCAGCGCCAGATTTGAATCGCTATCAACAGTTGTACCATCGCAATAAAATCGAAGCCTTGCAGTTGAATAATGTGAAACTTCCTTTTGGCGATTATCCGTTCGTGAAAATGAATAATCAGGTTTATATATTGGCTAAAGCTAAAGTGGAGGCGAATGATTTTCACATTTTTGTGTTAGAAAATGTTGATCAGCTTATAAGCAATTATTACAACTCATGGAAACTTGCAATTACCATTATTATGTTGGGTTTGATGTTAATCATTATGATTGAACGCAATTTAAATTATGGCCAGCACCGTATTGCACATCTAAATGCATTGTCAGAAGCCAATAAGCAACTTGCGCACTTAACAAATGAATTGTACGGGCTTAGCGTTACAGATCCTCTAACAGGAATTAGTAATCGCCGTTATTTTCGAGCGCGGTTGCAAGATGAGATTCATCGTGCACAGCGACGCATTAATATTTCCCCCCAAAATGATGCCTTGCTCGCCTTAATGATTATCGATATAGACGAATTTAAAAAAGTGAATGACCGCTACGGTCACCCTGCTGGCGATAAAGCCATTACAGTTATGGCAAACATATGCACCGATGCCGTAAGGCAATACGATTGTGTGGGCCGAATTGGGGGAGAGGAGTTTGCAATATTATTAACAGATGCAGATAGTTCACAAGCCTGCGATGTTGCTGAGCGAATTAGACGAGCTTGTGCAGAGCAGGTAATTGAATTTGAGGACTTTGGCTTTTCTCAAACCTGTTCAATTGGTATTGCATCCTTCAAAGCAGGTGATTCTGCCGATAGCTTGCTATCGCGTGCAGATAAGGCTTTATATTCTGCTAAAAGTGCAGGGCGAAATTGTTTTGTTTACAGTGCTTAATCAAGTAAATATTCAGTGCCTATCAAAGATAGTGAGTCGATAAATCCTGTGCATTTTTCACAATCTGCCCAAGATATTTTTCACAGCAGTTTAATAGGATAAATTCTAGCCTGTAGATGCCCGGTGTTTTGGGGTATCAACTCATTAGTGTTTTATCGCTAGTGGACATTCAAATCTAATGAAGGATTATTGAATCATGAATATTAAATCTGTCTTTTCTATTATCCCCTCGCGCAACGCTATTCGTTCGTTTGCCGAAACAGCCGTTTTAGTAGGGTTTATTGGTGCAGCCACTTGTCCATCTGCAATGGCTATGGGGCGTAATGATGCTCCTTGTACGTTTGGCCAAGATTGCGCAGCAACTGTATATTACGGTGCATGCAACAATAATCGATTGTGTTTCTGGTATAACTGGTTTTAATAAATAAATTCGGAGCGGGCATTTATAAAATGCTTGCTCCGAATTTCATATAGTTGAAGAATTATTACGCAAACACTTTCCGAACCCAAAATTGAGCAGTAACAAGGGTGGTGCCTATCTAATTGGACTCAACAAACATTTTTAGTCTGCCCAATGCTTGATCCCATTCTCTACCAATCACTTCTAATGTTCGCTTGGCTTCTGCTATTTGCAGTGGGTCGAGTTGCCACAATCGTTCGCGGCCAGATTTTACATGCTGCACTACACCGGCATCGGCCAGCACTTGTAGATGCTTGGTAACACCTTGTCTGCTGATTTCAGTATTTGCCGTGAGTTGCGCAATTGAAAAAGCACCGCCCATGCATAAGACTGCAACCAGTTTTAAACGTGTTGGGTCTCCCAGTGCGGCAAAAATTCCAGCGAGTTTAACGTTGGCATTTACAATCTCGGGCACGCCCTTATTATTAGCTGCTTGCATAATTGGCAATATTCTTAAGGTGAAACTCCCAACCGCCGGTGTGAGCTCGGAATGCATCTATGCGACGGTGTGGAGGAATTTTATCAAAACCTGATTCTACAACTATAAGCAAAGTACTTTTTTCTGCTGCATCCTTTAGCGAAAAAGTTACCAGCGTTGGTGCCTCAAGGGAATAATCAATGCTTGTATCAACAGGGTAAGGATTCCAGCGATACGAAAATAAATCCTGCGGCTCAAGGCGCTCGACAATAATATCAAACCACACATTATCGTGACCGCAAGCGGCATCCATAGCGCCGCGTGTGCGTGCCCCCACAACAAATTTTTGTCCCTTAAGGTCTGCACCAAACCAAGTACCAAAACTCTCTGCGTTAGTGAGGGCACTCCATACGCGTTCGCGTGGTGCATTGATAATAATACTGCGTTCAATGCGATCAGTTTCTGACGTCATACTCATACTCATAGTCATGGTTTAGTTGCTCCCTGTTGCAGTCTTTTCTGCACATGTATCGCCAATTTCGTAAGGCGTACCTTGCCCTTGCTCAACATAAGCGTGCAAACTTTTTAGAAAATAATTCCAGCCGTTATTACACAAATCGTAGCACTCAAAACTGGGCACCAAGCCTATATGTTCGAAATCCACACGCGTGTACCCATTGGTTTCGGGGGTTAAGCGAAAGACCATTTGTGTTCCCACCCATTCATCTTTGCGCGTAAGGCTTTCATGGTTGATATGCGCAGCAGTGCACAACCAGCGCACACTTTGGTTCGGCTCCAATTGCTCAATGCGCAAGTCTTTGTGGGTGCCGCCAAAGCGAATATGCAGGCTGGCTCCCTCATGAGTGGAGCCAGTGCAATCTTGCGTCCACCATCCTTGGATGCCTTCCAGCGTGCTAATTGCAGCGTATACCTTGGCTGGTGTTGCCTTAAGGGTAAAGCTTTGTTGATAGTTGTCCATAATATCCTCGATATGCAACTGATTGGTTGTTCTTTAAGAATAGAGCCAATTTTTGAAAAGTGCAACACTTTGGTTGCTTTTCTGTGATTTTTGTAGAAATGGGTGATTTAAGGGGGGCTGGATATGCGAGTGGATGACCTAAAAAATGCTACAGGAAGCAGGCGTGCCAAATAATCCGACAGGTTTGCTTCCTGTAATCTTGAGTCAAAACGAAGTGCAGCGAGGTGTATTCGAAAGCTTTTTAAAATTAGAGCGCGACAATAAATTATCAAAAACGAATTGTTGCGGTTACCGCATAATGATCTGACGCAAATTGATCCTTATCTTTAATAATATTTGCATTCAACACCTGGTTTAAACCCAAGGTATAAATGTAATCAATCTTGCAGGTTTCGGTTGTGCCAAATGCATGAAAACTTCCTGCTTTACTATCGGGGTGAAGTAGGTGATATGTGTCTACCATGGTGATGGGCGAACCATTCTGACCAAGCAGATATTTCATAGAAGCCTCATCGTCACACGCATTAAAATCGCCGGTCAAAATTGCAGGAGCTTTCTTGTGCTTGCGCTCGACAATAGACTTTGCCAATAGTTGCACAGACAAATCGCGCTCCTGCGGTTTTAATGGGAAGTGCGTATTAAAAACATAAACGAATTTTTTTGTTGGTTTATCTTGCAGATAAACCCAAGTAAAAATGCGCGGCCACTGCATGTTCCAATCATTGGATCCGGCAATCGTCGGTGTTGATGAAAATTGCAATGTGCCTTGGTCATGTCTATCCAAAAGCCAGCGGCTTTTTTTGTAGAAAATTTGCGAGCCTTCACCACCCTCGTCAGCATCGCGTCCGCGCCCAATTACCTTGTAATCAGGGAGTGCATTTCGCAAGTCAGTAATAATTTCTGGCGTTGCCTCTTGCACGCCTAAGACATCGGGCTCTTGTGTTCTAATGGTAGAAAGTACGCGAGGCAATCTTGATTTCCAATCGTTTGGATAGGGATCAACAGGCACACGTAAATTAAACGTCATAACTTTAATATCGTTTGCTTGAGTATTTAAACTAAAAAGACAAAACAGGAATGTGTATAAGAATAGTTTTATTGTCATTTAAATCTCACTTGAAAAAATACTCACAAATTAATAAATGTGGGAGCTGGCTTAATTTACTAAACGCCGGCGATGAGTTCTAACTTGCTTTTCAGTGTCAAAAAATTTCAATTCCAATTTGGTCGAATTACTAAGGGATAGTCAGGTCAACTGTTAATTTTATAAAAATAGGTTATATCATGTCGTT
>JAGKXD010000145.1 GCA_021151525.1 Cellvibrionaceae bacterium | reverse complement strand
GTCATCGTCATGGCCGAGTCCGACAAGATCGGCCGCAAAATCCACAACCTGGAATTGCCCTGGAGTGCGATCAAAGTGTTGGTGACTGATGCTGGCATTGATACAAAAGACAAACAAAAATTAGAACAACAGGGTGTGCAAGTGATTTGCGCATCTCACTAAAAGACCATCACTGCATTCAAATTAGTAAAAAGATTATTTACAACTACTAAACAGCTCAAGGAGTTAATCATGTGTGGAATTGTTGGCGCCGTAGCGCAACGCGATGTGGTGGATATTCTGGTGGAAGGATTACGCCGCCTGGAATACCGTGGTTATGACTCAGCCGGCGTGGCCGTGGTTAGCAATGGCCAATTGCAGCGCGTGCGCCGTTTGGGAAAAGTGAAAGAATTGTCGGATGCGGTACATGCTGAGCCTATTCCCGGCGGTACTGGAATTGCGCACACCCGCTGGGCCACCCATGGTGAACCGAGCGAACGCAATGCGCACCCGCACATTTCCAAAGAACACATTGCCGTAGTGCACAATGGCATTATCGAAAATCACGCGCGCCTGCGTACGCAGTTGCAAGAAGAAGGTTACGTATTTACATCGGATACTGACACAGAAGTGATTGCGCACCTGGTGCAAAAAGAATTAAAAAATGTTGATAGCCTCCTGGCCGCGGTACAAAAATCCGTTAAACAATTACACGGCGCCTACGGCACGGTGTTGATGGACAAAAATGATCCCAGCCGTTTAGTCGTTGCGCGCTCAGGCAGTCCATTAGTGATTGGCTTGGGCATCGGCGAAAATTTTATCGCGTCAGATCAATTAGCACTTTTGCCGGTAACACGTCGCTTTATCTTTTTGGAAGAAGGCGATGTAGCGGAAATTACCCGTCACAGCATTAAAATTTATGATAAAGATGGTGTTGCTGTTGAACGTCAAGTTCACGAATCTACCGCAAGCTATGATGCAGGCGACAAAGGCCAATTCCGTCATTTTATGCTCAAAGAAATTTATGAGCAGCCCAACGCGGTTTTAAATACGCTCGAAGGTCGCTTGGGTAGCGAGTCGGTATTGGATGAAACTTTCGGCAATGGCGCTGCCGAATTATTTAAAAAAGTTAAACACATTCAAATCGTTGCTTGCGGTACCAGCTATCACTCAGGCATGGTGGCGCGCTACTGGATCGAATCTCTCGCCGGTATTTCCTGTAACGTAGAAATCGCCAGCGAATTCCGCTATCGCAAATCTTTTGTGCAGCCCAATAGCCTGTTGGTGTCTATCAGCCAATCCGGTGAAACGGCAGATACACTCGCGGCGCTGCGTTTGGCGAAAGAAATGGGCTATCTTGGCAGCCTCACCATTTGCAACGTAGCGGGTTCATCGTTGGTACGTGAATCGGATCTCGCCTTCATGACGCGCGCCGGAGCAGAAATTGGCGTAGCTTCTACCAAGGCCTTCACCACCCAATTGGTGGGTTTGGCAATGCTGGTCCTCGCAGTCGGCAAATACAATGGCTTGAGTGCAGAACAACAAAAAGACATGGTTGCCGCACTGAAAAATCTTCCTGCGAAACTGGAAGAGTCTTTGGCACTGGCTCCAAAAATTGAAGCCTTGGCGGAAGAATTTGCCGATAAGCATCACTCACTGTTTTTAGGTCGCGGCGATCAGTACCCCATCGCAATGGAAGGCGCACTCAAATTAAAAGAAATTTCCTACATCCACGCGGAAGCCTATGCAGCGGGCGAATTAAAACACGGCCCACTGGCATTGATAGATGCGCACATGCCGATCATTGTGGTTGCACCCAATAACGATCTGTTGGAAAAATTAAAATCCAATGTGGAAGAAGTGCGCGCGCGCGGTGGCATCTTGTATGTATTTGCCGATGAAGATGCAAAATTCGAATCCGATGCCACCATGCATGTAATTAATGTACCGCACATCCACAGCTGGCTAGCACCCATTCTCTACACACTGCCACTGCAATTATTGAGTTACTACGTGGCGATTATTAAGGGTACAGATGTGGATCAGCCGAGGAATCTTGCCAAGTCGGTGACTGTGGAATAATTGATATTGTTGTTTTGATTCGCGTATGTATTAATAAGGCACCTTTTGGGTGCCTTATTCATTTGTGGTTGTAAAAAACCCGTCGCTAGGAATGTTCATGAAGTTAACGCTTTCCCGTCTCGAAAACCTCTTGCTTGCCGCCTGTGACGACCTGCGCGGTAGTATGGATGCCAGTGAATACAAGGAATACATATTCGGTATGTTATTCCTCAAACGTGCCAGTGATTTATTTGACCAGCGGCAGGAAGAACTGACCAAAGAGCTGACTGCGCTTGGTATGTCAGCGGCCGATATCGAAATTGAACTCAATGATCCGGATAACTACTCTGGCCAATATTTTTACGTTCCTGAGCGGGCGCGTTGGAATCGCGGCTGGCAGGAAGAGGTTATTGAGAATGGCGAAACAAAGGTTATTTATCACCCTGCCCTGAAACACGTCAAAGATAACGTCGGCACTGCTTTAAACAAAGCGCTGGAAGCGATTGAAGATGCCAATTTGGATGCATTGCAGGATGTACTCAAAGGCATCAACTTCAACCGCAAAATTGGTCAACGCACGCTCGATGATGCGGTGCTCTCTGATTTTGTGTTGAACTTTGAAAAAATTCCCTTGCGCGATGAAGATTTTGAATTTCCGGATTTGTTAGGCGCCGCCTACGAATGGCTGATTAAATACTTTGCCGATTCTGCCGGAAAAAAGGCCGGTGAATTCTATACACCGGCCGAAGTGGTTAGAGTGTGTGTAGAAATTTGCGATCCGCAAGAGGGCATGAGTGTGTACGACCCTACAGTAGGTTCCGGTGGCATGCTGATTCAAATGCGCGACTACCTACTGGAAAATGGCGGCAGTGCCAGCGAAATTTCACTCAACGGCCAGGAAAAAATTGGCACCACCTGGTCAATTTGTAAAATGAATATGTTGCTGCACGGGATTTCCCATGCCGACATTCGCCAGGAAGATACACTCAGTAATCCGCAGCATTTGGATGATAAAAATGAGCTCATGCGTTTTGATCGCGTGGTCGCTAATCCCCCGTTTAGCCAAAACTACAAAAAATCTGAAATAAAACGCCCTGGCCGTTTCCCGGTGTGGTTGCCGGAAAAAGGCAAAAAAGCTGATCTTATGTTTGTGCAACATATGCTTTCGGTGTTAAAACACAACGGGCGCTTGGCCACGGTAATGCCCCACGGTGTTTTGTTTCGCGGTGGTGAAGAGCGTGATGCGCGCAAACATTTTATTACCCAAGGCTATTTGGAAGCGGTTATTGGGTTGCCCAGTAATTTATTTTATGGCACTGGCATTCCCGCCTGTATTCTGGTGATGAACAAACACGGCGCGGCCACACGTAAGTCAGTCTTATTTATTAATGCCGACCGCGAGTACCGCGAAGGCAAGGCGCAAAACCATTTGCGCCCGGAAGACATAGACAAAATCATTCATGCCTATCGTATAGGTGAAGATATTCCCGGTTACGCGCGCCAAGTACCAATCGAAGAAATTCAAGCAGAAGATTACAACTGCAATATTCGCCGCTATGTAGACAACGCACCACCACCCGAGCCGCAAGATGTTCGCGCCCATTTACACGGCGGTGTACCGCTGAGTGAAATCAACGCGCTCCAACATTATTGGGATAATTACGCAACATTGCGCGAAGCTATTTTTGTTGCGCGCGACAATACCTATGCGGATTTTTCCGCCGTGATTAGTAGCAAGCGCAGCATTGCCGAGTTTGTGAATGCACACCCAAGCTTAAAAAATTGTCACCAGCAATTGATTGAAACCCTGCACGACTGGTGGCAAGCCAATGTGAATTTAGTAGAGGCCTTGGCACCTAACCCGGAAACCCTGGCGCAGCCATCAGGCAATATTTACACCCTACGCAAAAATTTGCTTGGCAATATTACGCAAGCCCTAAGTGCGCAAAACTTACTAACACCCTTTCAAGTGCGCGGTGCCTTTGCGAATTACATGGCAATGTTAAAAGCGGATTTTAAATCCATCGCCGCCAGTGGTTGGGGCGCAGAACTCATTCCCGACCAGGAAATTTTGCAAAGCCAATTCCCCGAGGTGTTGGAAGAATTGGAACAAGCCCAAGCGCGCCTTGCCGAATTACAAGCCTTGTTTGCCGCCGCCGATGAAGAAGATTTTGACGATACTGAAGACACAGGCGTATTACCCAGTGGCGATGTAAAAACCAAAAAAGATGAACTCAAAACCAGCACGGCGGAATGGAAAGCCCAACTCAAACTCTGCAAAGATTTAGCCGCGAGTTTATTCCTGGAAATTAAAGTAGCGAACCTGCTACCCAAAACCGCCAATAAAGCTTTTTATTGCAGCGAAGGTTTTGCCCAACAAGAGCCGCAGTTTAATAATGCGCAGCGCATTATTAGCCTCGCGCAAGAAGTGGGTGTGCAGTCCGAGTATATCGAGCCTTTGTGTGATGCCATGGTAATCGGCAAGCTGGCCTATGAGCGCACACAAGCCATAGCCGTGAGTTTGGAGCGGCATAAAAAATTGGAAGACGATGTTAAAGCCCAGAAAAGCATCATCAAAGCCAATGCGGATAAACGCGATCTATTGGTAGAAAGCGCTCGCGCCAAAATTACCCAGGAAGAAGCGCGTAAGATTATTATCGAACGCTTGCATAAAACGTTGATCGATACTTACAAAACCTACCTACGTGCCGAACAGCGCGCATGCATAGCGGCGATTGAAAATCTCTGGCAAAAATACGCCGTCACTGCCAAAACCATTGAAGCTGAGCGCGATGCCGCTGCAAAAGAATTGCAAACGTTTTTGGTGGAGTTGGGGTATGAGTAGTACAAGTTTATGGAATCAATCTAGATTAGGTGATCTTGCAGATATTGCAATTGGAGGTACACCTTCAAGAAACATTTCATCCTATTGGGCAGATAACGATGGTTTTCCTTGGGTAGCAATTTCTGACTTGCAAAAAAGAATAATTTTTGAAACAAAAGAGAAAATTAGTTCGACAGGCGTAAAAAATTCAAATGTAAAACTCGTACCTAAAGAGACTGTTTTAATGAGTTTTAAACTGACTCTTGGAAGAGTTGCTTTTGCCGGTTGCGACTTGTACACAAATGAAGCAATTGCTAGCTTTAGCTGTAGTCGAAAACTGGATAGCAAATATTTATATTATGTTTTACCAAGTGTTGTTCGTGATGCGGCAACTGATACTGCAATTAAAGGTGCAACGCTCAATAAAAGCTCTTTAGCAGCATTACTTATCCCCTACCCAACATTATCTACGCAACAAAAAATCGCCACCATCCTAACCAGCATCGACACCGCCATCGAAAAAACCGAAGCGTTAATTGAAAAATACCAACAAATAAAATCCGGCTTAATGCATGATTTATTTACGCGCGGCGTACTACCGAGCGGCCAGCTGCGCCCAACACGCGAACAGGCACCGGATTTGTATCAGGAAACCAAGATTGGGTGGATTCCGAAGGAGTGGGGAGTAACAGGTCTGAGAGAAAGAAGCAGACTAGGAACCAATTTTATTAGAACTGGCCCATTTGGATCGGCATTAAAAGGCGAACATTGGGTCACTGCTGGCCACCCGGTCATAACCATAGGTGCATTAGGCGAAGGCGAGTTTATTGAAAGTGAACTTTTATTTGTGGGCAAAAGGGATGCTAGACGGTTAGTCGATTTCCAATTGAAACCGGGTGATGTTGTTTTTTCGCGGGTTGCCGATGTTGGAAGATCGGTGGTAATTGGAGATCAGCAAGCTGGCTGGATAATGTCATCTAATTTGATGCGTATTGCGGTGAATGAAAAAGAACTTTTGCCTGAATTGGTTCAACTGTCCTTGGCTTATGACTACAGGCTCAAATCTCAAATTAAATCAAAAGTTAATAGCGGCGGTCGTGACGTGGCAAATAGTGAAGTCCTGAATCAGCTGAGATTTATTTTTCCTTCGATAAACGAACAACAGCAGATAGTCGACAAATTCAACGTTATTCGTCAACTGATTCAAAACGAGCAACAAAAAAGGGCTAAATTGTCCCACCAAAAACTCGGCCTAATGCAAGACTTACTCACCGGCAAAGTCCCCGTCACCGTTTTAGAAAACGCCGACCAAGAGGAAGCTCATGCCTGATAGCCAATTACCCTCCCATCGCCTTAGCCTCTCGGACGAGTTGACCGAATTTTTGCTATACACCGCGCCCGGCGGCAAGGTGAAAGTGGAGGTGCTGCTCAACAACGAAACTCTGTGGCTTACGCAAAAGCGGATGGCGGAGTTGTTTGGTGTGCAGCGCCCGGCGATTACCAAACATTTGAAAAATATCTTTGACAGCAAAGAGTTAGATGAGACCTCAGTATGTTCCATTTTGGAACATACTGCCGAGGACGGCAAAAAGTATCAAACCCAGTATTACAACCTGGACGCGGTGATTTCTGTAGGCTATCGGGTCAATTCTGCCCAAGCCACTCAATTCAGAATTTGGGCGACGGCATTGATAAGGGAATACATCATCAAAGGCTTCGCCATGGATGATGAGCGGCTGAAAAATGGCCGCTATTTTGGTAAGGATTATTTCAAAGAACTGCTGGAGCGCGTCCGCTCCATCCGCGCCAGTGAGCGCCGCATCTACCAGCAAATCACCGACATATTTGCCGAGTGCAGCATAGACTACGATCCTAAATCCGAGACTACTCGCCAGTTCTACGCCCATGTGCAAGACAAGTTTCACTTCGCCATTACGGGTCAAACTGCCAGCGAAATTATCTATACCCAAGCCGATGCTAATAAACCCCTAATGGGCATGAGCAGTTTCAAAAATGCCCCCGCAGGCCGGGTATTAAAATCCGACACCATTATTGGCAAAAACTATTTAAGTGAAACTGAGATTAAACAACTAGAGCGCGCGGTAAGTGGATTCTTTGACTACATAGAAGGCATTATTGAACGCCGCACCAGTTTTACTATGGAGAGTTTTGCCCAAAGCGTAAACAAATTTTTAGCCTTTAATGAATATAAAATTCTGGAAGGATTCGGCACAGTGAGCCGCAAACAAGCCGAACAAAAAGCTTTCGCCGAGTATGAAAAATTTAACAAGCTACAACGCATAGAATCCGATTTTGACCGCGAATTGAAAAAGTTAGCTTCAGCTAAAAAGGCCGACGAATGAGTGAATACGCTGTCTCATAATTGGCAAATCGGCAATTTGCCATATATACTTAGGCAAATTGCCGATTCTTGGTGGAGGGCTTTATGCAGTACAGCGAATTTACTCCCGAAAAAGCCAATAAAGGTGTATCTGCCCGCGTAATGGCGCGGGTGGGTTCAATTCTCCATATTGGTCTTAAAACCCCGCTCGATGTCGTGCGGGTTAGTCGCGAGGGTATTGTCACCTCGGCGGTGGATTTGCTTGTCGATCAGGGGTTTAACCGGCGTGATCTGGATTGGATCATCCCACTGCGCACCCTCACCCATCGCCGTGAAAAAGGCCAAAAACTGACGACCGATGAAACCGAGCGCTGGTTGCGTGCGGCAAAAATTTCGGCCTTGGCGCAAGAGGTGTTAGGGGCAGACAAAGCCATGGCCTGGCTAAATAAACCGCGCAAGGTATTTGATGGTTTGTCGGCGATGGAGCTGATAAAAACCGAGCCAGGTGCGAGTTTGGTGGAAGAGACCCTTATCCAATTAGATGAAGGCTACTTCTGATAAACGCGCTTCGGCCTGATCTGCTTTTTTAAGGTAATCGCCACCCATGAAGTTATGGAGAATCAGCAACTACGCCGATCTACAGGGAAAAGGCGGCTTGAAAGCGTCCGGCCGCTGGCATAATCGCGGTATTCCTATCGTCTATTTATCCGAAAGCCCCGCGCTGGCGATGTTGGAAGTGTTGGTACATTTTGAGTTGGATCTCAGCGAAATTCCTGCAAGTTATCAACTGCTGGAAGTGGACTACAACCAGCGCACCGGCATGTCACATCTGCATAAAAGCGCGTTGCCTGACCGTTGGCAAGAGGACCTTGAACTCACCCGCGCGATTGGAGATGAATGGTTAACGGGCAGTAGCTCGCTGTTATTGCGTGTACCCAGTGCGGTAGTACCGCATAGCTACAATTATTTGTTTAATCCTCGTCATATTGCTGCTGGCGATGCAGAAATTATTAGCGCCAGACACTATCCGTTTGATAAACGCCTTTTAGTCTGAACTAGGGTTCAGCTCTAGTTTGTGCTCGCTGTTAAGGATGGAATTTCTCCATGGCCGACCTCTCCCTCACCCAACTTATTCTCGTTTTACTCATCTTCGTCTGGAGCGGTTTTGTTCGCACTGGTTTGGGGTTTGGTGGGGCGATGATGGCGTTGCCGCTGTTGTTATTGGTGGATAATCGCCCGCTGGTGTATTTGCCGATTATCGCGGTGCATTTATTAATTTTTTCGACGCTCACCGTGTGGCAAAACAATCGCAA
>JAGKXD010000144.1 GCA_021151525.1 Cellvibrionaceae bacterium | reverse complement strand
TTCATGCCCAGGGGCACGAAATTGCATCGCACGGCTACAGCCATCAATTGATTTATAAACAGACGCCGCAAGTATTTCGCGCCGAAACCGCCAAGTCCAAACAAATTCTGGAAGATCTGGCACAAACACCAGTGACTGGCTATCGCGCCGCATCCTATTCCATTACCCGCAAATCGCTTTGGGCGCTGGATATTTTGGCCGAGCTCGGTTTCACCTGGGACTCCAGTATTTTCCCCACCCGCCACGACAACTACGGCATCCCCGGCAGCCCGGAAGAGCCCTATCGCATCATTACCAATAGCGGCACCCCACTGCTGGAATTCCCGCTCACTACGGCAAAAGTATTGGGCCAATCCGTACCTGCCGCGGGTGGTGGCTACTTCCGCCAATACCCCTACGCGCTATCGCGCTGGCTGTTCAAGCGCGCCAGTAACAACGAATCCAAACCGCAAATTTTTTACCTGCACCCCTGGGAAATAGACCCGGACCAACCGCGCGTACCCAACGCCAGCTGGTTCAGCAACTTCCGTCACTACACCAACCTCAAGCGCTGCCTGCCGCGTCTGGAAAACATGATCAACGATTTCCCTTTCGGCACCATGAGCCAAAGCCTGGGTTCCACCCAAATCACGCGGGAATTGAATATCAAGGAATTAGCAGGAAATTAATTTAAAAAACGCCGGTGGACGATCACCGGCAAGATCAGTAAAATCGCGGGCCTTGCGCAGCCCGCGCAAACTTTCGCGTAATGCACCTGTAGCTCAGTTGGATAGAGTAGCGGTTTCCGAAGCCGTTGGTCGCTGGTTCGAATCCAGTCAGGTGCGCCACCGACCATTCCAAAGTAGTCTCACCCGTTCCAAAAACTCATAAAAATCAGCCACTTATCATTTTTTGTCGTCCAGAGTCGTCTCATGTAAACTAGGGTCATCTCAGCCCTTTGTGTATGCCAACGTGTATGCCAAGGCAAAAATCGAACCTGGCATACAAGCATGAAAAGAACCCAAATCAAACGCAGACCGCTATCAGATACAGTGCTTTCCTCACTCGAACCTGAAGAGAAAATTTATCGTGTGAGTGATGGCAATGGCCTCTACTTTCGCGTGAAACCCACGGGCCAAAAGTCGTGGGAATTGCGCTACAAAAGAGAGGACGGCAAGTGGTCATTTTTAGGCTTGGGCACCTACCCATCACTCAACGGCGCACAGGCTCGAAAGAAGGTTCGCCAGATGCAATTGGATGCGGCCTACAACAACGAACCCATTGCCTCCAAGAAAGCGAAAAAGAAAGCTAAAGCAATCGAGGAATCAAAAACTTTTGAAAAGCTCGCGCTCGAATGGTTCGAGACTCGCCAAAAATCTTGGGATAGCAAAAACGCCAAGCGCGTATTAGCCGCACTGCAATTGCATGTGATGCCTGTCTTTGGCCAGCGCCAATACACAGATATTAGCTCTATGGAATGGATGAATTTTTTCCGGGCAATGGAAGACCGGGGCATCTTTGAGCAGACCAGCAAAATCCGCCGCAACTGCGCCGACATTTACGCACTGGCACAAGTCACCGGCAGAGCGATCAATAATCCCATTGAAGGCATTCACCGCTTCCTTAACAGCAAGCCCGCCGAAAACTATTCCCATGTAAGCATTGAGGAATTCCCCGAGCTTATCCGGGCAGTTCGCGGCTACACAGGCGCGCGCAATATTCAGTTAGGTATTCGCCTGCTGATGATCACCTTTGTGCGCCCCAGCGAATTGCGCGAAGCGCCATGGAAAGAATTCGACTTTGACAAAAAGCTTTGGTCTATTCCTGCCGCCCGAATGAAGAAACGGCGCGATCATGTAGTGCCGCTATCAAAACAAGCGCTCGAATTGCTCAAGGAATTAAAAACACTTTCTGGCGATCACCCGCTTTTATTTCCGGGCCGCATCGACAATAAAAAACCTATCAGCAATACCGCCTTTAACATGGCCTTACGGCGTTTAGGTTACGAAGGCAAGCAAACCGGCCACGGCTTCCGTCATATCGCCTCAACGCTGCTCAGAGAGCAAGGATTCCCACGCGAACACGTAGAGACGCAACTTGCACACGCTGAAGGTGGAATTTCAGGCGTGTATAACAAGGCAATTTATTTAGAGCAGCGAAAAGAAATGATGCAATGGTATGCAGATCACGTAGACAAACTAGCTAATGGCAATATTGTTGTCGGAAATTTCGCCAGAGCTTAAAAAATTTCCAATTTGAATTATTAGTGATCTGAAAAAAAGCCCGAGTAAGAAAATTACTCGGGCTTTTTTATTTTTTCGCCAATTGCAACCCCCTCCCGCAACTTTCGCGACTGTAAGTAATTTACTTACAGTCGCTGGCATTTTTATTCCTATCACGTCTCAGCCATTCTTGTTTTGTCTCAAGCAAACAAAGCGAGTCTTACTATGCAGGTCATGTTGCCATCCCAAAAAGTTAAACGTCCGTGCCCGGACTGTGGTGCCCCACTGGCAAAACGCGATTCCCGAATGATGTCCCCCCTGGTCGCAAGAACCTTAATCATCTGCAAGAACATCACATGCGGCGCAACATTTACTGGCTTTGAAGAAATCGTTTATCGATTGAGTCCGCCATCCAACCCAAACCCTGAAATCAAAATTCCAATGTCACCGCACGCGGTAAAAGTTGAAATTATTAAATCAGTTGGATTGGTTCCAAAAGAAAATGAAAACGCACATGAATCACACAATGCAACGCATTAAAAATCACGCAGATTCAGAGGCATTACCCGACAGGCTTATTCGCCTTCCAGAATTGATGAACCTCACTTCACTATCGCGCGCGTCTGCTTATCGACTTATCACGAGTGATCCCGATTTTCCCAAACCAATAAAAATTGGTTTTAGCAATGCGCGAAATTGTGCGGTGGGCTTTGCACTGAAAGAAGTTCAACACTGGATTGATAAGCAAACCGAAAAGCGAGGCACTAGATGATTAAACCACAACCAAAACTTGCAGGTGTTATTCAATTGCATGTCACCAATCGTTTACTGAAGCGCGCCGATGTGGAATTAAAAACCGGGTTAAGTCGATCAAGTATTTATTCCGCTATTCGCGCACGCGCTTTTCCAGAACCAATTCAAGTTGGCCCAAATCGGGTCGCATGGTTAGAGGCTGAAATTGATCAATGGATTGCTGCCCGACTTAATGAGAGAAATGCAGCAACAGAAAATTAACTTTAAGCCAGCGCAGGCTTGAAACATAAATCACGATTTATGTCATTTAGCGCAAACCCACCACCAAACTATGAGATTCACATTATGAGCTTTACATTAAATTTTTCGTCGCAAAAAAAATCTATCCAGCTTTCGCAAAAAGAATTGGTTGATTTGCAAAATGCAGTGACCTTTGCACTCAACGGACGCGGAATAGTAAAAAAACAATTTGGCAATATCAGCGTTGAAACCAATGGGAGCATTAACGCATTTGCTAATTCATCCAGCGAAAACAACGCCGCTCCACACACTGAAACCGATTGTTAGTAATCGCCGTTCGATAGACCTGAAATAAAAAAGCCCCGCTGACTATTGAGAGAGCAGCGAGGCTTAAAAGTATGCGAGTTAAGTTTACCATGAACAACAAAGAATTAGGCTTTACCCTCCCCCTGCCAACCACAGGGAAAAATCAGCGCTTGAACTCCATGGCCGGTATGGGCTACAGTATTCACGTTGCGGCAAAATCCGCAGCCGGGTGTGGAAGCCCGATCAACAATAGGCGCACAGGCGCCCTACCATGTATTGCAGGCGCTTTTTTTACGTCTGTAATCATGCTTTATGGTAGCTGTGCGCGGGAGGCCTTCGGGCCTACCGGGTTCCTATTGTCCCGGTCTTCCACACCCGCGTACAGCTGCCACCCATCATGTGGAAGTGATGTTGGCAGCTCCTCAACAATAGGAGTAAAACCAATGAAGCACATTCACGCCCAAAATCCGTCCGTCACCAACAGAGTTGCCGCGTTAAAAGCGCGCGCAGTATCTGCCCTTCATGCTAATTCTTCCCTAAAAGTTCGTCTTACTCGTTACAACTCTGCAATGCAAAAAGCACGCGCCTTGGAAAACCAAGGAGGTGCGCAATGAGTCACTATAAAGCGCTCACCGCCAATGCTATCGACAATCCGGTTTTATTTTTAAATGTCGATGCCCCACGTTTAGAAATCGCCGAAATGGCTGATCATCGTCTCGCTGCTGCGAAAGATTTAATCGGCTCTATTGCGTGCATGACCATTCACAATTCGGACGGTAAATCACTTAACGCAGTATGCCAAGCCGCGCACCTGTTATTGTCTGATGCCTACGATTTATTTCATGTAGCTACTTTTGAGAAAAAAGGTGGCCACCATGGATAAGAAAAATATTTCCACCGTTATTCGCCAAATTGCGCAATGCGCATTAGTGCAATCCGGTGTGCTGGTGCCTGAGTGGTTGCACGATGGCAATCAACACAACTCTGAATGGATCGCACGCAATATTATGCGCGGTGATCGCGAACCCGGCTCATTCCGCATTTGCCTGGACACAGGCCGCTGGAATGATTTTGCAGACCCCGACGCACACGGCGGCGATCTGGTTGCGCTATTGGCTTATTTACGCCAATGCAATCAATTGGAAGCCGCCAAAGAAATTGATTCACGCTTGGGCCTTGGCTTTTTCTGTGAGCGCGATCAACGCACACACACGCCGCCAGTAATCGATCAGGAAAAATTAAATGAACGATTGCAGCAACGCGAAAAAGAAGCGCAGGAAAAACGCGAACGCGCAGAACAAAAAGCCAATCAGCTTTGGAATCGTGCAAAGGCTGCTGATGCGCAACACCCTTACTTACTCAAGAAAGGATTGCCGCCCTTATCGCTTCGACAAACAACTGATGGCAATTTATTAATTCCATTAGGTCAGGCTGGCCGACTGGTTAATCTGCAAATTATCAATCAAAAATGCGAGAAGCGGTTTTTATCCGGTGGCAAAGTCAAAGAGACCTATTGCCCTATTGGACTGATGACAACCGCTTGCCGGGTTTACATTTGCGAAGGCTGGGCCACAGGTGCCAGCGTCCATTTAAATACCGGCTGCCCGGTGGTTTGCGCGATGACAGCCGCTAACCTTGAAAGCGTTGCCTTGCAAATTAGAAAACTACTCGGCGATGAAGTAGAACTAATTATTGCCGGTGATGACGACAGAAATACCGAAGGCAACCCCGGCAAAGCCCACGCATTCCGCGCCGCATTAAATTGCGGTGCAAAAGTTGTTTTTCCTTCATGGCCAACAGACGCACCCAGTCACCTCACCGACTTTAACGACTTAGATTTATGGATTCGCGCGCAACGTGCTAAGGCAGGTTCACATGAATAAATCACCTGATCTTGTTTTGGTTGGCGATGCACAATTGCCAGTGATCCAACAAATTGAACGCCCGAGCTTTGCGGTATATGACGTAAATACCCAAGTGGAGGGAAAGAATTATTTTCCCGGTGTTTGGTATCACGATATTAAAGTGAGTGGACGCGATGAAAAGTCTATCGCCGTTGATCGCTGGATTTGTTCGCCACTGCGCGTAGAGGCGGAAACAGTAAACACTGAAGACCGCAGCATAGGCCGCCTGTTAAGTTTTTATTATCGCGGCCAGCGTGTGGAATGGGTAATGCCCATGGACGCTCTCGCCGGCAAAGGCGATGACGTTTTAAAAGCATTAATGCGGCAAGGTTTAACGATTGATTACCAACAGCGCCGCTTTGTTGCGCCCTATATCGCAAGCCATCACGCACCGGCAAAAGTATTAGCCACAACCACCAAACCCGGCTGGCATGAATCAGGCGCGTTTGTATTGCCACAGAAAGTGATTGGCGGTGAAAACGTGCGTTACCAATCATCCAGTAGCGCTATTAATTTATTCACCACCAAAGGCACGTTGGATGGCTGGAAAAAAGAGGTCGCGAAATTTTGTGTCGGCAACCCGGTGTTAGTTATGTCGGTGTGCTGTGCGCTTGCCGGGCCACTGCTTGCAAAAATTGGCGTGAATGGTGGTGGCGTGCATTTAGTGGGTGATTCATCCAGTGGTAAATCGCTCGCGCAATTAATTGCTGCTTCTGTGTGGGGCAACCCTTCCAATTTTGCGGCCTCCTGGGATGTATCAAAAGGCGGTGTGGAAATTGAAGCGGCTTCACGCAATGACACGGTTTTAATTCTGGATGAAATAAAACGCGCTGATCCAAAGCGTGTGCAAGAAATGGCTTATGCAATTGCTAACGGCATGGGTAAAGGCACCATGACGCGCGAACGCGAAGGCCGCGCAAAATTAATGTGGCGCGTACTCGCGTTATCCAGTGGTGAACGCTCATTAACAGAACACGCCGCTATGAGTGGTAATAGCGCGCACGCTGGTGCGGAATTGCGCTTGGTAGACATTAACGCTGGTACACGCCCATTCAGAGCCTTTGATGATGTGCATGGCATGAGCGGGCAAGAATTCCACCGCGTGCTTAGCGATGCCGTTACGCGCCACTATGGCCATGTTGGCGTTCGCTTTGTTGAATGCTTGCTAGCGATTCAGGATAAAGAAAATTTTCACGAAGAATTTTCCAAAGTGAAATCACTTTTCCATGCAAACAGTTCACAAGCGGGCCGCGTTTCTGATCGCTTCGCCATCATGGCGTTTGCCGGTGAGTTAGCAATTCGATTAAAGGTAATTGATTGGAAAAAAGGAACAGCGATTACTGCTTGCCAACAATTGTTTGGTGAGTGGATGGCAAAGATGGGCGATGGCAACGCGGAAGATCGCCAAATCTTGCGCAGCATTGAAGCCTTCATTGAATTGCATGGCGATAGTCGCTTTTCCGATATTCACCCGCACTACGACAGCCCCGTTGCTATTCGGGATCGCGCAGGCTTTTACGAGAAGGACACAGGGGATAAACGGCTATTCCTTTTCACGCGCGCCTCACTGGAAGAAGCCGCCCCGGGGTTTGGTTGTGAGCGTGTTGTCCGGGCGTTGGCCACGGCGGATGCACTCGCTAAAACGGATAGCGACAAGACCCAAAAACGCTTCACTAAAAAGTACCGGCGACCCGGTGGCGGTTCCCTCAATGCGTACGTTATCGACCCCGAAAAATTGATCACCTAGTGAGCAAAAACAGCCGAAATTTAAATTCTGGCTCTGTGATTTTTTAAGGGAACACAGGGAACAAGGGAACATCGGCCTGAAAGCCAGTAATGACGCGGGTTTAGCTGTTCCCTTAATAGATATATAGATAGGGAACAAGGGAACAATATTCTTTATATGTATAGGTTATTGGCTTTTTATATCCAAAACCATTAGCGCGGTTCTCTTGTTCTCGGAAAAGTGAACACTTTTTTAGGGGTCAGGGAACGCGTGAAAGCCGCGCCAATACTGGCTTTCAGAGCATTGTTCCCTTGTTCCCTCAATTTTTTAAAAACTAGAGAGAGAGGAAGAGAAACACAAACAGGTAAACAGAAAAATCACCAAAAACACCCAAAAAATGCCAAAAACGGCGACCATTTTTTAACCAGCAACAACCACCGGGGGCAACCCCAAAAAACCACTAACAGGAACCCAAAATGACCAATATCGACATAGCTTCCCTACCCCCAAAAATCCAACAGGCGTTCGCCCTGTTTGAGCAGCGCAAAGAGGAATACACCCAACTGCAGGACAGGCTCGACCAACTGCAACAGCGCCTGGACAAACACCGCAACGCCGCAGAAGCCACCCAAGCGCAAGCCGAACAATTGGATGCACAATGGCGCGAGGCATTCCGCAAAAACGATGGTGAGCTAACCAAAGAAATTCGCACGATGAAAAGCAACGCGCAGGAGTCACGCGATTTTTCCGAAGAGTACAAAGCATTGGCCAACGCACTCAAACCAGAGTTCGAGCTGATCCAGATAGATACCGCCTTTGCACGCAAAGCGCATATTGAATCACTCAAAAATTTGAAAGCACTTTATGTTGATTACATGCTGGAAAAATCTGCCGCCGATTTATTTTCTTTACCCGAAGCAAAAATATTTTTAGCCTGTGTTAATCACAAGTATTCAGAAATCGAACACGAAATGAATACCAGCGAAATTTACGTGCGCATGACGGATGATGAGGAATTAGCAAGTATCAAAGTACGCAAAGAGGGAAGCGTATTAAAAATGGCAGCTAGTAAATTCTTACAGGACAGCTCCATCGAGCCAGAAAACGCCGGGATACTTGGCTTCAAGGAAATTAAGGAACACAGCGGCGAGACAAGGGAGAAAAACCAGCTTTCCTTAAACAGAAGGAGAATTGAAATTCAAAATGGAATAGACAATAGGAAATCTGCTTAGTAAATAATTAATCGGTATAGCTGTACTTATTCAGCTATACCGTTTACAGAATATTTTCGAGAATAAAAATTATGTGGGAATAGCCGTTGGGGAACTGCCTTCAGCGTAATACCCTCTACTGCCACATAGAAAACTTCACGGCATGCGGATGTAAAAGTCATCTATCCACAAAAAGAGAGAAATTCGTCAAAAAAAACTGTGGAT
Source organism: Cellvibrionaceae bacterium (assembly GCA_021151525.1). GTDB lineage: Bacteria > Pseudomonadota > Gammaproteobacteria > Pseudomonadales > Cellvibrionaceae > Cellvibrio. The sequence continues at coordinate 72 of JAGKXD010000144.1, read as the reverse complement.
CAAATTTCGATCATCTCAGAAAAGTCGTGGATTCTTTTTAATACTATCTTTCGCTTTTTATCTATTTATTTC
>JAGKXD010000047.1 GCA_021151525.1 Cellvibrionaceae bacterium | reverse complement strand
GGCGATAAAAAAATTATCGTATGGGATCACAACCGCGATTTAATTACCCATCGCGCCCATACCATTATGAGCGACCCGGAAGCCGCGAAATATGTGTGGGGTATCGGCTTTCACTGGTACGAAACCTGGGCCGGTGGCCAACCTATGTATAACAACGTTGCTGAGGTCGGCAAGGCTTATCCAAACATCAACTTGATGCTCACCGAAGCTACCGTAGAAAAATTTAATCCGGAACGCTACCAATACTGGCCCAACGGCGAACGCTATGGCGATTCATTGATTAACGATTTCAATGCGGGAGCGGTTGCCTGGACTGACTGGAATATTTTGCTGGACGACAAAGGCGGCCCCAACCACGTTGGCAACTTCTGCTTCTCACCCATTCACGCAGACGGTAAAGGAGAATTAATTTACACACCCAGTTATTACTACCTGGGGCACTTCTCCAAATTTATCAAACCAGCTGCCCAGCGTATCAGCGCCATCGCCAGCCGCAGTGTGTTGCAAACCACATCCTTTATCAATGCGGATAACAAACTCGCAACTGTCGTAATGAACAATAGCAACGCAGCTGTAGCCTACCGCTATTACATAGGCACGCAGGAAACCAATGTCACTATTCCGGCGCATGCAATACAGACGCTAGTTTATTAATATTCTATTGGTGGCACGAAAAAAACCGCTGCTGCGGTCTTTTTGTGCCACCTACGGAGTAGATCTCCTAAGCTGCACAGCGCTTCATGCGCATTTTTTTTTCTGCTTCGCCGACTCAATAGCGTTTACTTCACCCTTCCAATTAGCGACCTCCTCTTCATAATCACCAGTAACCTTGCTAAGAGGCACAATCGATAATATCAGCAACCAGGCATCCTTATTGGCAGCGGAGTTTTGCTTTTCTGTCGCAACTGCAAGTTCGGACTGGGCATTTTTCAACTCAGACTCAAGCAGAGAACATTCATGTGTTTGATATTTATCCTGCGGTAAATTAGTTGCCGCAATTTTATCCGGGCGAGTAGCACATGAACAAAGCCCCATAAAAGCTATCAATGGAATAATTTTTACAACTTTAGAAGACAACATACACGCTCCTTATCAAACCTTTGAGAACACAATAATGATTGGCACTAGAAAAGCCGAGGCAGTATACATAAGGCAAGTTGCAGCTCAATTAAAGGCCCCACTTCAGATTAAAAAAAGTCGTCAGAAGTTTCATTCGCCTAGGCAACTTGTCGACTAAATTCAGAACTTACACTCATGTGCGTCAATTTTATTGAGTCAACCAGTTTTGTTAATACGTTGCCGGGCCCCATTTCTTTGAACTCAAACGCACCTTGATCCAACAAATAGTGAATAGTATCCAACCACCGCACTGAGTTTGTAATTTGATCACCAAGGTACAATTTCAGGCTATCACTAGCATGTGGACGTGCAGTTACATTAGAAATTACGGGGACAGTCAATGGACCGAAGGTAAACTTATCCAAAAAAACCTCAAACTCCTTCCTTGCATCGTTCATATACCGTGAGTGAAAGGCGGCACTGACTGGTAACACAATATAACGCGCCTTGTGGCGTTCAAACACTTTAGCGGCCGCGTTAATTTCTGCCAAATCTCCCGACAACACCGTTTGAGTAATTGAATTTAAATTAGCAACATCAATATTTGTAAAATTATTGTCGCGCAGAATGCTGTTAATATCCTGAACGGATATACCCAACACAGCCGCCATACCACCACTGTTTGCTTTTCCCATTAGCTCGCCTCTTTTTTGAACCAGCTTCAAGCCAGTCTCAAAATCAAATGCACCTGCCGCAAACAGCGCACCGTATTCACCCAAGCTATGCCCGGCTAAATAATCAGCTTTCCGGCTGGATTCCTCATACCACTTGAGATAGCTGAGCGCAGAAACAACATAAATAGCCGGTTGAGTAAACTGCGTTTTATTCAGTTGATTCATCGGATCATTCACACAGAGTTCACTGAGGGAATACCCCAGCACTTCATCGGCGATGCCACTCAGCGTTTTAAAATCATCAAACAGATCTGCTCCCATACCTTTAAACTGTGATCCTTGCCCGGGAAATACATAAGTCAACATTTACTAGCTCCTTTAAACGTCATTGTTGGATTAAACTATTTTTACACGCTTCATAATTTTTGAACGTTCTCCCCATGGGAGACATAATTGGAAATATGGTGCGATATGATTGTTCGGGCAAACTATATTTTACAAAGTTAGCCAAGGATCCCGAAGGCCCCAGATCAACATAGATCATATCCCCATCAGGCGCTAACCCCTGCATAGTTTGATAAAACATTATGGGATTCCGCTTAACGCGCCACATATGCAACGCGTTATAGTTATCGCTATTAGTTGTAGACATAGCTGATACAATTTCAGTATGGGGTTCCTTAAACTTCACATTGGAAAATATGCTAATAAACCTTTCCCGCAAAGGTTCCAGGTGAACGCTATGAAAAGGTTGCCGCAGAGGTAGTCGCTCATGAACAACATTATTTGCACGCAATATTTTTTCTGCATTATCCAGCGTTTGGTTTTTTGCTGACACGCAAATTAACTTCGGCATATTAACCGCTGCCAACTCGCAACCCTCAAAGATTTCCTGATTCTCATAAAAATAATCGGCACCTTTGAGAACTGCAATCATTCCACCCGTCGAGCACTCACGCTCCAAAAGGTTACTTTGCTTGATTAAAGTATCGAGCATCTCTTCCGGAGAAACGACTCCACCGACAGCCATGGAAACGCATTCACCAAGACTCAAGCCGATTAATCGGGATGGTCGAATACCATCTGCAATTAGGGCCATAGCAAGGGCGTACTGAATAACAAAGAGTGCAGGATGTGTAAAACGTAGATCATCAAATTGTTCTCCCTCCGATGCACCCTGCCCATACAACTTTTCCACAAGAGAGAAACCTGTCTTCGCTTTAAAAACCTCTTCAAACCAATCGACCTGCTCCTTAAATGCTGGCAACCCCATGTAAAGTTCGCGTCCCATCTGATAGTACTGCGAACCTTGACCAGAAAATAAAAATGTAACCTTTCTACTCATAGCTTCAATAATCCTTCACACTCAATAACTAATTAAACAATGATGTCGCTCAGAGGTAACCTGACTGATTTTTCACACAACTCAGCCTTACCCATTCTGAACACCATCAACAACTCATCCGTATTGGGAATACGAAACAATTCCTTAAACTTACTCGCGTACTCTTGTTGCTCGGACACATAATTAACAGCCTGAATACGATAATCTTGTCGTGTTGCATCAAGGAAAATACGTTCAAATAATTGCCCAGACTGCAACCTTGAGATGTTACTGACATCGCTGGCGGTAATTACCCCCCACAAAGGCGTGGAAGAAAACAGGTTGTTCATCAAGTCAATTTCACCTTGCCTCCCAAACTCGCCCGCCATATCCTCAGGTGATACGCCATACTGAAAATACTGTTTTATCGCTGCAGGCGCGGCCGATGTAAATATTGAAATGCCATCGCGCTTTTTAAGAATTTCTTCGCGCGAGTAGCGCCACCATTTCAAACTATCAAGATACGCAGAGTCATCTTTAGTGAACGACACGCAAGCAGCACTATTAATTTCTGCCATTGATGCAAGATCAGCACTATCGTCAAACCAGCGCAGAGAAACATTTGAAAAATCATTAAGTCCCATCATTGATGACTTGACAATTTCAGGTGTGGGTTCTGCAAGATAAGGTGAACGGGTTGTTTGCCGCTTGAAAATTGAATCGAAAAGGGGATTTCCACCAGGCTGATCTTCTGATACAAGACTTACCTTGGCACATATTCCTGTTTTTTCAAATTCGGCGCCGGGAGCTAGCGAAATATCTGCCCGATATCCCAATTGATTAGCAGCCACTTTAATATTTTCCAGTGCGCATCCAACTGATATCAGAATCATTCTGTGCTGAGCATCTGCACTTCCAAGGCTGCGATTATGGTCGGCAAACACACTAATTTCCTTTTCCTTGATCGAAAACTTCCAAGGCTGGGTATTGTGTGCACTGGGAGCCAATGATCCACACAGAATTAGATAATTCTCCAAATTTAACCCGCCTTGCGTAAATTTATTCCAATACAAATATGCAGGGTCAGAATAATTAACAGCGTCACCTTCCTCACAAAATAGATACAAACCGACAGCGGATGTACCTACACCGGCCAGCGTTAGCTTCAGAAAATTTCTACGATTAATGATATTTCCTTCAGGAGCGTTCATTTTCCCACCTATTTATTTGCCGAAAGCTGAAGTCGATCAGACGATTTGACCAGCATGTTAATCGCCAGAAGCAGCAGCAGAATGATGATTAGACTAAAGATGTGTTTATCACCCAATAAAGACATTAAAACGGATGCTACAAATGGACCAGCGGCGCAACCATAACTAAACGATGCAGTAAACAAAGCGCTGCCCGTCGGCATTTCCGATTTGGATAATTGATTGCCAATCATCGCAAGAGTTACCGGAAAAAAGGTTCCCACACTTAAGCCCAATAAAACTGCGCCCACTGTAATCGCATGAACGTAGTCAATAGTGAGCATAAGAAACAGTGTGCCCATTCCAACGAGCGCAGATACCAGCAATATTTTCCAATGCCCATACTTGTCACCAAAGTAGGACACCGGAATCATTCCCAGGCCAGATGCAATCATAAACAGCGGTAATGGCAAGGAAGATATTTCTACCGGTAAAGATTGATTGATTAAATATACTGGCAGCAAAGTAACAACAATGCCCTCAAGTGCACCGTATATAAACACTCCCGATAAGGCTATTTGCACCTTTTTGAAAACATTTAGGGCATCAAGGTATTTCTCTTCCTGTAGCGTTTTATCTAACGCAAATACAACAAGAATCCCCAAAGAGATAACACAACTTCCAAATACGAATGCATATTCTGGGTAATGTGCATAGAGAAATGACCCTATCAGCGGACTGATAATAAAGCCAACGCCAAAAGCAGCCCCATGTAGAGCCACGATAACACCACGCTTTTTAGAGTTTGCGTATAAATTTAATCCAGTTTGCCCCGCAACCATGTACAGGCAAATCCCCACACCCATCAGAATCCGAAGCAAAAACCAGTTTGTAACCTGATCAGTCAATGGAAACATTGTGGTCGCTATTGCGGTGATAAAAATCCCCGTGAAAATTATCCAATGAATTCCCCAACGACGGATCAATACGCCTGCAAGAGGCGAAAATACTGCGATGGACAAGTAATACGCACTTGCATTGGCACCTATCAATACTTCGTCTACGCCATGCTGTTTCATTAAAATAGATATCAACGGGTTAAAGATACCCATGGAAAATCCAGATAGTAATGAAATGAAATACAAAGCAAACAACGGGCTAGAAAACGTTTTTTCCGAATCCTTTATAATATTCGTAGCCATATTTATCATTTCCTTAAAATGACACTTTCACGCCGATTGCAAACCTGTCCACCTCGTCGTAATCATAATAATAGGCGCCCCTCCTGGCTCCTTCGATTCCACTAAGCGCTATAAAATACTTGATGTCATCATCATAGTTATACGAAACGTCAATTCTGAAAATGTTGGCATTGTCGCTAATAAGATGATTCATCCAAAGTGAAGAGGTAATGTTTCCATTTGAGAAGGTGCGAGAGATATATGTTGATATTTTCCGTTCATACTTCTCCTCCCTTAACATTTCTGTGTGATCTTCTATGTAACTCTCGATGTACTCCAACGAAACCTGAGTATCAGTAAAGCCACTGTATTCAATACCGAGCATACCTTTAACGATGTTCTTTTCTTGAAAAGATATGACTGAGCTCATTGGCTTTGTTTGTAGCTGCGGAACCAAATACTCAATAATTTTAATATCGTGAGGTTTCTTTAACGTTCGCGCAAAATCATATTTCAGCTGCCATGAGCCATCGATTACATTGCCAAAAAATCCATAGGATTTTAGCTGGTTATATTCAGGCTGAAATATCAATTGTTGTGTATCCGCATTTACCCCCTTAAAGAGCAGCAGCGGAAATCCTTCAAATTGTCGGGCGGCAAAGAAGCTGATATCCCCCCAATCATTTGACATAAACAATCTGCTCAGTACTCCCGTGTCATCCAGATCTGAATCAGGTTCATCCGCAGATAAAATCATAAGGCGCTCGCGAAAGGCCAAAAAAGGGTCGAATTCAGAACCTTCCGCCCCCAACTCATCCACTCGAGCCTCATGCACTGCTATAAGGTTATATTCCCAAGAAGTGCTATATACAGTGAACTTTGTCGCCCCGACGGGGAGACGAATATCCTTAACATTTTGTAGACCGAGTTCGCGCAAATCACGCGGGTTACCAATATCGCTTATTTGTTCGCTATTACTTTCACCCCATCCAAAAAACTGGCGCCCAAACCGAACATTCAACCAGGAGTTGACATCTATATCGGTATAAGCCTCATTGATGCGAAAGTCTTTCTCATAGACGTCCAGAGTTTCTTTTGAGAACGTGCTGCGCCCTTCAAATTTATAGGCCGCGTCATAGGTTCCCTGGAGGTTTAACTTAGCGCTCCAGGACGATGAAAAGTAGGCATCTACATTTAAATTTGCTGTAGAACTTATTTTTGACCACTCAAACTCTTCGTGCTGATAGCTGTTACCTACCTCCTCCATTAAAAAGCCACTGTAGGAAAGCGCAGAATCATCTGCGCTAACAAGAGGAACAATTCCATAAAGCAGGGCACCGATTGAAAGATTTTTACCTCGAAAGATCATCTCGCAATGCCTCGCGACATTTTTAATGGCGTAAAATTGGCATCATCAATATCTTCTTCATAGCGAACATTTTCTATTTTTATCACGGTAGAATGTTCAGTCGCTCCGCCTTTAGTAGTGGTAATTTTATTTACCTTCGCAGTCCAAATATCATTGATTTTCTCAACTTCCTTTGCCTCGAAATATTTTATCCTTTTCCCTTTTACAACCCAGAAAGTGCCCTTGACCTTAATGAAGTTATCTTTCCTAACCCAGAGATGAATTTTGTTGTACCCCGTTTCCTTAATGACCTTGTCGTCATTTCCATTTTTTGGAAGCCCCTCAAGAACCCAGCAATCATGTCCATCAACCATTTCGCTGTCTTTAATGATTGAGTAATCCCAATAGTTATTGCGCGACGTCTTTATATCGGCGTAGGTAAAATCACTTCCGAGAAACGGATCTGATTGGTCTGCAGCAGCCAACCGTTTTACCTTTTTAAGCGCCGGCAAATACAACCATGAGTCATCGTCTTTCCCTTCCTCAATCCAATCAAAGCTCAAGTAACTTGTGTCCTTAATATCCTCGGGATAGTTAAAGAAATAAATGGCTTTCTGATCTTTCAGATTTTCGCCAAAATTTTTCCTAATCATACTCATTCGTCTGACGCGCTCTTTTCCATCTGAGTTAATCATAATCATTGTGGAATCAGACCTCTGCGTCTTTCCAATGTACCGATCCTCAGAGGTAGCAACTATCTCATTACCAGACATTTGTTCTGCATGAGCGACATGTTGCCCTGTCATAAAACACATGAATCCCAGCATTCCGCATTTGAATAATTTTTTCATTTCCACGATAGAGACCTTAATTTGTTAATTGTGAAAGCCAATTGCATTCATTTTTTAATCTACTGCGGTAGTCATGGACGCTCTAGCTTCAGCGACCAAGTCACTCAAAATGGACTGATATTGCAGCCCTACTTCTTCCATTGTTTTCAGGGTATAAAAATTGTTGGAATAGGATATTTCAAGATAGGTCACCTTATTTTTCGTATAGAAGAAAAACTCCACCAAACTGGTTCTCTTCTGATCAGCGAAGGATAAACGTTGATTTATTTCCTTTTCATTTACATAGAAATCCTCGCTTTCTCCAGCAGTTATATCACCCAGATAATTTATTCGAATATTCGTGAGGTTACTGTCTGGATATATCTCCGCAGGGAGCGCGCTTGACACCCAGTCATAACTTGCACCGCCCATAGGCATACCAGCAAGGCCGTCCTTAATTGCATTGATAACAACACCAAGCCGATCCTGCTTTTTAATACTGATGTTTAGTGGTGCATTAACGGCAAAATTCCCAACACAATTGAAATAGTTCCTTGTTGGATCTCCAATATTTCTGGCATTCAGCTTGTGGCTAATAACTATCTGGGGACGCTTGAGCAAGTTGGCCATCAACTTGTAAACCGGTGCGCAAAGTAAAGGGTACAAATTACATTCGTAGAATTCACAAGCATTCCGCTGTAGGAAATCCACAACATTTTTCTCCATAGCAATTACAATTCGCGCATCCGAGCTCTCAGTGTTTTCCCCGCGGCGATGGTCATAAGGTATTTCTATACACCTCTTTATTCCCGCCGTCTGTTTCTTCCAATAGCTCACTAGATTTTTATATTCAGAAGACTCAATAGCGAATGCCGATTGAAGCTCTTCTACATAGACAGGATAAGAAGTAGAAGATGAAAATATGGACGGGTCATAGGTTGAGTTGGCAACCAGACCGGCATAGACCAACCACAATTGTCGACTTAACACCTGGCCGGAAACCAGGTCAGACATTAAGTGATGTGCTACCCACAATATCTTGCTTGAACCATCTTGCAGGCTAATTACCGCAAACTTGCACAAAGGCCATTGATCGTACTGCAAACTCTCCGCCATTGCATAGGCGAGCTCCTGGATAGAATCTGATAATTCATCACCGCTTAATGTTGATTGATGATGGATAACCTCAAGTACCGGGCATTGCGCAAGAATTTTCTGTACCCAGGTTCCGCTCTCCCGGCCAAATATCGTGCGCAATTCAGCGTGCTTTTCTACCAATACATTTACTGCTGACTGGAAGCAATCAATATTCAGTGTCTTGCGATAATGAAGCTGACTAATCCCGTACCATTTGTACGGTGCATCGAAATAGGAAAAAATCCATTTTTGTGCAGGACCAACAGGCAGCACTTTATCATCTGCAGGCACTGCTGATTTTGATTCGGACTTTCTTTCTGCATTCACCTGTAATTGGTTTAGCAACACTTTTCGATCAAGCTTTCCATTGCTATTTTTCGGCAAGGCAGCTTCTGACCAAAAGATAAAATGGGGCACCATGTAATCAGGACAACGTTCGTTGATAAACGATTTTATCTCTGCTTCAGCGGTCTGCGTTCCGGCATACCACATAATCAACTTATCTGTGCCGCCCTGATTAACGAGTAACACCGCTGCCTCATTAATATTTTTGTGGCTGGAGGCTATATTTTCTATTTCACCCAGCTCCACCCGGAAGCCCCGAATTTTTACCTGACTGTCAATACGACCATGGTAATTAAAAGAACCATCTTCGTTTTCTGTCGCAAGGTCACCCGTTCTGTACAGAGTGGCGCCGGGAACCGAGCCGAACTTGTTGGCAATAAACGCCTTTGCAGTCAATTGCGGCTCATAGAGATATCCTTTTGCAACCTGGATACCACCAATACATAGCTCGCCCATTTCACCCGGTTTAACTTGATTACCATCCTGATCGATAATAACCAGAGAAACATTGTCAATCGCTTTTCCAATCGGGATAGGAACTGCATCCCCTGGGCGCTCACTAATAACGTGATAAGTGACATCGATAGATGCTTCGGTTGGGCCATATAAATTGCACAAACCCACATCCAATTGATAGGCATCTATCCATTGTTGGACGGTATTGGTAGCTAGAGCTTCGCCAGAGAATGCCAGCCAACGCAAGGATTTAAACCGGTGTTTCTCGGTATCAATGTTGGAAATAAATGCACCAAACATCGACGGAACGAAATGAGCAATGTTGATCGATTCCGCTTCAAGCCAATCCGCAAATTCCCAGGGATTGGATACAGTGTCTTTTTCCACTGCACTTACGATACCGCCGAACATCAGCGGCCAAAATAATTCCCACAAAGACACATCGAAACAGCAGGATGTCTTCTGGGCAACTTTTTCGCCCGGGCGCAATTGGAATAGCTTCTGATGCCATTCAAGACGATTGTTATAACCCTCATGATTCAATACGACGCCCTTGGGATTGCCGGTAGAGCCTGAGGTAAACAGTACTACCATGTTATCCTGCGGATCTATCGATAGCTCTACTCGCTCACCGGACAGAGCGCCCCAGGAAGCTGCAGTTACAACGTTATTGACAATTTTTCCAAAACTTTCGCATTGCCCCTGATTCGCATCACCTAACAATACAATCGATTCAAGTACTGTGCCTTCGGTTCTATTTTCTTTATCCGCTGGAAACAATTCGTCGAGCACATTAATTAGCGCTGGATCTGTCACAAGCGTTTTAATCCGTGCGTGTTTTAAAATGTAATTCATTCTTCCCGCTGGATAGGTTGGATCAATAGGGACATAGGCTGCACCGGATTTTAAAATCGCCAGTATCCCCACCAGCATCAATGGACCACGATTAGAAATAACACCTACAAAATCTGCTGAGCCAATGCCCTGCTCTCTTAGCACGCGAGCGATCTTATTGGATTGAGTATCTAACTCTCGATAAGTGATAGATTGGCCGTATTGGTTAGTCACCGCCACTGCATCCGGCGTTGCTTGCGCCTGATGAACGATGCGCTCGATGGGAGTCAGAAATGAACCGTCAAAATTCACATTCGTTTCTGCAACTGCTACCGACTTACTCGACACAGTAGCAGGCGCTGCTTGCGCACCACCGATAGAAGCGCCGTGTTGAATGGCCGCAATCATTTCGCTTAAGTTACGACACTTGATTAACGCAGAGCGATTGATTGTTTTATTCCAGGTATACAACTGTGTAACCAGTTTGATTTTATCGATGGAATCAAAGCCAAGATCTGCCTCGAGATCCTTATCGACATCGCCGATTGTCAGTGACGCATTAAGTACCTTGTTGGCATGCTCAAGCACAATGGCGATTTGCGGTAACCCATCCACAGGGGCCAACGCTGTTACCGAATCCGCCACAAAATCTTGTGCGATAAATGACTCCAGACTTGCTATATAGTCGGAAACCAAGCTGTTGATTAAGGCAGACGAGAAGAAGCTCGCATCATAGTTTACAAAGATATGTAGCTGCCCATCGAAAATTTCCTGAAGTAAATCAATACTACCCGGAGAATTAGAGGTCCCTGCGGTGTATTGCACTACTTGAATATCACCGTAACAAGATTCAATACCTGTCTGTCCGGTGTAAGGGAAATACAAATTCGATTTAACAGCTCCCAGCATTAAGTCAACCGCATGTTTTGGCAACAGGTTCTGCTCGGTTAACGGCATTTGCTTAACAAGCGCAGTCAAATCCCGAGCTTGCTTTATGTCAACACCATATAAAATCGAGTCATTAATGGTGTTTTGCACAGATTCAAGTCCATGCTGCCGATCTTCAATATTATTACGTGAGAAGCTGAGCGATAGATTCTGTGCAAAACATCCCATGGTATTCGTTAACGATAAATCCGGATAATTCCGTCCACCTGTAGGGATTTGCAAGGTTATGTCCTGGCTGCTCTTGTCGTATTGTGCGATGACTCGAATAAATGCATTTACCAAAAGCGTGTTCATTGAATAACGGGAGCGTTTCGTTAGCTCAAATAACTTCTCGGTTAACGTCGAATCAAGTACATGCTTGGCGCATTCAAATTTTACTTTGCTACGATCGCGAAGATTACCCTCTGGATTAAAGGTGTAACTACCCGCTAACGCCACGGGAATCTCTGCACGGGTTTCACTTTCGGTGTAGCTGTTAATTCGATTGATTAGGTCGACGTATTTTTCCGTTGAGCCATATTCAGCCGCTGGAATTACCGCACCCGTTAGTTCAGCGGTGTAAAGCTGCAAAAACTCCCGCAGCGCCTGCTGGTTACTTAGGCCATCAGAGATAATGTGTTCGTTACTCCAGAACAGAACATATTCGTCGTCGCCTTTTTGGTATAGCGAGAACTCGTGCAGAGGCCACTGTTCCATGTTCCACTGGCGATTTAGCTGTTCGTTGAACGCTTGCAGAATTACCGCATCTTTATCTGATACCGCACGAATATCCGTGCATTGAATGCGGGGCGCAGTGTAATCACGAACAAAATCTACTTTAACATCAGAAAAAGTTGCCGATTTTTTTCCAGGCCATTGAAAGCCGATCTGCAAGACAGGATGACGCTCAATCAGCCTCTTCCAGGCAGCGTTCGCAACATCGAGGTCGAGCGGGCCTTTTAGCTCCACATATGAACACAAAGAGCTGGAATTGGTAATAAAATACGTTGGCAAAAATAGGTATTGCGAATCAAGCAAAGGAACACTTTTGTCTAACACAGTTGCATTTTGCACGGCCAGTGGCGAAACGTGAGTAGTTGCCGAAATAGGCGACGCGCTCGCTTCTGCTTTGATAAAAATGTCGATTAAGCCTGAAATGGTTTGCGCTTGCCCAACAATGCTATTCATTCCAAGATTATTAAAATATTCCAGCTCGGCTTCCGGCCTTGATGAGATAAGCTCATTAATCAAGCTCATCATTTTTATTGAGTCCAATCCAATATCCGCTGCGAGGTGGGCGTCATCAGCAAGCTCAGCAACGCTGACATCAACAAGCTGAGAGACTTTTTCTCTCACCAGTGCAGGGATGGTTGATACGACGTTGGTAGTTACAACTGGCGCAGCCGCTACAAATTGCGCTGGCATTACCGCTGCCAGGGGCGCACTCACTGGTTCAGCAACCATGGTTTCGCTGACGATTACATCTATCCAACAACGCGTTTTAGCAAACGGATAGGTCGGCAGATTGATTTTTTGTGCAGACGCATTGGTATAGAGCAACTGCCAATTGAAGTTAACACCCAGCAGCCACCATTTCGCTAATTGTCTGTAATTACCACTTTGCAAGATATACCCTTGCAAACTGTCATCCAGTAAATCTTGAACCGGTATATGATTGCTTGCCTTGCTGCTTCTGCAATCAATGTGATCCAGTGTACCGGTCAAGTAGGCGCCTAGTTTTTCGCGCAAGTCTTGCCAATTGCTTACCGTAAAAGCCAGCCGCTCATCCATCGGCACTCGACCGACTTGCAAGGTGAAAATAAAATCGCGCAACGAGGTATTTGCGCGCGCGGGAGAATCCACATAAGTAATTAAATTGCGAGCGGACTCATCCAATTGCGCAGACGTTTTTGCAGAAAGCACAAAGAGATATGAACTCTGCTCGATAGAGTGTTGATGTGGGGCAATATATTCTTCCAGCACCAGGTGGGCATTAGTACCGCCAAAACCAAACGAACTTACACCGGCAACCAACGGCAACTCGCGTCCTTCACTATCCAGAGTCCTTACCCAGTCACGCTTTTTATCGACAATATAAAACGGTGAATTCTCTAGTTTTATCAGGGGATTTAAATCGGTGAAATGAAGGTTAGACGGTAGCTCACGCGCCTTCATTGAAAGAATGACTTTGATTACACCGGCAATACCAGCGGCGGGTTCAAGATGACCGATGTTGGATTTAACCGACCCAATACCACAATAATTAAATTTGGAAATCGGCGCGCCGGAAGATGTCGCCAACATTGAAAATGCTGACTTGATGCCTTCGACTTCCACAGGATCGCCAAGATTGGTACCCGTACCGTGCAACTCAATATAGGAAACGCGCTCTGCACCAATACCCGCCTCTGAATAGGCTTTAAACAACAATCGTGCCTGCGCAGCAGGATTAGGGGCGGTGATCGAATTACTACGTCCACCATGGTTTACTGCAGTACCCTTTATTACCGCTAATATATTATCGCCATCTTCAATAGCGGCTTTTAATGGTTTTAACAAAACCGCAGCAACACCTTCACCTTTTACATAACCATTGGCATTCTTATCAAACGTTTTGCAGCGACCATCAGGAGAGTAAATGTTTAACTGGCTGGTTCCGATCATCGTCTTGGGCGAAAGAATAACGCTCACTCCCCCGGCAATCGCCATACGCGACTCGCCCGACTGAATCGATCTAACCGCTCTGTTAATTGCTACCAAGCTGCCTGAACAGGCTGTATCTACCGCTTCACTGGGGCCATTAAAATCAAAATAGTAGGAAACCCTATTGGGAATCATGTTCAGCGAATTACCAATCACCATTTCAGCGTTGTAACGCACCCCATTACGATCCAGATAATCCCTGTAATCGCTAAACTCAACGCCAACAAAAACACCTACATTATTGCCTTTCAATTCCGTTGCGTTGTAGCCCGCAGATTCAATCGTTTTCCAAACAGTTTGCAAGAACAGCCGCTGTTGCGGATCCATATGAATCGCTTCATTGGCAGACAGATCAAAGAAATGATGATCAAAATATTCGATATGAGGCATAAAACCACCCCATTTTGAATTGGATTTGTTGGCCGCGCCGAAAGTGCTTCCATAGTGATCTTGCCAGCGCCAACGCAGTGGTGGTATCTCGCTAATAGGATCAACACATTCACTCAAGTTTTTCCAAAACACATCCAGATTTTCAGCACCTGGAAACATGCCGTCCATTCCAATAATCGCAACCGGCTCGTTGTAGCTGGGCTGTGCAGACTGTTGATAAGTAGACTGGCCCTCTGACGCATTCTGCACGAGAGATGCGCCGCCTCTCTCTTGCGAACCGATGTAACCAGCGCTAACTCCAGACGGAACCAGGACTTTCTGCAGACTGGAAAGGTGCTCAGCCAACAAGTGCTGTTTCATCTTATTCAAAGTATTGGAAGAGAAGAAAACGGCTGGTGATAATTCAATATCCAGCATTGCTTTGAAATTGGCAGCAAACTCGCGCAACACTATCGAATCAAAACCCATATCACCGAACACTTTATTGGGGTCAATTCGATCTTTTGGCAACTGAATTGCTCTGCTGATCATTTCGCGCAGTTTTTCATCGAGCAACTGTGCCAATTGACCGGCGGCACCCGGCACCAAATTCGGTATTGCCGGGGTAACAGCTGCGCTGGTGATTGTTTTTTCGGTTAACGCTGATGGCTCATAAGCATTGTAATGTTGCAGAGTCGTGTTTAGTCGCGTTAATACGCCATGCAGTGGCATTACTTGAGCGAATGAAGACTGCATAATATCGTTAAAAATGGAGAGCCCTTGTGGTTCCGACAAAGGGATAATTCCCACAGACTCTTTCATCGCATTCAGAATGTTTTTTTCTATCTTCATTCCGCCGTCTTCCCAGATTGGCCAATTGATAGAAATACTTTTCCCCGATCGTAATTTTTTATCTTTTAGATTGTTTCGCCAGCGGCAGAGTTCGTCCAGATAAGCGTTACCAAAGGCGTAATCTGTTTGACCAATATTTCCAAGCACTGAACTCACCGAGGAAAACATGACAAAGAAATCCAAAGGCATGGCTGCACTTTCCTGGTCAAGGTTAAAAGCGCCTTTAATTTTTGTATCTATCACGGACTTAAAGTCTGCCCAGTTTTTGCGATTAATCAGGCAATCCTTAATCACACCTGCACTGTGGATAATGCCATTGAGCTTGATGAAACGGCTGGTTATTTTTTCGAACAGCACATGAACATCTGCTTCCGAAGTAATATCACACGAGTAATAGACAACCTCATTATTTTTTTCTCGTAAGGTTTCCAGAAACTGCTTATTGCTCTCCGTAAGCGCTGAACGCCCAGTCAAAGCCAATTTCACTCCACCTACGGAGGCGATCCGCTTGGCAAATACCTTACCCAATCCACCAAGGCCACCAGTAATCAGATAAGTCCCTTTTTGTTTAACCCAATCATTCGAACCAATTTCCGAAGCGGGCTCGATAGAGTCTATCCGCTCAACAGCACGCCGTTGTCCACGATGCTTAACTACAACCGAACCTGACTCGGAATCCGCAAGCTCAGCCGCCAGCGCCCTTAGCTGATACTCCAGCGAATGCTCCTGATTGCCCTCGAAACTCACATGCTTAATATCGAGATCTTTCTGCTCAGCCTTAACAGATTTAACAAATCCGGAATACGCTAAACTTGACAAGTCCGACAGACAGCCACTATCTACAGACCAGACAATCAATTTGGGCAGGGGATTTTTACTGCTATTAATAATTCTCTTTACCAAATTCAGGAGTGGTTGAATTCCTGCGTATAAAGATTCTGCAGTACCGTTTTTTTCATTAGCCTCTATAGCAGAATTTTTCCACGCATAGACAATGGCATCTAAAGGTTTAGCTTTGGAAGCGGCACTTAAAAGCAACTCCATATCTTCCAAATGATCCTGACGAACAGTGAAATTATTTTTTGAGTCGTAACTATACATGTCCCCAAGGGCAACAAAATGGGCCTGACTAAATTGACGTGCTATCGCAGGATAATCGCCCGTATCATTACTGAAAACCAAGACATTGGATAAAGAATTTCCGGCATCATTGTTCTTGAGTGGCTTATCAACCCAGACAGGAGCCAAATACATATCCCCTACATGTTGGGATACTGAAGCAACAGCTGAATGTACCGGAGAAACCTTGGAGTTTTCCTTTGCAAAAGCAACTGATTCGTTGGCATTTACCTCCGCCGGCGTACGAGGCACCCAATAACTTTCTTTCAAGAAAGGATAACCAGGTAAGGATATTCGCTTTGGATGAAAATCTTTTAACAATGCGATCGGTTTTTTAACTTCGCCAATCACCCATTTCCTGGCAAAACTAATTAACTCCTCACTCTTATAGGCAGTGAATGCAAACTCCTGCTTACTATCAGGTGTTTCTGCTGTACCCTCAAAAAGGTTTTCGATATTGCGATCACCGCGCATGAATCCATGCAATTTTTCCAACAGCTCATCAATATTGTTGGCAACCATTGCGAGTCGCACAGCCATATCCTGGCGGCCGTCAAGCAGTGTATGAGAAACATTTACAAGGTTAAAATGTTTGGTTGCCTTATTCCTTTCAATCCACATAATTAAAGACTGCACGTAGGTGGGCAACTGTTGTTTATGGGAAACTGATACCGGAATTACGCAAGGTATCTCGGCATGAGACTGTTCTGGAATATCAAATGATTGGAGGATGATATGGGTATTAGATCCACCCGCACCAAATGAACTTATACCAGCCAACTTTTTCTTACCCAATGCCCAGGAGCTGGTTTCTTTTTGCAAGTAGAAAGGCGTATTTTTTAAGTCGATATATTCGCTTTCCTCGTTAGAATTAATCGTCGGCACCAATGTTTCGTGCTTCATTTGCAGAAGAATTTTTGTAATACCTGATATACCTGCCGCCGCCTCGAGATGCCCAATATTCGCTTTCACCGAGCCTAACGCACAAAACTGTTTTTCCGCAGTTGCCGAGCCAAACGCCTTGGCTAAGCCCCGAATTTCGATCGGATCGCCCAGCGCGGTGCCAGTACCATGAGCTTCGATATAGCTAATTGAACCTGGGTCAATCCGGGATTTTTTAACAACTGTGGCAATCAAGTTTGCCTGCGCTACAGGATTTGGCACCGTGTAGCCACTGGTTTTTCCGCCCGAATTTAACGAGCTACCCCGAATAACACCGTAGATGTTATCTCCATCTTGCAGCGCTTGATTGAGTGGTTTCAACAACACAGCCCCCACCCCTTCTCCATCTGCAAAGCCATCAGCCCCTTTACCAAAACTGTGGCATTTGCCGGTGGGAGACAGCATACCTCGCTTGGCGAGCACCTCCATCTGCGCGGGATGAAGAATTAAATTCACACCACCAGCAAGCGCTACTTCGCACTCATTGCGGCGAATGCTTTCACAGGCAAGATGTATTGCTGTTAATGAGGATGAACAAGCGGTATCTACAGCGAGACTAGGCCCGTTAAAATTTAATGTATATGACACTCGGTTGGCTAATGACCAAAACATCGGGTTACACATGTAGTTTTGATCAGTTTTGTGAGTTTCGCTCCATAGGGATGCGCCCAAAATGGAATAGTTGGAATTCATCACACCAACGAAAACGCCTACCTTCCCACTGCTGTTCGCTAGCGTTTTGGGTGTATAACCCGCATCTTCTATCGTGTGCCACGCGGTTTGGAGAAACAAACGCTCCTGAGGATCCATTGAGATGGCTTCGCGTGGAGCTATACCGAAAAATTGCGGGTCAAACTTATCAACATCGGCGATAAACCCGCCCCTGGCTCTTGCCGAGTCGATATCGGAACCACGTTTGAACGCCTCGGGGTTCCAGCGTTCCTCCGGAATTTCGGTAACACAGTCCCGTCCAGCTACCAAATTGTCCCAGAACATTTCGACGTTATCCGCCATGGGATAACGACCACTCAGGCCCACGACGGCAATAACATCTTCAGGATATTTTTTTGCCAATTGCGTGTTTGCCTTTGCACTAATCTTCTTTTGCAAGAGCTTGGCTAATAATTCACGTTTGTTTTTTTCATTCAGGCTCATTTCAAAACTCCGTTTCCAATTCGTCAGAAGCCAACAGCTCACGCAGTAAATTTTCTACCTCCAGGTCTGTCAACGCACTAATTGTCCTTTTCAATTGGTCAGCGGCAGATAACGGGGGAGTATCAGATTGTGCCGGTTCATGAACGGTGTGAGCAGCGCGGCTTACATAGTCCAATCGCTGTTCACTTATGCGATGCTGCTGATGGGAGGTCTCGCTCCGGGCGAAAGAAATATCCGCAGACGAATTTACCAAGCGTGACTTGGCACTACCCGTCAATGCGTCTACTGGCGCATCGTTAATCGTAATCGTTGTGGAAGTTGTCGTTGCAACTGTTGTGTTGACCACCATAGTACTCGCCGAATGGTTCATGGCTTGTACTTCTGTTGGGTGATTCTCCAACAGGAAATCCACTAACTCATTAATGGTTTGGTACTCAAAGAAAAGAGTCTTGGGAATATCCTGGCCGAAGGTTTTTTCCAAATCTTCATTCATTCCCATGATCATGACCGAATCAATCCCATAGTTCTCGATGGGGACATCACCATCGATTTGGGCTTGGTCAATTTTTGTAAACCGAGAGAGTAAGGCACTCAAATAGTTTCGCACCACTTCCCCCAAAGTATCCTGAGTTGGTGGAGGGGTTTGCTGATATTCAATGGGAATAGCAGGTTCCATAGGCATGAGCTTACGAATATCTTCGGCATGATTTTCGGAAAAATACTCCGCCAAACCATCAATATCTTGATATTCGAAGAACAATGTTTTCGGGACACCAAGACCAAAAATCGCTTCCAATTTTTCATTCATGGCCATGATCATTACTGAATCTATGCCATAGTTTTCCAACGCCGTTGCCGTATCGATTTGCGCAACAGGAATTTTGGTTGCCTGAGACACAAGATCAGTTAAATAAATTTTTACAGTATGTGTCGGTGAGTTAATCGATGTAGCGACTTGTAACGATACCGAATTCGGCGCTGCCGGAGCTACCGGGTTAGTTTGAACCTTTGCCGCAATCTCTAACGGCCGTTGCAGCTCGCCAACCGGTAACAGTTGATCAGTTAATTTCTTGGTGTCTGCAAAGTGAGAAACATATTGAGTGGTAAACCCTAACAAGGTCGCCAACATCTCCCCTCGATCATTGAGAATGTAAATATCGTAAGATCTTTGGCTCGCCTGAGAAGGCTGACTCGCTGAATACACAGCATAACTGATACAAGTTTCCGTTAGAGGTCTGTGAATGACGATACGACCGAGCGAAATGGGAAGTGGCATCCCGGCGTCGCTGGAATCAAAACCGCCTATACCAACGGCCGTACGTAATGCACCATCCAGTAACGCCGGGTGCAAAACATAGTCGTCAGTAGAACCCGCTAGCTCCGCAGTCAGCGCTAGATCCGCCATAGCTTCCGATTGATTGATATACAGTCCCTTCATAACCTGAAAGCTTGGACCAAAACCGAAACCCAAACTTTCGAAGCCGTTCTTGATTTGGTGTTCATGTAGATGCGTTGATCTCGCTTTCACCGTACGAGGATCGATCACCGGTAATGGGAGGCTCATACCCTGAACCGATGAAGCAGACGAATAGCGAGAAATCACCGCCGATCCACGACAGAACACGATGCGACTGCCGCCACTTACACTTTTAAAGATTTCAAATTCAACATTGCCATTGGCGGGCCGCAAGCTTATGTGTGTAGTTTCTTGCGCACCGTTTACAACAATCGGTTTCAGCCACTTAATATTTGTCAGTCCTAAAACAGGCTCTCCATCAGCAGCCAGTTGTGCGGCTTGACGGGCCAACTCAAGATAGGCGACGCCAGGTAAAACTGATTTCGTTCCCAATTTATGATCTTTTAAATAAAACGCGCTTTGGTTAAATGTTTTTACAAACAACTGCTCATCTAACGTTGAGACATTTGCATCAATGAACGAATCCAATGCCCCAAATTGCGTATTTTTTTTAGGGGGACTTACCCAATATCGCTGCCGTGAGTATACGTAGCCGGGGACAGAAATCCGAAATGCAGAACCGGGTTGGTAGAGCTTGGACCAGGTGATATTTTCCTGACCTTTTAGCCAAGCTTGCGCAAGGTTATTGAGATCTTTACGCAATAACCACTCATCCACTTGCTGATCAGAAAAATCATTCTTCGCGTTTTTATTACGCGGGCGCTTACCATAATAAACTCCAGGTACAGAACCATTATGACCTTTTGTTTCAAGATAGGCGTTCAATTTTATTTGTAGCTCAGCCAGCGATGACACAATAACAGCAACACCAAAATCCATGTGCACACGACCGGTCTGCAAGGTATATGCAATATCTGCTAAATGAGTCTGTGGTTCACGCGTAATAAAATCACGCAATTGTACAACCATTTTCTCCAGTGAATCCTCGCGCTTCGCGGAAAGCATTACCAATACCGGATCAGAAGTGCGGGGAGAATAATTTCTTGGATCCGCTTCTGCCGGGTATTCTTCAATAACAAAGTGCGCATTGGCTCCACCAGCACCAAATGAGCTTAATCCCGCAATACGCGGCAACTCGATGACTTTTCCGGAAACGGGATCTTTTTGTGTTGGGCGTTGCCAATCTTCTAACTTCTGCAACACGTAGAAAGGGCTTTGATCGATTTTTGCATAGGGGTTGAGCGTTTTCGAATGCAGCGACGGAGCTAGCGCCCTGTGTTTTAGCTGCAATAAAATTTTAGTCACACCTGCCACACCGGCAGCAGCTTCCGCGTGACCGATATTGGACTTCACTGAGCCTATGGCACAATATTGAGTATCGGTCTGCTCAAACGCCTTGGTAAGACCTGATATTTCAATCGGATCTCCGAGACTAGTGCCGGTACCATGTGCTTCAACGTAACTAATGTGCCGAGGATTAACTCCTGAGCGCGCAATCGCGTCTTTGATTAACGCTCCCTGACGGTTGGGATTCGGTACTGTAAAACCAGACGTTTTTCCGCCGTGATTTATAGATGAACTTTTAATCACCGCATAAATGTGGTCGCCATCGCGCACGGCGTCAGATTTGCGTTTTAAAATAATTGCACCTACAGCCTCTGCGGGAACATAACCATCCCCTCCTGTGCCAAAACTGCGACAACGTCCATCAGATGACAGGAAATGGAGATCAGATAACGTGTTGTATTTCTGCGGATGTAAGGATAAATTGACCCCGCCGGCAATACCGACGTTAATGTCACCAAGCTTCAACGCTTCACACGCAAGATGGATTGCAGTGAGCGATGAAGAACACGCAGTATCAAGCGTGATACTGGGGCCTGAAAAATTAAATTGATATGAAATTCTGTTTGCCACTGCCCAATACCAAGAGCGAGGTGCAATCATGTTTTTTGGTGTGTCACCATCGACACCAAATAGTTGATAATCACCCCACATAGTGCCTACATAGACACCTACCGGGCTTTCATGCACACCGTCAGGTTGTGCCAATTTGTCAGGGCAATATCCGGCATCTTCCACGGCCAAGGCAACTGTTTCGAGGAACAGACGTTCATGAGGATCCATGACCTCAGCTTCTGCCGGGGAAATACCGAAAAACAACGGATCAAAGTGATCAATAGCTTTTAAGAAGCCACCCCATTTTGAATAACTTTTCCCCAATACCGCTGGTCCTGGCTGAAAAAGATTTTCTACGCCCCACGCTCTTTCCTCAGGTATTTCTCTGATGCAGTCGACGCCATTTTTTAAATTATTCCAAAACTCTGCGAGCGTTTCAGCTTCCGGATAACGTCCTGATACACCGATAATAACAATCTCATCGTCGGCCAGTTGTTGCTTATCATTAAGTAATGATGAGTACCCCTGATCTTCTGCTGGCATAGATATGATCGGAAGCTGGATGCGCGCTACATTTTCGTCAGTATTAAGATTGCTTGAAGTAGTAACTACAGAGGGCTCAGGTGATATCAGACTCTCGAAATGCTTTGCATAGTTACTCGCAAAAAAATCAGCCAAATCGTTAATATTTTTGTATTCAAAAAACAAGGTTGCTGGAAGATTTTCAAATTCCTCCTCGAGAGCAATTACCAAATTCACCATAACAACCGAATCGAAACCGTATTGCTGAAACGGAGCATAGAGCTCGAATCGTTCTTCAGGCAATTCAACCTCTCTAGCAAATAATTCAATAAGATAGGAAACCACCTTAGCCTTTAGGTCGTTGACGCTGATCTTGCTTTCAACCAGAACCGGTACCTTGATTTCCTCTTGCGCTGAGGCAACATCTGTAGACGCAACAAATTTTTCAGGATAGTTAGCTACAAAGAAGTCAGCCAAATCATTGATATTTTTATATTCAAAGAATAGAGTGGCGGGAAGATTTGAAAATTCTTCTTCCAATAAAATCACTAAATCGACCATAACAACCGAATCAAAACCGTACTGTTGAAACGGTGCATACAATTCAAACTTGTCTTCTGAAAGCGAAACCTCTTTTGCAAATTGACTAATCAAATATTTGACAGCATTCTCTTTTAATATCGAATTATATGCCGTATTGGTGGAATTACTTTCATAATTTTTTTCGAAAGCCACGCGTGTAATTTCGGAAATATCGGCCTCGCTAACGTTAGTTCTCACTCCAAGAACCTGGTGAATTTTAGTTTCATCCCCTTCGAGCACCGCGAGCTGGGATATTTGAGAAGAAACAGCAAATTCCAACGCTTGTAAGCCGCTTGCATTTTCCAAGGGAACAATACCAAAATTTTTCCTGAGGATTCCTTCTTCCTTGTCAGTTAATACCATTCCGCCCTCTTTCCAGTACGGCCAATTAATAGAAACCGCCTTACCTGATCTCTCGCCGTTGCTCAATAAATCGTTGCGATAGTGACTATAGTAATCTTCAAATGAATTTCCAAATGCATAATCACATTGTCCAAGATTGCCCAGCACGCCCGTTACCGAGGAGAACAACACAAACATATCCAGAGGCTGGTCTTGTGTTGCACGATCTAGATTGATGGTACCCTTTACCTTTGGCGCAACCACTCTAGAGAAAGAATCAAAATCCTTCTTAAGAATAAAGCTATCTTCAATGATACCCGCTGAGTGGATAACACCATTTAACTTAAACCCTTGACTATTGATTTCCCTTACCAATTCACTTACAGAGGACTCATCAGAAATATCACAGGGCAAATAAACAACGCTATTGCCATCCACATCAACCGTCTTTAATTGTTGCTGCTTTTCGGCGGAAATAGCCGAGCGCCCCGTCAAATAGACGCGGGCGTTGTATTGCTTAACGAGGTACCCTGCCACTAATAGTCCGAGCGCGCCAAGACCACCAGTAATCAAATACACTCCACCTGCTTTAAACCCTGATTGCGCCGAGGTTAGATCTTTGATTTTTTTTAGTTCGTCAGCAGCAATAAATTCCCGCACAAAACGATTTTCATTGATGTACCTCACATCTGCATGAGAAGTGCTATCAGAAAACTCTGTGGTAATGAGGTTAGAAAAGCTGGTATCAGTGGCATTTTTAATATCGAAAACCACAACCCTACCGCTATAAGCAGGGCGCTCGATTTTAATAGTTTTATAAAAGGCACTTAACGCTTGATAAATAGGAATAAAACCCGTGCCATTACCTTGAACAAGATTAATAAATCTTGCGCTCTTTGCAGCCTTTAAATAAGCCTTTACCAAACAAAAGGCGCTTTCTGCACTTTTAGACAAATTTGTATCTGTATTGTCGCCGGAATTTTCACTCTCTTCCTTTGACAAAAACAATACGTTACGCGGAACCATTTGTTGAGCGGAGATATCATTAACCAGCGCAATAAAATCACCATTAACTCCAGGTCTTAGTGTGAATTCGGTCGCTGATTTCTTAACATACTCATTAGAGTACACTGCGGAAAAAATCGATGACTGATTGAAACTCGAATTTCTTTTCAGTCGACTCACACATAACTCAACGTCTAAAGGATCACCAATTATCAGCAGTGAATCCAGAGGCGCGAGCTGCCCATCAACGGACTGTTTAAACCAATGTGGAGTGTAGTAGGAATGTGAATCGTTCATTATATTGTCCTTATACGAAGGGGAGATTTGCTCATTTACACGCAAGGCTTCCTTTTCAATCTGACGCAATCCAAGTCCTTTGAATTGTGCAATAATTTGTGCTCTTCCATCTGTGCCTGGAATTTCGCTAAAAATATCAATGTCCAATTTTTTCATTGGCGCGGCACGACTCCCAGAAGCAGGGCGCACCCACGCCCATTGCGACACTTGGGTTGCACCGTAAATCTTCAGGCATTCCAAAGAAAATGGCAGATAAGGAGATACAGGTTGGACTGTGTCGTTCGCATTCGCGTCTAATCCCGATATCAACGCAACTGCAGCTTGTAAGGCTCCATCCGCAATGGATGGATGAAGAACATAATCCCCAATGGAATCCTGTAGATCATTTGGCATAACCAACTGCACCAAAACTTGATCTGCGTTTTGAGCCAGTAGCACAATACTCTGGTGAGATGCACCATAGCCAAAGCCCAATGATGAGAAGCGTCCATAGCAAGCCGATGAGGGATACGTAGCCCAGCCGTGCCCCGGATAATTAAAATTTGGCAACAAATCTGGCTCAGCTCGCTCGACAATAAACGCTTTAGCCTGGCAGTTTTTTACGAATGAAAGATCTTCGACACCACTGATGAATTCAAACTTTAACGGCGAGTTATTTTTTTCAGTGCTTTCAGCGTTGAGAGTTACCCGCAGCTCCTTGCTACCATCAGGCAAGGTAAATGGGCGCAGCCAAATAACATCACGAATTTCTACTGCTGCACTGGCATCAACTAGTTGCGTAGATGCCGCACGCAACATCGCTTGATACATTATTTCCAAATAAGCAACTGCGGGTAAAACTGCTTGGTTTTTCACTTGGTGATCTTTCAGGAAGAATTCCTGACCGTCAAACAAGCTGAAAAAACTATTTTTAGTTCCACCAGACAATGTTGTATGCAGCAATGGATGAGGTCCTGCCTGAAGATTTTTATTCTCTGGCTGAGCGATCCAGAAGGTATCCTTCTCAAAGGGATAGGTAGGTAAGTTAAGACGCTGAGTTGTACCACCAACAAAAAGGTCACACCAAACTGGATCAGCTCCTTTCACATAAAGCTCAGCGAGCAGGCCCAGATGCTGCGAATAATTCTTTTTTCCCTCATTTCTTAAGGATTTTTCAATTAATTCGTTTGCCGATTGCGTCGCTTCAGCAAGCAGCTCCAGATTATCCCTGTCCACAATAGAGTATTGTGCTTTATCCCCCATACTATCCTGCAGAGCCTGGATAGCACTTTTCATATCTTTTACAACACAGCCAAATCTGACCGAGTGATGATCTCGCCCGACCAGTAACCCTGCACTCAAATCCTGCAGACCAGTATCCTGATTTTTATCTAACCAAACCAACAAGTTGGATTTAAGCCTTTGCAATGCGGCAGGCGATTTTGCTGATAATGCAATAAGGTAAGCTGGTTTTTTTATCGTCTTTGGCTTTTCTCCTCGGGCAAACTCTTCTAAAACGATATGAGAATTTGTTCCTCCAAAGCCAAACGATGACACACCCGCACGCAAAGGGGCAGTTACATTTTGATTGTCGTTAGATACACGCTCAGGCACCCATTTTTTAGATTCACCGAGGATAGAAAATGGCGTGTTGTTAATAGATATTTTTGGGTTGATGCTCGAAAAATTTTGCAGCGCGGGCAACTGTTTGTTGCGAAATGCAAGCAAAACCTTAATCACTCCGGCAATTCCAGCCGCCGCTTCTAAATGACCAATATTGGTTTTTACTGACCCCAACGCACAATAACCTGGGGTTAGGCTAACACCTTGTCGGGCAGCCAAGGTCTCAAATGCACGTAACAGACCTTCGAATTCAATAGGATCACCCTTCGGGGTTCCGGTACCGTGAGCTTCAATATAGTTAACGGTATTGATAGGAACTTCTGCACGTTCGTGTGCCTCTTGAATAACATTTGCTTGCGCAATTGAACTGGGGTACGTCAATGTGTAGGTTTCACCGCAATGATTTACTGCGGTACCCTTAATTACTCCGTAAATCGCATCGCCATCTGCAATTGCTTTTTCCAACGGCTTAAGAAGTACCAGACCAGCCCCTTCCCCACGCACATATCCATTTGCACTTGCATCAAAAGTTATGCATTGTCCGGTGGGAGACAACATTCCCATCTTGGAAAAGGATATATGTCGAGTGGGTGTTAAGAGGAGATTTACTCCGCCTGCCAGCGCCATTTCACAGTCACCAAATTTCAATGCCTGGATTGCACTGTGGATAGCATTTAATGAACTGGAGCATGCGGTATCGATAGGAAAACTGGGGCCTTTGAAGTCAAAATAGTGCGACACGCGGTTGGCGATAATGGATGCAGCAGTTCCCGTTGAGTAATGAGCCTCAATGGAAATATTGGTGGAGTCCTGCGTTTCTTTATAGTCATGATTGAATACACCCAACATGACGCCAACTTTTTTTCCACGCAAGGACGAAGGTGCAACACCTGCATCCTCAAGACATCCCCATACCAACTCCAACACTAGCCTTTGTTGAGGATCCATGGTTTCTACTACTTTTGGTAGTATTCCAAAAAAATTTGCGTCAAACGCATCAACATCAGCAACAAATCCACCCCATTTGCTATTACTTTTTTTAGCTTGTTGCTTGGGATCACCCCAATACTCTCGCCAATTCCAGCGAGATAACGGAATTTCACTAATGCTGGACCTTTTCCCGACAAGGTTATCCCAGAACTCAGAATAATTATTGGCGCCAGGAAATTTACACGATACCCCTATAATGGCTACGTTCATTTAATCACTCCTTGCAATTTTTTAGATAAAACAAAAAAAGAAACTGAAATTTGGAAAAAGCGAACCCCTGACCACTGGCCAAATTTAATTAACATTCAAAGGGATCTTCCGAACCTACCTGAAACCCCCAAGGCAATCAGGCAGATATCGAAGTAAGACGCGCGTCCATTTGCCCCTTACTTCACAACACAATAATTCCTGGCTAACGTTTTCTTCAATAAAACTTTAAACCGAAGTTGCTTCAGGTATAGGTTCTACTGCTTTTTGTTTCTCACCGATACACATGAGCACTGCAGGTAATATGATCAAATCGCACAATACCGCCAAGCCGATGGTGAGGCACCCCAAAATACCCATGTAGATGTTGGGCACAAAACTACTCATGATTAACATTGCAAACCCAACTACCAAAATGATGGTCGTTGACACCAATGCTATTCCGCTTTCACGCGTCGCAAGAGCAATTGCTTCTCTATTATCAAGATTAGCGTTTTTGGCTTTTCTGAAACGATCCATCACATGAATCGTATCATCTACGGCAATACCTAAAGTTGTTGCGGCAACCATCATGGACGCAAAATCCAGATAGATATCCAACATTGCCATTACAGCGCCAGTAATGATAATAGGCAGAACGTTAGGGATTAACGCAACCCAGCCATACTTAAAGGAACGCAATACCACAAACAGACAAATAAGAATTGAGATTAGCGAAAACATGAAAGAGTTTGCCAATCCAGTCAACGTATAATTGTCGACGTTATTGAACAGAACCGCCCTACCGGTAACCGAAATATTAAGATCTGCAAAATGTTCAGCCACATGTTTTTCAATAGCCTCAATGCGAGCTTTGGTAATCACTGACGGCGCCACGGCAAAGAAAACTGACATGCGCATTTCCTGCCCATTAAACGTAATCAAGTCAGACAGATCTTCATCGGGACCGGAATTCGAATACAGCAGCAGGAACTGCCCAACCATATCCCGCGTTTCAGGAACCTTAAAGAACTCAACATCGTTATTGTTCATTACCTGATTAATTTTCATGAGATAGTTAACGGGCGAATTAACTTTCCCATTTCCTTCCAGGGTCACCAGATAATTTTGGAATTCCAGAGCGCGTGCCAAAAAAGCAGGATCCTTGACACCATTTTCCAATTTGGAATCCAGACGAAACTCCAAACTTAAAGACCCTTTATAGGTTTCATCAAAATATTCCAAGCCTTGCTTTACCGGCGCATCATCTTTAAAGAACCGTACAAAATTAGTATCAACCTTTACCTGGGAGCAAAGATAAAGCAAGGGAATCAATGACAGCACAGTCACCGCAATAATAGCCTTGCGAACCGGGTAAATTTTATCCGGCAAGCTATGTACCAAACGAGCAATAATCCCGTTGGAAACAAGTTTTTCCGCTTTCTTACCTTTGGCACTGGTATAGCTCAGCAATGCAGGCAAGGTAAACAAGCTAAAGAAAAATGCGATAGCAACACCAATTGCCATCTCCAAACCAAAGGTCACAACCAGGGCAATAGAGCCGGTCGCCAGAGACAAATACCCTAACAAAGTAGTGATACTGGTATAAAAACAAGGCTCAAAGCAATATTTAATGGTCTCTACAGCAGCTTCCTGCGGCGAAAGCCCTTGATTGCGGTAGCGATAAAAGCCGACCAACACATGGATTGTCTCTGCGACCACAACTACTGTCAGCATAGTAGGCAACGTGATATTCAACATGTTCATAGACCAGCCGAAGTAGCCGATCAAACCAATGGCAACCACGCAAGACACTACAAGAACCAAAATTGGCAACACTGTTCCTGCAAGTGTTCTAAATGTTAAGAACAGAAAGATAATGATGAAAGTCAGCATTATTGGATAGCTTATGGACTGATCTACCGTAGAAAAGTAGAAAAAGCTTTCACTAATTGCTGCTGAGCCAGATATGTAGATTTTATACTTGTCACTCTGCTGCAATCCTTCACGCTCGACAAAAGTACGAAAATCAGCGGCTAAATCTGTTTTGGCGTTACCGGAGCCAGTGTATTTATCTTGTTCTATTACACGAGCAGAAATAAGTGTGTTTTTTAAGTCTTTGGTAAACAGCAAATCATGCGCAATATTTTCTCCATTGAGTATGGTTCTAATATCGTCCCATTCTTTCTCAGAGAAGTTGAAATTTTTTGAGGTGGGAATCGCAGTTTCGACATTCAACATTTCGTCTTCATAAAACATGTATTCATATTTTACGAGAGAGCGAACCTTGTTAACTGCCGCATGCTCTTCGAGGTAATTAGTTATCTTTTGGATGGCTTGCACAGTTTCAGGATTCAACACATCCTTTTGCCCTGCAGCAGCTTGTACACCAATAACTAAATAGTCATCGCTACCGAATTTTTTCTTTAAGTCGTTGTATTCCAGCAGAACAGGATCATCATCAAGAAACCATATATCGGTACTACTGTCGAAATACAGATTTTTGAATCCCAGGGTGGAAAGTATTATTCCGATGAGGCTGGTGAGTAAGACAATAGCCCTATAACGCACCACAAAATTGGCAATATTAGCAATCAAGATTATTCTCCTTTAAAAATAAATGCACAGCATCATTTGCAATGCGTTACGCAGTTTAATCCCCCGCAAATCCATTTAGCGATATTCATAGGTTACTGTCGAATCAGTCTTAAACCCAAGAAACAACTGCATAGGTCTATCACCGACTACGCGGCACGAAACTACTCGATTATTATTACAAGTTGATTTTTTACGTGAAAAATTATCAAAAAGCACTTTCGAGAATTTACGTGACAAGGCGCGACAACACCGAGGGAGCTGGCGAATGG
>JAGKXD010000143.1 GCA_021151525.1 Cellvibrionaceae bacterium | reverse complement strand
GTGTAGAGGATAATAGTGGGCAACACCACTATGGCGCCGTACAAAATAAACATTAACGATTCCGGGGCGCTGGCGGCTTGCCAGATGTCGAGTTGGGCGGGAACTACATAGGGGAAGAAGCTGTAGGCCAGGCCGATAAAACTCAGCAAAAAAATCATGCAGGCAGAGGCGAAAGGAATCCAGCAACCGAAATCTTTTTCGTAGGGGAACAGGCGCAGGTAGCGATCAACAATAAATAGCAGCACAAAACAAAACACGGGAATAATTAATAAAATAAGAAACAGTGGGCTGCCAAACCACTTATTAAAAATCGTATCGCTTACCAGCGGGTTCACGATCGATACTGCCACTATTCCGAGTGTCATCAACCAGGCACAGCGGCGTGCCCACCAAGCCGCGCGCTTTTGTAAATCCCCTTCGGTTTTCATCACCAGCCAGGCGGCGCCAATAAATGTGTAGCCCGCAGTGACGCAAATTGCACTGAGCAGTGCAAAGGCTTGGGCCGCCAAACTTTGCTCAAAGCCCATCACGTAAATGCCGAGCATATAGCCCTGCGCCAGGGTCGCGAGTAGTGAACCGGTTTTAAATACCTTATCCCACAAGTCTTTGTGATCGGCGGGTGCTTTTGCGCGAAAGTCAAACGCGACACCGCGCAAAATTAATCCGGCGAGCATGACCGTAACGGGCAAATACAAATGAAATAAAATCATGCTGTGGGCAAGCGGGAAAGCGATAAGCAAAATGCCGATTCCCAATACCAGCCAGGTTTCGTTGGCATCCCAAAAAGGACCGATGCTGGCGATCATGGTGTCGCGCTGGGCTTCGGAATCCTTGGGCAATAAAATGCCCACCCCCAGATCATAACCATCCAGAATGGCGTAGATAAAAAACGCGAGTCCCATCAAACCGATAAAAATCACGGGTAACCAAAATGCTGCGCCGGTCACTTGAGTCAATTCGTTCATAAAATTTCTCCTAGGCGGTTTTGGTGAGCAGTTGATCTTGCAGGGTTTCGATTTCTTCGGGACGATCTACCAATACGGATTTTTTCGCCATCAGAAACAAGGTGCGTATATAGGCAGTTAGCAACACCACATAAAGTGATAAATAAATCGCGAGTGAAGTACCCACATTGGTGGCTGGCGTTTTTGTTACCGCATCTGCCGTTGCTAACACGCCTGTCACCAGCCAGGGTTGGCGACCAATTTCGGTAACATACCAGCCGGCGAGGGTGGCGATCCAACCGGAGAAAGTCATAGCCACCAAAATTTTTAATAGCAGTGGCGGTATTTCTTTTTTGCGTAGATAAATCAGTGCGCCCCACCAGGCGACCACCAGCATCAACAGGCCTACACCCACCATAATGCGAAAGCCGTAAAACATAGGTGCGACCGGTGGGTGGGCGTTGGGAAATTCGTTGAGCCCTTTGATTTCACCGTCCGCGTCGTGGGTAAGGATTAAGCTCGCGAGCTTGGGAATTTCGATAGCGAATTTATTGCTTTGGGTTTCTTTATCGGGAAGCGCAAATAACACCAGGGGTGCGCCTTTTTCGGTATGCCATACCGCTTCTACCGCTGCGATTTTTGCGGGCTGGTATTTGAGCGAATTCAAGCCGTGCATATCGCCCAGGAAAATTTGCAGTGGAATTAACATCGCTGCCGCAATCACTGCAGTTTTCAAGGCAAGGCGTGGCGCCGGTTTGTGATCGCCTTTTAATAAGCGGTAAGCCGATATGCCGGCAATTAAAAATGCCGCCGTTAAGCCGGATGCAATCAACATGTGCGCAAGGCGATAAGGCATGGAAGGATTAAAAATAATAGCGAACCAATCGAGCGGATAAGCTTTGCCGTCGCGCATTTCAAACCCAACCGGTGTTTGCATCCAGCTGTTGAGCGCAATAATCCAGAAGGCGGACATGGTGGTACCGAAGGCGACCAAAAAGGTGGCGATAGTGTGCATGCGATTGGAAACCCGGTTGATACCGAACAGCATGATTCCCAAAAACGTTGCTTCCAGAAAAAATGCAGTGAGCACTTCATAGCCGAGCAGTGGTCCGGCAATATTGCCTACGGTTTCCATATAGCCCGGCCAGTTGGTGCCGAATTGAAAACTCATGGTGATGCCGCTGACGACGCCCATGGCAAAGGTCAGTGCAAATACTTTTACCCAAAAACGATAGGCGCGCATCCACACATCGTCACCTTCGCCCTTGTAGCGCAATTTGAAGTAGAACAAAAACCAGCAGAGTGCGATGGAAATAGAGGGAAATAAAATATGGAATGAAATATTGGCGGCGAATTGGATGCGGGAGAGGATGAGTGTGTCTATGGCTGATGGATCTAACATGGAGAGTACCTCTATAAAAAGATAAAAATCCTTTTGGGTAAATATCAATTAATAAAATATTGCTCCGTAGAAATTTTTGGTGCGTTTGGCGAGATGGTCATGTTGGGTTACGGTGCTCGTTGTACTCGCACCTAACCTGCGCGGCCCGACCCAACCTACGTCCTTACACCAACAAATCATTTTGTTGATTCTTTTTTGGTGGAACCTAATAAACGGTCTTTCATGTCCAGCACTTTGCCAATGCTGTTGCCGAGCTTGAGGAGCTTGCTCAGTTGGGAGGAATCCAGGCGCTGGATTTCCTGGGTCCAGAGCGTGAGCATTTCAATCAGCTCGTGCATTTCGCGCATGCGTTGTTGGGCGTAAGCCTCGGCATCATTGGCCGGGGTGTCGATCAGCAAATTGCGCAGGGTGGAAAGTGTAGGATCAATCTCGCGTTTGCGGCGCTGTTCAATCAAGGTTTTGGCGATATCCCAGACATCGCCCGGCGCGGAATAAAACTCTTTGCGCTCACCCGGGCGATGCTGGAGTTTTACCAACTCCCAAGACATTAATTCCTTCAATCCCATGCTGACATTCGAACGGGAAATCCCCAGGGCTTCGGTGATGTCATCAGCGCACAAAGGTTCTTTACTCAAAACCAGCAGGGCGTACATCTGGCCTACTGTGCGGTTAATCCCCCAGCGGCTACCCATCTCGCCAAAATGGAGGATGCAGGATTGGATCATCGGGGTAAGGTTTTCTGGCATTTTGAAATTCCTGAATTTTCAGTATATTCTGAAATTACAGAATTATTTGACCTGGGTCAAGCAAAAGGATGAAAAAGCGATGCAGAAGGAGCTGTAACTTACCCTCGCGGCTGTGAAGGATTGGTTGGATACAAATGAATGACAGGGTTGACATGGGTTGATAGGAGTTTGGAAGCTGTGGTGTGTAGGCTTGGTTATCCAAATAAAGAATACCCGACAATTTGTCGGGCATTCTTTCTTATATGCTTATTTCAAATTCATACAGCTCGCGTAGTAACTTGTACTGGCTTTTTTCTAGATAGCCATCATATAAAATTCAATAAAATCAGTGCCTTAACTTGTTGTTTGCGATCATTTATTTTGTGGAATAATATATTGAGTAAATTTACTCAGTAGATTATTCTTATGCTCTTTGAACGAAGCCAGGCTCAGATCCTCCGCCAGCGATTAGCTGAATCACCGAGATTTATGGTCGTGGTGGCAGGCCCGCGCCAGATCGGGAAGAGCACCTTGGTCCGAGGCGTTTTGGCTACATTTTCCTCAAGCTTTATAGCTGTCGATATGCCGCAAATTGGTATTGATGGACCCTTCAATTCAGCCTTTGCTATGAGTTCTCGTCTTATTCCGGGGGCAGCGCCTACCGCCGAATGGCTGGTTGAGCAGTGGGCGGCTGCCAGGGCCAAAGCCAAACAGCTGCCTGTAGATAAATGCCATGTTCTTGCTATCGATGAAATACAAAAAATACCTCGTTGGTCGGAAGTGGTAAAAGGCTTATGGGATGCCGACCGGGCTGCAGGGCTAAACATGCATGTGGTGCTACTGGGGTCATCGCCCTGGCTCATGCAGCAAGGGTTGTCTGAAAGTCTTGCCGGGCGATTCGAGTTAATTCACATGACCCACTGGTCATACCCTGAAATGCAAGAAGCGTTCGATTTTACATTGGATGAATATATTTACTTTGGTGGCTACCCTGGTGCGGCCAAGTTCATTCGCGATGAGCGCCGTTGGCGGGATTATGTGCGAGGTGCGTTGATACACCCGAATATCGAAAAAGATATTTTGCAAATGACGCGCGTGGATAAGCCTGCGTTACTCAAATTAATGTTTGAGCTTGGATGTTCCTATTCTGGTCAAATTATTTCCTATACAAAATTACTTGGGCAGCTACAGGATGCAGGCAACACAGTCACGCTTGCGCATTATCTGGCGTTACTTTCGCAAGCAGGGTTATTAACAGGGTTGGAAAAATACGCAGGTCAAAAACATCGCCAACGCAGTTCGAGTCCAAAGCTAAACGTTCTTAATACCGGGCTAATGTCTGCCTTGTCTGACTACTCATTTAGTGAGGCTAAAGCCGACAGGTCTTACTGGGGGAGATTGGTTGAGAGCACTGTTGGCGCGCATCTGTGTAACTCGGCAATGGATACGTGTGCAATTCAATATTGGCGAGAGAGCCCTGATGAGGTGGATTTCATTATTGCTAATAGTCGTAAGTTGGTTGCGCTGGAGGTGAAAGGTGGTTCCAAGTTTGTGGCACCCAAAGGTTTGGATGTGTTCAGGGGTAAGTACAGCGACGCGAAGCTGATTCTTGTGGGTGAGGGCGGTATAGCGATAACCGAATTTTTATCACATCCGGCGCAATACTGGTTGGAGTTGTAATTATGAATGCGACTTCCAATAAATATATTGCTCCCAGAAAAGTGGTATTGCTTAAGGAAGATAGCTCCGGGCAAGAATTACCTAAATCACTATCTGAGCATAGTGATGTTCACTCATGGGTTCTGCTGGGTGAACCGGGCGCTGGAAAAACTGAAGCGCTCAAGGATGAGGCAAATACCTCTGGTGGCATCTATATAAGAATTGCTGAGTTTGTAGATACAGATTTAAGTGAGGAATGGAAAGGTAAAACGCTTTTTTTGGATGGATTGGATGAGGTTAGGGCTAGTGGGCATGCGACAAGTGTTTTACAAAAAATAGCCAATCAATTAAAACTATTAGGAAAGCCAAGATTCAGGATCGCATGCCGCGCTGCTGACTGGAATGCGGTGGATAAGCTTGACTTGGGGCAAGTTTCTCTGGGTGAGCAAATTTTAGTTCTAAAACTTCTTGAGCTTGATGAGGATGATGTTGCTGAAATTCTGAAAAGAAATTTCTCCAAAATTGACGGTGTTGATTTTCTTGAAGAGGCGAAACGGCAAGGTATTTTTGAGCTAATGAAGAATCCTCAAACTTTGGCATTATTTACGGATGCCTTTGTTGGTGGGAGATTTCCTGATTCACGTCGCGACACCTTTGAGGTTGCTTGTGAAAAGCAGCTTCAGGAAGAAAATGATCGCCATCGTGTAAGCAATAAAAATAATGTGTTTTCAGCTGAACGATTGATGGATACCGCTGGGCATGTATTCGCTTTGGTTTTGCTGTCAGATTCTCTAGGTATTACCAGTCGCAATGGGTCGCTAAATAAAAAGTTCCTGCAGATAGATAAAATAGAAGATGTTGATCAAGGTTATATCGCTAAAATTAAAGATAGCAGGCTATTTATTATTGACTCCAATGAGAGTTGGGCTCCAAGCCATAGAACCATTGCCGAGTTTCTTGCTGCAAGATGGCTAGCTAAGCAACTTGATGGTAGTAAATTATCCAAACGCCGATTATTTAACTTGATGCTGGGTGGTGATGGTGGAGTCATTACCAGCTTGCGTGGCCTTTATGCTTGGCTGGCAGTGCTGAGCAATAGTGTTCGTGATGAGTTGATAGCAAAAGACCCGCTTGGGGTTATATTTTATGCCGACCCAAAAGTTCTTTCCGTTAATGCAAAGATTCAATTGCTGGATGCCTTGAAGGTTCAGGCCAATAGAAATCCTAATTTTTATTGGCGCTTACAGGATTATTCTCCGATGGGAGGGTTGGCTGCACCTGAGTTGGTTGGTCACTTTTCTGCGGTTTTACAAGTAAAAGATTACAGGGCGGAGCATCAAGTATTGGTCTGCTGTGTTCTGGATGTGTTGAAGTATGGGGGGGCAATTGTTGAGCTTATTGGTGATGTGTATTCATTGATAATTGATACCAATCATCCTTCATGGGTTAGGTCTCCTGCTTTAAGTGTTTGGCTGAAATTGATTGGCGATAAGGAGCATGCCGTAACCTTACTAAATAAAATGAACGCCAATCAATTGAAGGATGATAAGGATGAGCTTGCTGGTCTTCTATTATCAGAACTCTATCCATCTGTTATTAAGCCTGAATCGCTTGCACAGTATTTTCATCAGCCCAAACTCGATCATTATACTGGCGCTTATGTGATGTTTTGGTGTTATGAGTTGGTTCGTATTGCACCTGACGAACATGTTCCTATTCTATTGGATGCTCTTGTAGAGGTCGATGATTTAAGAGATGCACATCGCGTGCATTATCGGATGTCGTCTATGGTCGATAGAATACTTGAGAAAGGTGTACAGTTGTTTGGTGAATCGGTTAGTTCGGAGAGATTATTTGCATGGCTAGGGATTGGTCAGGATGAATATGGAAGTGTTTATCATGAAAACAAAATTTGGAATTTTTTATCACAGTGGTTTTCAGGCCGAACATTAGTCTACAAGAAAGTGCTGGGCGTTGTGTTTAACCATGCTGAAACGGCTAATAAACCTGAGGACGCTTATTACAGACTTTCTAGGCGTTTAAGCGGTATTGCTGTATCAACTGATATTGCTCTGTGGCATTTTCAGCGGATTTCTGGGGTTTTAGATGAGGCCTTAATCAAAATTCATTTGCGTGCCTGTTTTGATGTTTTATTTAATCGACCTGAATCTTCTAGCCTATCCTTGGAGCAACTAGAGGATTGGGCGGATAATGATTCAATAAGGAAAAGTTTGCTAGGTCAATTTTTGGTATCCCCTCTGGATAACTGGCGCAAAGAGCAAGCGCAGCAAGAAAAGAATAGACAGGCAAGAATATTAAGCGAAAGACATGCAAGAACTCGATTGGTAACTCCGCATTTGGCTAGCTTATCGAGTGTGGCTGCTTCAGCTGGATTGCTCAATCAGCTTGCATATCTGTGGGCTGATCATTTTTATGATATATCCGGTGATACCGTAGAGCAGCGCTTTAATAACTATTCTGAAAATGGAGGTGAAGTTCTTGCTGCAGCAAAAATCGGATTTCAGAAATGTATTGAGCGCAAAGACTTACCATCGGCAAAAGATATTATTTCAACACATTTAAAAGGCAAAGAATATTTGATTGGATATCCGTGCCTGATAGGTATGGAGCTGCGTTGGAATAATGGTGAAGATAGCGTTTTGTCCTTGGATGATCCTTTGTTAGAAATCGCGGCTGCATTTTTTTTGGTTGGAATTGGTCAGCTCAGTGATAGTTGGTTTGTTGGCGTTGTTAAGCATAAGCCTGCTCTTATTGCGAAAATATACTTACAGTATTTTAACGCAGTGATTAAGGCCAAAGAAAGTGATCCCAGGTTGGTATATGAGCTAACAAACAATGCGGATTGCCGTGCTTTAACTTCCATCGTCGCGACAGAAATACTTAATGGCTTTCCACTCCGTGCTAACAATAATCAGCTAAAAATTCTTAGGAAATTTATTTGCTGGTCTTATGAAAATGAACCAGATTCATTTTATGATGTCGTGAGCAAGAAATTTAGTATAGTAAATAGTATGGCTGATTCACAAAAAGTGTATTGGTTGTTTTGTACAAATTTGTGTGGTGGATTAATAGCCGAAGAAGAGTTTTGGTTATTCATTGGTCGCTCGCAGGCAAGATTGGGGCACCTTACTGCACTACTTGAGTCCAATGTTTTTAATTCAAAACTGTCGGCTCGGTTTCTGAGAGTGCTTATTGAAAAAACATCTTGTGTGGCAATTATTGATCGAAATTATACTAGCCATGTTTCTGTTGCCGAGCAACTTGGTGGTCAGTTGCGAGGGTGGATTAATCAGCTTGCATCGATAATAGATGAGGGGACTGCGATTGAACTGAATTCACTTATCCAAAATCCGAAATTGCAAAAGCTACACGCGCTTTTGAAAATCCATCTATATGAACACGAAATAAAAAGGAGGGAAGCGCTATTTAAATTTTCAGATTTTAATCAGGTGCAAGAAGTGCTTGCTTGTAAACAGCCTGCGAATATCGCTGACTTGCAGGCTTTGGTATTAGACGCTCTTGATGACGTTGCTAAAAAGCTACGTACCAGTCACGCCAACCTATATAAGTTTTTTTGGAAAGATACGAGTGATTCCTCGTATATTAATCAAAAAATTGAAAATGACTGTCGTGACGCGCTGTTAGGGCTGCTTCTAGAAAAGTTGCTGCAACTTGGTATAGATGACGTGCCCGAAGCGCAATACTTCAATCACAAACGTACCGACATTCGGCTTGCCTATGGTGCCAGTATGGCTTTGCCAATTGAGGTTAAGCGGGATAGCCATGATGAACTTTGGACTGCATGCGAAACCCAGCTTATAGGAAAGTACGCTATAGATCCCAAGGCGCAAGGTTACGGAATATATTTGGTGCTTTGGTTTGGTGGCGAAAAAATGAAAAAGATAAGGGATGGCGGCAGTAGTCCAAAATCAGCTAGTGAGCTGGAACAACGATTAGTCGCCCAATTAGATGAGAGGTATAGACCGACTATTGCGATTAAGGTTTTGGATGTTAGTTTGCCTGGATGATTGTAATTGTCGAGTAAATAAAGAGCCTGATCATCATTGATGGTCAGGGCTCTTTATTTTTTATTATTTCTTGTTATTTCAAATTCATACAACTCGCGTAGTAACTTACGCTCGCTGGCCAGTCGGAGAAAATTCCGATGACGCCGACATCTTTTGCCAGTACATGCAGGGCATCCATCATGTCCCCGTCGTTGTTAATCGCCGGGCTAACACTTTGGTAA
>JAGKXD010000142.1 GCA_021151525.1 Cellvibrionaceae bacterium | reverse complement strand
CATAGAAGAGCAGGGCGGGCAGTTAGTGGAGTTTGTGGGCGATGCGATATTCGCGCGCTTCGATACCGCCACCGCCGCTGTCGCTGCCGCAATCGCCATTCAGCAACATCTATTAGCGTTTAACGAAGCGCGCGATAAAAAATTACCCAGGCTGCAAACTCGCATTGGTCTGAACAAAGGCGAAGTCATGCTGCGTGAAGGTGCGGTATTTGGCGATGCAGTCAATATCGCTGCGCGCCTTGAACCGCTCGCTGTCGCCGATGGTATTTGCATTTCCCAAAGCGTATACGATGAGGTGCGTTTTTCGCTCTCATCGCCAGCAAAACGGTTAGGCGTGCAACCGCTGAAAAATATCCAGCAAAAAATTCGTGTCTATTTCATTAAGCCGGCGGGCATAGGCTGGCGTGATCACCTGCATTATTTTCTACGTGGCCTCAACCGAAAAATAGTCGCCTGCCGCTACCCAATCGCCGTTTCCGTTTTGGCATTAATTGCCGCCGGGTTTTATTTTATTCCGCGCTGGTTAGTGCCTGGTTATGCCGCTAACTATGTAGAAATCGCCGACTTCAAAAACCTAATGAACGAAAAAGGCGATGCGGACTATTTCTCCGCCGGAATCACCGAAGCCGTCCGCTCCCAACTCGCGGACATGCGCGACGTCTACATAGTCGACGCCAAAGAAGGTATTCACGCTCCCATACGTTTGGAAGGCAGTGTCCAAAAACTCGGCGACAACCTCCGCATCGCCTACCGCTTATTCCGCCGCAAAGACAACGTACAAATCGCCGGTGGAAAACTGGATGGCACCTATCAGGATATTTTTATCCTACAGGATCGTTTGGTGGGTGAAATCGCGCGTTACCTTGCGGATGAATTTCAATTGCAAAATTTTCGGCCAGCGCCGTTAAGGTTGACGAATGATATTACGGCTTATGATTTTTATTTGAAGGGGTTGGATTATCTTCAAAAATCAACAATGCATGAAAATGTTGATCGTGCAATTCAAAATTTTAATTCTGCTCTCTTACATGATTCCAACTTTAATTTGGCGTTAGTTGGGCTCTGCAGAAGTTACAGGCAAAAATGGGAGTTGCTCCGTTTGTATGAGTGGTTGCTTGAGGCGGAAAAATATTGTCAAAAATCGTTGTTAATTGACGATAGGCGTGGAGAGGGGGCTGTTGCGATAGGAATGGTTTATCGCAGTATGGGGAAATATGAGTTGGCGATCAAATATTTAGAAAAAGGCGTAGGCCTAAATAATGAAAATGAAGGTGTTCTTGTGTCTCTTGCTCTAGCGTATGACGCCGCTGGGCGGAGGGCGGATGCAGAGAGGATATTTTCTGATTTGATTAGCAGAAAACCAAAAAACTGGAGAACTTACGCAGGATATGCAAGAGTTCTTAATAGCAGGGGGCGTTATAGCGAGGCGTTAGATATGTATAAGAATGCCTTAACTATGACACCTGAGAATCTTTCAGTTCTAAACAATATGGGGGCAATTTACGTTGAAATTGGTGAGTTTTCAGCTGCGGCGGATGCATTTGAAAGAGCGTCAAAAATAGAACCTAATAGCGCAATTTTTTCAAATTTAGGATTCATTTACTATCTAAATGGGGAATTTGAAAGTGCTATTAAAAACTATTCAATGGCGTCATCTTTGGATCCTGATGGATATAAGTGGCTCTTGCATATGGCTGATGCATCTAGGTTTGTAGATGGAAAATCTGAGAAGGCGATGAGCCTTTATGCATCAAGTGCGGCTAATGCCAAAAAAATACTTGCTAATAATCCATATCTTGATGAACCATATCATTATCTTGCTGTTGCGTTTGCGTACATGGGGGATCGAGATGGTGCTTTAAATGCTTTAAAAGAGGCTGAGCGTATAGGCGGTGATCCGATAAATTTAGAATATGCAAAATTAAGAGTTTATTTATGTTTTTTGGATGTAAAAAATGTTATAGCCTCATCTAAGAATTTGGAGGAGCTTGGCTATTCCAGAGTTTTATTGTTCGGAGATCCAGATTTTAAAAGGTTTAATGCTACAAAATAAATCAATGTTCTAGGAGGAAAAATGAAAGCGCTAAAGACTAAGGTTATAATTTTTTCAATGCTTTTCGCATCAGGTTGTTCTGCAATTGATTCTAAGGAGGCTTATGATGGTGCGGTAAAAGTCATTTCTGGTACACCTACTGCTATTGTTGGTCTGCCGCTTGACAAAAAAGGTGCTCCCGATAAAAAACTGGTTGACTTGAAAGTGGTTTTGAAACCTGGGCAAAAAGTTGTATTTGCA
Organism: Cellvibrionaceae bacterium; assembly: GCA_021151525.1. GTDB lineage: Bacteria > Pseudomonadota > Gammaproteobacteria > Pseudomonadales > Cellvibrionaceae > Cellvibrio. The sequence goes on along the minus strand of JAGKXD010000142.1, from coordinate 6,755 downwards.
GGCCCTGAAAAGTTCATAATTTATTTCAAGGGAAATAAATCTCCGCTAGGGATTGAAAGATACAGTAGTTCACGCGATGGGGTTGTTGCTATTAAAATACCTAAGGATTTCTTTCAAAAAAGAGAATATAAAGACGAGCTGAAGCGTACAGGGAGTGTTGTATTTGATTATGGAATTATAGTGGATGGCAATGAGCTTGATCCAAAATTAATTATCATTGGCGATGATTCGTAAATTTAGCCACTAAATTGTTGTTGTGAATATTATGTAAGTAACTACCTCCGAAGGATGTGCAGACTTGGTGTCGGCCTTTTGTCTATCACGAAAGAGCTGCGCTTGCTTTTCTAAAAATTAAGTCTATACGGCATTCATTAGGTTTTCTTTGCTCGCTTGGTATTTATGCGCCATTTCTTTTTGATAGCTTAAGTGTTAATGAGTCAGGAGCTTTAAGAAGTCAAATTTGGTTGTTGTTGGTTACTTAAAAAGGAGCTATTTATGAAAGTGAAGTCTAGTGTAAAAGCTGGGCCGCCATTAATTATTAAAGATGATTTCTAGTTGGTATGTCGCAGGGATGCGTTTGTAAACAAATCATCTTTTGATTGTGGGCGGTTGTGCTAGTCTACAAGCAGTTAAATATTATTAAGGAGAGAAACATGAAAGCAAAAACTAATGTAAAAGCTGGTCCGCAAATAGTAGTTATTAAGAACTAATGCTTGGTTTTAATTGCGTCTGTGCTTAATACATTATAGGTTACAGAGTGTATATAGGCTTGCTTTAAGTGAAAGGGCGAATATCGCCCTTTTTTATTAACTAAATTAGCTGCGGTTAGCACCAGCAGAAACTTTTTTAGCTCTCATAATAGTCTCCTTTTAATTAATCAAATCCGCTACGGTTTACACCAGTGGGTACTTCGGTTTTGCTTTCACTCATATCCTTATATTTCACAGTGAGCATCAATTCGCTCAATGTGGATGACTTTTCTTTAAAAATAGACTCCAATAGCGGTGCGAATAAGCGAGTGAATAATCAGCAGCGCTAATCACTCCTTTACCCTTAAAACTGTTCCGTATGGTTATTTGATATGGCAATCAATTTTTCCAGCTCGCTGGCCGCTATTCAGGCGGATCTGCATCAGCGGCTGTTATGGATTTTATTAATTCCTGCTGCTCTGTTGTTGCTCTGGTTGGTGTGGCTGTTTATGGTGCCTCTGGATATCACCAAACAAGGCAAGGGGGTGTTGCAAAATGGCCAGCCGGATATTGCGATTACTGCTGGTGTCAGTGGGCGCATCGCGGAGCTTCACTTGACTACGGGTGAGCGAGTTAATGCGGGTGATGCCTTGATTCATTTGCAGACGGATGAAGAGCAGCAATTGCAATCCGTGCAGCAGGCGTTAGCAGAACAGCAAGCGGCGCTGGCGGCGCAGAACCTGGCAGCGCAAGGGCAGTTGGCGCAATTGCAAATCCAGTTGGATGCGCAAATGTCTGCACTTGCTTCCTTGCGTGAACAATTACTCAGCGTTAAATCCCGCTATCAACAACAGCAATCGCTGGTAAATATGTTGTCTCGCGCTGGCGGCGCTGTATCCAAAATTGAATTACAAAAAGAGCAGCTCCAGCAACAGTCACTCTATGAGCAGCTATTGGCGAGTCAACAACAAGTCGCGGCTGCCGAGCAATCGTTAAAGCAAGCACAAGAACAAGAAAAAATTACCCGGGCCAATGTTGCGCAAACACAAGCGGAGCAGCAGCGCAGTATTTCTGCGTTGCAGTTGCAGCAGGCGCAATTAACGGAATCACTTAATCACAAAATTTTGCGCGCGCCAAAATCCGCGCGTGTTGCAGAAGTCATGCCCCTGCAACCGGGTCAATGGATTGCAGCAGGTACGCAATTGGCAACGCTGGTGCCGGATGGCGAATTGCAAGTGGTGGCCAACTTTGACCCTGCGGATGCGCAGGGTTATATCCGCAGCGGGCAAAGTGCACGTATACAAATGGATAGCTTTCCCTGGCTGCAATATGGCGCGGTGGACGCGCGCGTTGTGCAGGTTGATGAAGCGGATCGCGATGGACGCATGCGCGTAGTTTTAGCGCTCGAGCCAAAAAATGCGCTTGCCTTGCGCACCGGTATGACCGGTCAGGTGATTGTTGATGTCGCCTCGGCCACACCCTGGCAATTGCTATTGCAAAGCCTTGGCCGGCAACAGTTTTAAAGGGAATTATTACTATGAAATATAAATGGCTTGCGCCGGAAATTATGCAGGTCTCGCAAATGGATTGTGGGCCGAGCAGTTTGAAATCCATATTGGATGGCTTTGGTATCCCGATTAACTTCAGTCGCTTACGTGAGCTGTGCCAAACCGATGTGGATGGAACATCGGTCGATACCCTTGAAGAATTGGCAGTAACCCTGGGGTTGGAGGCGGAGCAGGTGTTAGTACCGCTCAATCAATTGGAACTGCCCGAGGCCAGGGTTGCGCCCTGCATTCTTATTACACGTTTACCCAATGGCTTGACGCATTTCATTGTGGTCTGGCGTAGCCTGGGCAAATGGGTACAGATTATGGACCCGTCCTCGGGGCGCCAGTGGGTGACCTGGGAGGCAGTCAAGGCGCGCACCTATCGTCACCGCATGGCACTGGATAAATCCATCTGGGAAGCCTGGGCCAACAGCGAAGATTTTCGTTTGGCTACATTGCACAGGTTGCGCAAGCTGGGCGCAACAGCTGTAGAGGCAGAGCGCTTAACGCAAGGATTGTTTGTGCTTGAAATGCCATCATCTGATGAACCAGAGGCAAGTGCTGAAACACCTGAAGGGAAAAATGAAAATAAAAATGGAGCCGAAAATGAAGAGCAAAATGACGAACCAAATGCAGAAAAAAATTCTGCAATTAATTCAGCAGCTGCTCCCGGTAATTGGTTGTCAATTGCTTGCTTCGATGCTGCATTGAGTTGGGCGGAAGCCTTGTTGGCGTGCGGTGCGCTTAAATCGGGTAACGAATGTTTGGGCTTTTTGCGCAGCCGGTTTGAAAGCGCGCGCGCAGCATCGCAGCCATGGGATGAGGCAATTCCCCGCCAATATTGGTGGACACAGACTGATCCAAAAGATGCAACGCAAGTGCGGGTGGAAGCTTGTGTGTTGGTGCGTATTTGTGGTGTAAAAACGCCGGAACAAAACGAAGAGGTCAATCCATCCGCAATGGATAACCTTATCCAGCAAGCCGAACCCAGCCCCTGGAAAGTGCTTTACGATTTGCTGTTGCCCGCGCAACGCAAATGGTTTGGCTGGTTGGGTGGTGCGGTGGGTTTGGCTGCGTTGAGTTTCACCTTGCAGGCGCTGATTTTTCAGGGGCTGATTAGTATGAATCAGCTCTTGGGGCAGCAGCAGTTCAGTTGGTTTATTCCGCTGGTGTTTACCTTTGTGGTGGTAAGTGCGGTGTTGGAATTGCCGATTGCACAGCTCACGCTCAGTTTGGGGCGACAACTGGAAGCGCAATTTCGTATCGCCTTGTTTGAGAAATTGCCCAAAATTCACGACCCCTATTTTCGCACTCGCCTGCTCACCGACATGGCGCGGCGCAGCCATAAACTTTATCAATTGCGCAATTTGCCCGCGTTTGGTGTTGCCTTGTTGCAGCAGGGGGCGCTGGTGTTATTTACCCTCGCGGGATTGTTGTGGCTGGATTTTGCGGTGGGCCTAATGGCCTGCCTGTTGGTCGTCGCGATTTTATCGCTTAGTAGTTTTTGGCAAAAACTACTGCAGGATTCGGTTTCGCGCGCGCATAACCAAACCGGCCTGATCAATATGTTTTATTTTGATTCGCTCAAAGGTTTGCGTGCAATTCGCAGTCATGCGGCGGAGCAGACCTTTGCCAATGAGCAGGAGATCCAGCTTAATTATTGGGGCTATTCCCAATACGATTACCAGCGCAAACAAACGCTGGTGTTGTTGGTGATCGATATTCTGGCACTGCTGTGTTTGCTCGGTTTTATGATGGGTAAGGTCGCGCAGCCGAGTGGTGTGGTACCTAATTTACTGTGGTTTTATTGGTTGCTGCGCTTGCCGTTTATGGCGCGGCACCTGGCGGAATTGATTTTACAGATTCCCAATTATCGTTTGGTGTTGGCGTTGTTTAGCGAGTTACTGCAAGCCACGGAAGTTGAGGCGGCGGAAACTGAAGTTGTGAAAATTAAAGATGTGAAAACTGACGTTTCCGAAAAAAATGTCTACACAGATTCAGTAGCAGCGCATGCGCCCGCAAAAAAAGCAGCGGGCGTTGCTATAGCGATGAAGGATATTTCGTTGGTAGTTGCCGGACACCCGGTATTGAATGGAATTAATGTAACGATTAAGCCCGGCGAACACATCGCCGTGGTTGGTGAATCCGGTGCGGGAAAATCCAGCTTGTGTGAACTCTTGCTCGGTTGGAAAACGCCGAGTGAAGGCCAGTTGTTGGTCGATGCTGTACCTCTTGCAGGGCAAGCTTTACTGGATTTGCGTAAATCCACCGCGTGGGTAGATGCGAATGTGCAACTGTGGAATAAAAGTTTGCTCGACAACATCAATTATGATCACGGTCAAGGGCGCGTTGCCGATGCGGGCTTGGGAACTTTACTGGCGCATTTGGAGCGGGGCTTGCAAACACCGCTGGGGGAAGATGGCAAACGTCTTTCCGGTGGTGAAGGGCAGCGTGTTCGCATTGGTCGCGCCCTGGGTGTTGAGCAGCCGCGCCTGGTGATATTGGATGAACCTTGTCGCGGATTGGATCGCCCGGCGCGCGAGCAACTGCTGGAAAAAATTCGCACCACCCATGCCGGGGCAACACTGATTTGTATCACCCACGATATTAGCGAAGCGCTCAAATTTCCGCGCGTGCTGGTCATTGCCAATGGCCAGTTACTGGAAGATTCTTCGCCTCATACTTTATTGCAGCAGCCGCAATCGGCATTGAATCACTTGCGCGAGTGCGAAGAGCGAGTGTTAAACACCTTGTTGCAGGATCAGCAATGGCACTCGCTGAAAATTGCCCAGGGCGGATTGCAATTTGAGTTGGCTACTCCTCACCAACAAAAAACGGCTGCGCAATTAGCCGAGGTGGCTGAATGATGGATGCGCTCTTGTGGGATTTGCAAAATTTATCCGGTGGTTTGGATTTTCTTGCGCAACGCCTTGCTTGTTCATCGGTACGCGAAACGACAGTGCGCGGAGCCATGCCTGTGATCGAATCCGGTGCGGATATTCCCCGCTATTTAGCGGTGCAGGGTTTGGAGGCCATGCCTTGTGATACATCCTTTGGTGAATTGAAACTGAGTTTGCAGCGCTTGAGTCCGGGTGTTATTGAGCTTGCGATCAAGGGCGAAAAACGTTTTTTATTAATTGCAGCGGCGCGCAGTGGCAAAGTGAAATTGCTTGCTGTTGCGGGCGGTTATCAATGGGTTCGCGTGCAGGTGTTGGAGTCATTTATCGGCGAACTCTACGGTTATTCAGCATCGCTGGAAGCACAACAGCTTTTGCAACAACTGGGTTTAAAAGGCAAACGTCTTGAGGCGACTCAAGCACAGCTTACGCATCAGCAATATGCATTGAAACCTGTTAACAATCTTTGGCTGATTCGTCACGGCGCTGAACAAGGTTTAACAACTGCCTTGCGTGCGGAACCCTGGCTTTTATTGGTCGCTGGCTTTATGGGGGCGCACATAGTACAGCGCCTACTGCTGATGGCCAGTGTGGGTTTGCTTGGTTATGCGCTTGCCAATAGTTTTTGGCCGCACAGCCTGGTGCTCACCTGGGGGCTGATAATGCTCAGCATGCTCGGCTGTTCGTTAGTGGGGCGCTACTGCCAGTCGCATTTGGAAGTGCGCGTGGGGCTAATAATAAAACGGCAATTGCAGCACGCCGCCTTGCGGCTTTCTCCCTCTGCGTTAAACGGTAAGGGGCCGGCCGCATTATTAGGTAAGGCGATGGAAGCCGATGGTATGCAACACAATGCCTTGCCGGGTGTGTTTGGCGCACTCAATGCCAGCCTGGATTTGCTGCTGGGCTTAATACTCGCACTCGCGCTGCAACAATGGCTGCTCGCCGGTTTGATTGTAATTTTATTGCTGCTGGGCGCTATCTGGGTAAATGCGTTTCAGCGCGCTTATGGTGTGTGGGCAGATCACCGCAAATACTTAAGTGAATTAACCATCGCGCAGATGCAGGGCCATAGAACCCGTTTGTTGCAATCCAATTCGGCACAGTGGCACAAAGAGGAAGAGCGATGCTTGCAGGATTATTGGCGCGCATCCTTAGTCATGGATAAATTCGCGCTACGCTTGCACGCATTTTTACCCGGTGCTTGGTTGGCGGTGAGCTGCGGTTTATTGTGTGTGGCGATTATGTTTGCACTGCTTTCTGTTGCACAGCTGGTGGTATTTTTGGGCGTGGTGTTATTGGTGTGGGCCGCGCTGGATGCTATCGCCAACTCTGCGCAACAATTGGTGCGCTCCTGGTATTCGTGGCGGGAAATTCGCGAGCTGTTAAATGTCGAATCCAGTTCATCTCAGGCTGCGCTTGCTTCTGTTAATCAAGCAGATGCGAATGCCGAATTAAATATCAACCAGCTCCATTATGGTTACAAGGGAACCCGGCCCTTGTTGCAGGGCGTAAGTTTGCATTTGCGCAAAGGGCAGCAGTATTTGTTGCAGGGCGAATCCGGCAGCGGCAAATCGACCTTGTTGTCATTGCTTGCCGGTCAGGCGGCGCCACAACAAGGT
>JAGKXD010000141.1 GCA_021151525.1 Cellvibrionaceae bacterium | reverse complement strand
AACTAAAGCTATTTCCTTATCTATTTAACAAAATTTAAAACTTATTTTTAGGTGTCTGCAATGGTGAAGCGGTTGCGTCCACCTTCTTTTGATTGGTAGAGCGCTGCGTCTGCTTTTTCAATCCAAGCGCGATGATCGACAATCTTATCGGTCAGTTGGGCGAGTCCCATACTAATGGTGAAGCGTACTTGTTGCCCCTCGGAAATCACCACCATTTTTTCGACAGTTGTGCGTAATCTTTCAGCAAAAATACTCGCGCCTTGAGCGTCTGTTCCCGTTAAGATAACCCCGAACTCTTCGCCTCCATAGCGGCCAGCAATATCTAAATCGCGTACTTGTTCTTTGAGTGCGCGGCTGACTTGGCGAATTACATCATCACCCACTGTGTGTCCGTATTTGTCGTTCACCTTCTTAAAGTGGTCAATGTCCATCATGATTAAGGTTGATGCCTGATCATAGCGATCATAGCGCTTAAATTCTTGAATCAAGCGCAATTCCCAGTAGCCACGATTAAAGAGGCCTGTCAGATGATCTGTGCGGCTAAGATTTTGCAGTTGGTTATTTGCTTGCTGTTGAGCCATTTTGTTGATGGCCGTATCGGTTACGTCATAAATTATCAAACAGATCTGCTCAACATGCCCCTTAGAATCCATTAGGGGAATAATGGTGCTATTTTGATACATATGTTCCGCAGTGCCTGTGATAGGGCGATAATGCGGAAATCGAAAAAGGTATGGGCGTTGTTCCCAGGTCGTAAAGGTGGCATTTTGCAGCACAAAAACCGACTGCGCTTTATGCTTGAACCAAGTTTCTGAGAGCTCGGGGAATACACTAAAAATACTGCGCTGCAGAACATCTTCTGGAGTCTTGCCGCTGTGGTTCTGCATAAAGCTGTTCCACATAACGACCTTGTAATTTTGATCCATGACTACCAGACCAACATCAATGTTTTGCAGAATGTCCATTAGCCAATGAACATCCTCGAAAAACTTACTGAACTCTTTATGGGTTGTTGTCATTCGATTCGGCAGCTTGTTTAGTCGAGTAAATAGTTGAGCTTTTCTACCAATCCAGTGATTGAGTGTTCTGCAATCACTATTAGTAGGTCGCAGTTAATTTTATGGTTTTCAATAGAGTAGTTGATTTCTACCACTAATGCCTGTTTCCAGGTCATATTATTGTTTTGCAACAGATCAGTAATGTTGCAGTGTTGGCCAAGTAGCATCGGCGGGCCAAAACTGAAGTGGGTATCTAATTGCTCTGCAAGGCCTTTTAAGCAGGCGCCGTTGAGTACGTTGGCTGTATCCATTAATAACTCATACTCGGCTTGTTCATCCGCAATACGGTCATATTTGAGTAGTTTGGCTAAATCGTTGAAATCAGTGCCATTAAAAATCAGCATGGCTTCACCGGCAATTCCTCCACCAATAAAGCCTTGGCACACGCCGTGCACCACATCGCTACTCTCGCGGTTCAAAGAGTGAAGCGCCATGGCTATATCTGTTGGGTTTAGGATGCTTACATGGGGGATGGAAAGCACCACAAACACATCCAGAAGTCGCGCTAATCGATCACCCGCACGCCCCATGGCAACGTTGGTAATTTCTTGTAGGCAGTCTCGTTGATCTTCCGTAAGTAGATGTGCGTGCATAGTTATAATCATGCTATTTGGGTTTAGGTTATCCCAAGCTTAGCAGCTGTATAGCAATATGCGATTGGCTTATTAAAAATTGTTGATTTCTTTAGCAAAAATACTGGCTTTAAGGGGTTGCAAGAGGCATTAATATGATTTTAAGGTGTCGGTTAAGTGTAATAAGATTCAGGACTCTGTAGAATCAAATTTCTAAAAAATAGATCTCCCTTAGATGCCTGAAAGGTTGTCGGTAGCACAGCCAGGGGATTTTAAATAACCTTTGTAAGGTCACATCATTATGGCTTCAAGTCTGCGTTTTAATTCTAAAGTCTTCCTCCTTACTTCCTGTCTTGTTTCGTTCGTGTTGCTAACAGGTTCTGCTGTTGGCGAAACGAAAGTCCCAGAAAATCAAGGCACTCAAAAAATAATCGTCAGTCATGCCATCTCAATGCATGATCAACCTAAATACCCATCCACGTTTACGCATTTCGATTATGTTTCTCCGAACGCGTTGAAGGGCGGAGAGATAAAGTTGAGCTCCATTGGTACCTACGATAGTTTGAATCCCTTTATTACTAAGGGTAATCCTGCAAGCAGAATTGGCTTGGTTTACGATACTTTGACAGTCACATCCCAAGATGAGCCTTTTAGTAAATATGGCCTTGTGGCAGAAAAGATTGAATATCCGGAAGATCGTAGTTGGGTTATTTATCACATCAATCCCAAAGCTAAATTTAACGACGGTGTGAAAATTACTGCAAAAGATGTGGTTTTTTCGTTCAAGACCTTAGTCGCAAAAGGTTCTCCCGTGTTCGCCTCATACTATGCTGATGTGAAAGATGTTGTTGCGATTGATCCGTTGAAGGTCAAATTTACGTTCAAAAATACAAAAAATAAAGAATTGGCGTTGATACTGGGTGAAATACCTGTATTGCCCGAGCACTATTGGGCAAATAAAAATTTTGATAAAAGCAGCTTAGAGATACCAGTAGGAAGCGGCCCTTACAAAGTAAAAAGCATTGATGCTGGGCGTTCGATTACGTACGAGCGCGTTAAAGATTATTGGGGTAAAGATTTGCCAGTGAATTTGGGATCTTATAATTTTGATCGTATTATTGTTGATTATTATCGGGATAGTACAGTTGCTGTTGAAGCATTGAAGGCGAAGCAATACGACTTTAGATATGAAAACTCCTCAAAAACGTGGAACACAGGCTACGATGTTCCTGCAGTGAAAGATGGCCTTCTCAAAAAGCAGGCTATTCGAGATTACAGTCCAAGAGGGATGCAGGCATTCGTCATGAACTTGCGCAAAGCGCCCTTCGATAACATTAAATTTCGCGAAGCCTTAAATTACGCATTTGATTTTGAATGGGAAAACAAAAATTTGTTTTTCGATGCATACACTCGTGTTGATAGTTTTTATTCGAACTCGGACTTGGCTTCGAGCGGTCTTCCCCAAGGGCGAGAGTTAGAAATCCTCACTCAATTTAAAGATCAGTTGCCGGCAGTGGTATTTTCAACTCCTTATAAAAACCCAGTGACAGACGGAGCAGGGAACAATCGCGCAAATTTAACAATTGCAAAAAATTTGCTAACTGAAGCTGGTTACACGATTGTGGATGGAAAACTTGTTGATCCTGTTAAACATAGTCCGGTGATAATTGAATTTTTAGAGCGCGACCCTACATTTGAACGCGTATTAAATCCTTATGCAGAAAATCTAAAGCGATTAGGTATTCAATTGAATATACGCGTTGTAGATGACTCCCAGTTTATGAATAGGCTTAACAGTCACGATTTTGAAATGACTACCCATAGCATTCTTCAGTCTTTGTCTCCCGGGAATGAACAACGCGACTTCTGGGGTTCAAAAGCGGCGGATGTTGAGGGCTCATACAATATTAGCGGTATTAAAAATCCAGTTGTGGATGCATTGGTTGATTTAATTATCAGCGCTCCAAATCGAGCAGAATTAGTTGCACGAACTCGTGCACTGGATAGGGTTCTCCTTCATAACTATTACGTTGTTCCTCACTGGACGAATTTGAATCACAGATTAGTTTATTGGGATAAATTTGATCAACCAGAAATCGCACCTAAGTTCGATTTGGTCTATGAATCAGGGTTGATGAGCTGGTGGATAAATCCAGAAAAAGCCAAACGAATTGATGCGCCCAAAAATTAAGTAAATGCAGTGAAATAATATGGGCAGTTATATTCTTCGAAGGTTGGCGCTAATGGTTCCAACCTTATTGGGTATTTTGTTAATTAACTTTGTAATAGTACAGGCCGCGCCTGGCGGCCCTGTTGAACAAATGATTTACCGGTTACAATCTGCAAAAAGCGCACAGTCTACGCAAGTTGAGACTCAAAATGGCTTAGTTTACAGTGCGCGAGGCATTCGGCCAGAAATTATTAAACGTATTGAAACTATGTATGGCTTTGATCAGCCTGCTTATCTACGCTTTTGGAAGATGCTAAAAAATTATTGCGTATTGGATTTTGGCGATAGTTTTTATAGAGACACCAGCGTTATTAATCTCATAAAAGAAAAACTCCCCGTCTCCATTTCTTTAGGCTTGTGGAGCACGCTACTTATTTATTTCATTTCAATTCCGCTTGGAATCCGTAAAGCCATTACACATGGCAGTCATTTTGATGTTGCGACTAGCACAATCATTTCAGTGCTCTATGCAATTCCCGGTTTTTTGCTGGGCATTTTATTGATTGTGCTGTTTGCAGGCGGGAGCCATTTTTCTATTTTTCCATTGCGTGGTTTAACGTCAGAAAATTTTGAGCAATTGACGCTCAGTGGAAAAATTCTCGATTACTTCTGGCATTTGGTGCTGCCCATTCTGGCCTATACGATCAGTGGATTCGCCACCTTAACTATGCTGACTAAAAACTCGTTTTTGGACGAAATCAATAAGCAATATGTGGTAACGGCACGAGCAAAAGGTTTGAGTAAACAGCAAGTGCTATATAAGCATGTTTTTAGAAATGCCATGTTGATTATTATTGCGGGCTTTCCGGCGGCATTCGTCAGTATATTTTTTACTGGATCGATGTTGATAGAAGTTATCTTTTCCTTGGATGGTTTAGGCTTGTTAAGTTTTGAAGCCGTTACAACTCGTGATTATCCTGTGTTTTTTGGAACCTTATTTATTTTTACCTTATTGGGACTGATGATTAAGTTAATCTCTGATCTTGTCTATGTATGGGTTGATCCGCGCATCGATTTCCAAGGAAGAGAAAGTTTATGAGTTACGCTGGTTTGAATCCAATTAGCGCGCGTCGCTGGTTAATGTTTAAAAAAAATAAACGTGCTTACTGGGGCTTAATGCTGTTTGGCTTGTTATTTGTCATTAGCATGGCTTCTGAATTTATCGCGAATGATAAGCCCATATTAGTTTCTTATCAGAATCATTGGTATTTCCCGATTGTAATATCTTATCCCGAAACTACATTTGGCGGCGATTTTGATACCGCTGCAGATTATCAAGATCCCTATATAAAAGATCTGATTAGCGCCAAAGGATTTATGGTTTGGCCGCTCATTCCTTACAGCTACCATACTCATATTAGTAATTTGTCACAGCCTGCGCCTACACCACCTAGCCGAAAAAACTGGTTGGGAACAGATGATCAGGCCCGCGATGTTGTTGCACGAATTCTTTATGGATTTCGTATTTCAATTCTATTTGCATTGTCGCTTGCACTAGGGAGCGCTGCTGTCGGTATCTGTGTTGGTGCGGTTCAAGGGTACTATGGCGGTAAGCTAGATTTATTTGGGCAGCGATTTTTGGAGGTTTGGAGTTCTCTGCCAACCTTATTTTTATTAATTATTCTTGCAAGCATAATCACGCCCAATTTTTGGTGGCTGTTAGGGATAATGCTTTTGTTTGATTGGACAGCATTGGTGGATGTTGTTCGTGCAGAATTTTTGCGCGGGAGAAATCTTGATTATGTGCGTGCTGCTCGTGCTTTGGGCGTTAGCAACAGACTCATTATCTTTCGGCATGTTTTGCCTAATGCGATGGTTGCATCAATTACGTTTTTTCCATTCTTGTTGACGGGCGCAATTACAACACTCACATCGCTTGATTTTTTGGGGTTTGGATTGCCGCCAGGATCTCCTTCGCTTGGAGAGTTAGTTGCTCAGGGTAAAAATAATTTACAAGCACCTTGGTTGGCGCTTAGCGCATTTGGAGTTTTATCCTTAATGCTGACTCTACTTGTTTTTATTGGAGAGGGTGTGCGCGATGCATTCGATCCTCGAATGATCAATAATCGCTAATGGTTTTTTTATGACAAGATCGCCTTTATTGAATATTGAGCACCTTAATATCAGTTTTTCCAGCGGAGAAAAAACGCAGCATCTCGTGAAGGATGTCAATTTTTCTATTAACTCCGGTGAAACCTTTGCATTAGTGGGTGAATCTGGTTCTGGTAAATCGATTACTGCACACAGTATATTGAAGCTGCTTCCTTACCCTGCCGCATCTCATTCAACAGATAGCCGAATATACTTGGGCGATCAAGAGTTGCTAGCGCTTCCCGAAGCCCAAATGCGCAAGATTCGTGGAAAAAAAATAAGCATGATATTTCAGGAGCCGATGACTGCGCTTAATCCCTTGCACACTGTAGAAAAGCAGTTGGGTGAGGTTATTGCACTTCATCGCGGCTTACGAGGAAGTGCTTTACAGCAAGAAGTAATTAACCAGCTTGATCGAGTGCAATTACCTAATGCATTGGGGAAATTAAACGCCTATCCGCATCAATTATCGGGTGGCCAGCGTCAACGTGTGATGATTGCAATGTCATTGGCTAATGAACCTGAACTTCTGATCGCCGATGAGCCTACCACCGCTTTGGATGTTACTGTTCAAAAACAAATTTTGATCCTGCTAAAAGAGTTGCAGAAAGAATTAAGTATGGCAATGCTGCTAATTACTCATGATTTTGGTGTGGTGCGTTATTTGAGTGATAGGGTGGCTGTTATGCAGGCGGGAAGAATTGTCGAGCAGGGAGAATCTGAAGATATTTTCTATCGTCCTGTTGCCGAGTACACACGTACATTGCTAGAAAGCGAAAGCAAAGGCAGCCCCATAACCGCATTGAATGAAAAAACGATTGTTATGGAGGTAAAAAATTTATGCGTTCAATTTCCATTGAATAAACCTCTGTTTGGAAAGCCAACTCGATTTTTGACAGCTCTTGATAATATTGATCTCGCTATTTTTAAGGGGAAAACCTTAGGCGTTGTAGGTGAGAGCGGTTCAGGAAAATCAACCTTGGCGATGACATTTTTACGCCTTCAGTCAGCTACAGGTTCAATTAAATTTAATGGGCAGGAATTGCAGGGTGTTAAGCAATCCTCCTTGCAAGCGTTTCGTCGGAAAGTTCAGGTTGTATTTCAGGATCCTTTTGCAAGTTTAAGTCCTCGCATGACCATTCAACACATTATTGCTGAGGGGCTTAGTGTGCATACCAAAAAATCACCACAAGAAATTGAACAGATGGTGATAGAAAGTATGAATGATGTAGGTTTGGATCCTGAGTTTCGACATAGATACCCACACGAGTTTTCCGGAGGGCAGCGCCAACGAATCAGTATTGCTCGTGCGCTAGTATTAAAACCTGAGTTGATTTTTTTGGATGAACCTACATCAGCACTCGATAGAGTCGTGCAAATACAAATTTTGGATTTGTTGCGTAATTTGCAAGAAAAGTATCAGTTGACTTATGTGCTTATTAGTCATGATTTAAAAGTTATAAAATCAATAAGTCATTATGTTGCTGTTATGCAGAAAGGAAAGATTGTTGAATACGGAGCGTCTGATGACATTTTTTCAAACCCAGTTCAGGCTTATACCCAGGAACTATTGAGCGCCACTCTGAGTTAGGAAAATTATCGATGCTGGAAACTCAGGTAAATTTTTATCGATGAAGAATTTGGCGCATCTCACAGTATTGCTTTTAACTAGCCTTGCGCTCTTAAGTGGTTGTAAGGTAAAGCATGATACTCTCGTCGAAATTGGGAACCAGCAGCAAATCATGCACATCGGCAATATGACAGAACCTGCCGAAGTCGATCCCCATGTGACCAGCGGGCTTCCCGAATATCATTTGCAAATGGCCATTTTTGAAGGTTTAGTTTCTAAGCACCCTCAAACTTTGGTGCCTGTACCGGGTGTGGCGGATTCATGGACAATATCAGACGATAAATTAGTGTACAGTTTTCACATTCGCGATGCGGCAAAATGGTCGAATGGAGAAAGGCTAACAGCATACGATTTTGAATATTCATGGAAGCGAGCTCTGCAGCCTGAAATTGGATCTGAGTTTGTAAAAGATTTTTTCGTTATCCAAAACGCTGAAGCCTATTACAAAGGCGAAATTAAAAATTTTGACGCGGTAGGGATTAAAGCGTTAAATGAATCCACCTTACAAGTCTCCCTAAAGTTTCCCGTCCCTTATTTCTTATTGCAGCTGGATAACTTTTCCATGTATCCGGTTCAGCAGAAGACAATTGAAAAATTTCATGCATTTAAAGAGCGCGGCACCGGATGGACTCGTCCAGAAAATTTTGTGGGTAATGGTCCCTTTATTATAAAAGAGTGGATTCCGAGCGTCATATTTTCGGTTCAGAAAAATCCTTACTATTGGGATAGTGCAAACGTAAGGCTAAACGAAATTCACTTTTATCCCTATGAAAATCTTCTGCTAGAAGAACGAATGTTTAAGGCTGGGCAATTGCATAAAACAGAATTTTTGCCCAGTTCAACAGTAAAAAAATACCGCACTTCTCCGGCTTATTATTCCTATCCGTTTTACGGTATCTATTACTATGTTTTTAATACCAAAGTTAAACCTTTAGATGATGTGCGAGTACGAAAGGCTTTGGCTTATTCTATAGACCGCGATTCGCTTGTGAAAAATGTAACTCAAGGCGGTCAAACGCCTGCGTATCATTATACTCCTGATGATCCTTATGGTTACACAGCTAGTGCTCGTTTTTCATATGATGTAAATTTAGCCCAGAAATTGCTCGCAGAAGCAGGGTTTCCAAGCGGTAAAAATTTCCCTGCATTAGAACTAACTTATAACACTCAGGCCGATCATTTAAAACTTGCTGTTGCTATACAACAAATGTGGAAGAAAAATTTAGGGATAGATATAAGGCTGCGTAATCTTGAATGGAAAGTGTATTTGGATGCGCGCAACTCTAGAGATTTTCAAATATTACGCCGGGGGAATGTTGCTGATGTACTGGATCCCTCGACATTTTTATTTTCTATGGTGACGGGTGATCCGCTCAATGAATCTGAATGGGGGAGTCAACGTTTTGATCAATTGATGAAACTGTCAACCCAAGCTAAAACGCAAGATGAGCGCTACAAGTATTTCCAAGAAGCAGATCAAATACTTGTTGATGAAATGCCATTACTCCCACTTTATGGATACACTACAAATAATCTTGTGTCGCCCAGTGTTAAAGGCTATTACAAAAATATTTT
>JAGKXD010000140.1 GCA_021151525.1 Cellvibrionaceae bacterium | reverse complement strand
ATTATTACCTCCTTTCTTATCTCATTATTCCTCGCCTACGCATTACCCGAAGTCACCAGCCCGCTAAAATTACTACCCGCTAACGAAAACGAATTTGTACGCACGGGCTCTGATGCGCTCTTAATGCTTTTTTATTTGGTGGGCGCCTGCGCAATCGCAATGAGTTTTTTAAAGCTGTTTGGGAAAGCGGCTGATCCGCATGTGTTTTTTACACTGGTGTTTTATTTTTGCGGATGCTGTTTGGTGTTGCTGGTCTTTGCCAATGCCCTTAGCAACATCGCCATGGCAGATCCATTTTTTGCAAAGGCGTGGATTGAGTCTGAAAAGTTCATCAAGATTTTTTTGCCACAGGTATATAGCCAATTCTGCTCAATTGATTTGAAGACGGGTAACTTTTCTGCTGCGCAGGAGCTTCTTGAAAAATCACCAGATTTTAAAGCTCAGCAGGAAATATACCTTACCGCTATGCAAAGAACTCTGCCGCGCATTGCATTTTTTATGCAGGCCTGCGTGGCTTTGGTTGCGGTTCTTTGGTTGCTTAAGGCCTGGTTTTCCTACACAGCTACTACGGGAATAAGCACGGGAAAATCGGTTGAGATTGTTCTGCTAACTACCATCGCAGTGTTTGTGGTATCGCTTATTGTGAGTATGATTAACGCTGGAATTTTGGTGTCGAGTATTATGAGAAACTGCCCGACTTAATTGTCGGGCTTATTGTGCTCAATGATCTTGGCGAGTATCGCTAATCCTTTTTTCATGTCATCAGCATTCGCGTGACTAAAATTAAGCCGCATATTCCCATGTTGAATTGCGCTTGCAGGATAAAATGCTTCCCCCGGCATAAAGGCAACATTGTTTTCCAATGCTATTTTCAATAGCGGTCGTGTGTCGATTGCATTACGTAATTTCAACCAGAAAAATAATCCACCCGCCGGTGTTTCCCAATCCGCTATTTCGCCAAATGTTTTAGTCAGCGCATCGTTCATGGCGTCGCGCTTTTTACGATAGGTTTCTCGTAGGTGGAGCAAATCATTATTGCGCTCTTTGCAGGCTAACCAATTGGCAATGCGAATTTGGCCGGGGCGATTGGTGTGTAAATCGCCGGCTTGTTTTAAGCGCAATAAATGCGGAAATAAATCGGGCGATGCCGCTAAAAATCCCACGCGCCAACCCGGCCATAAGGTTTTAGAAAAACTACCTAAATAAATCCACGGCGCGCGTTTGAGCAAACTGCAAATAGGTGTGCGATCTACCTCGTCGTACATCAATTCACGATAGGGCTCGTCTTCAATTAAGGGCAAGCCGTAATGATCGAGAACTTCTGCAACCGCTTGGCGATTGGCGGCGCTATAGCAGTGGCCGGATGGATTTTGAAATGTCGGAATTAAATAAATTGCGCGCGGTTTGTGGGTTTCAATCATGTGCGCAAGTTGTGCTGGGTCTATGCCTTCATCGGTCAGCGGTAGCCCAATGCAATTTGCGCCGAATAATTGAAAAGCCTGCAAGGCCGCCAAATAAGTGGGCGCTTCGCAGAGCATGGGCGTGCCGGGGTCTACAAATAACTTTGCGGCCAAGTCTATGCCTTGCTGGGAGCCTGAAAGCACCAGCGTTTGCTGTGGCGATACCTGCATGCCGCACTCTGCCAGCCAATCCGCCAAGCGTGCGCGCAACAGCGGTTCGCCTTCGCTCTGCCCGTACTGCTGGAAGACGGGGCTCAACCAGTCGTGTGATGTTGCAGTATCGCGCAGAACCGGCATGGCATCGGCGCTTGGCAGGCCTCCCGCAAAAGAAATCATTCCCGGCGCTTGGGCCGCGGCCAGAATTTCGCGAACAAGGGATGATGTGAGGCGCGAGATGCGCTCAGACAGCTGTGGCGCATTGGGTGTTTGAGAGGCGAGGTACATTGTGGGGCTCGTTGCTTGTATTAAGTGGTTGGTGAATTGTGTCGTTAATGTTGGTCATGTATATTGACCTATAATTCGCCTCTCAAGGATAAAAGTCAATATGATTGACCAATTAAATCAAAATTTAACCAATTCTCGTGAAGCAGAGCTCAATCAGGCGCTGGAGTTGTTCCACTTTGCCTTCCGCGCGTTCACTGCCAAGCCGGATCAGTTGCTTGAAGCGCGCGGCCTGCAGCGCGTTCACCATCGCATTCTTTACTTTATTGGACGCAACCCGGGAATTCGCGTGAGCGGCCTCTTGGCGATTCTGGGGGTCACAAAGCAAGCGCTGCACGCGCCACTTCGCCAGCTGATTGCCATGAGCCTTATTCAAGATTCGCCTGATGCGACCGACAAGCGCGGAAAGTGTTTGGCGCTGACGACCGAGGGGGCAAAATTAGAAGCGGCTTTAAGTGGCGCGCAACGCAAATTATTGGCGAGTGTGTTTGATCAGGCAGGCGCGGAAGGTGAATCTTCTTGGCGTGGAGTTATGGCGCAATTAGCGGGGCAGCTGCCCAAATAGTGGTTGAATTATTAACGAATTGCGCAAATTTTTTTCAAAATAAAAATTGAATGGATTGAAAAATAATCGAGTTGTATTTTAAATATTATCGTTCATTTTAATTTTTCGCATAAATTCGCTTTATGACATATATCTCATCTCTTTTTGTTGTAATTGCTTTCTTAAATTACATTCAGTTTGAATTCATTCGCGGTTGTTAAAGTTCGCTGCAATACATTTGTACAGCAACAAATGTATCACTGAATTTTAATCGTTAAACCATGAAGGAAGTTTTTATGAAAAAGCAATTATTAATGGCGTGTGTATTGGGTGCAGTTACTTTGCCAGCACTGGCCGATAATTTGTATGTATTAGGTGATGTGGGTCAGGGCAAAATGGATGTTGATGTTGGCAATGATTATACATTCAGTAAAACTAGCACGACCTATTCTTTTGGTGTTGGTTACGACATTAACAAATTTTTTGCGGTTGAATTAGCTTATCGCGATTTGGGTAGTGTGACTGATCGCGGCAGCTATACCGATGCAGGCGTTCAATATAATTATCGCGACAAGACCAGTGCTACGGCGTTGCAAGCATCGGTTGTGGGTAGTCTGCCAATTAGCGATGAATTTAGTTTATTTGGTCGCGTGGGTGTGGGTCGCATTGATGCTGATTATGATTCTGTTGAAACCAGCAACACCGGTTCTTGGAGTGACTCTGGTTCTGAATCAAAAACCAGGGGCTTGCTTGGTGTAGGTGCAAGTTACAAAATTACACCCGAAATTGCATTGCGCGCTGAATACAATCAATACGCAAAATGGGATGATACAAAATTGTCTGCATTTACTATTGGTGCAACTTACCACTTTTAATGTGTTGTGATGAGTTGATGTTTGCTTAATAAAAATCCCCGCGACTTTTTGAGTCGCGGGGATTTTTATTTGCAGTATTTAATTTTTGTGAAATTAAATTTATTGCGGATAAGTTGTCACTCGTGGCGTTTGTACCGCAACACCGGGTGGCGTTGCGCCGCCGGTATTATTGATAACATTTTGAATGCCGCCATTGTTGGTTAAATTCACCGTTACTATGTGTTCGAATTTCACATTGGGTGAATTAGGTGTTTCAACGGCGCGCGTTAAGAACACATTGGGCTGCAGGAAGACTGCATAAATTCCCAAGCCGCGTGCATCGTGTTGCGTCACTGTATCCGCAACTTTATAAGATGCCCAACCATTTACACCTGCTGCACTGCGCCACACATCTTGCGTTGGTGGGTCGTAAGGAATTTCTGATTGATAGAAATAAGTTCTGCCATTGTTGCCGTTCCAAAGCACTTGGTATTCCTGGAAATGTTCAACGAATAATCCATAAGCAGAAACATTGTTGCCATTCACAACCATACCATTTGCCGCAGTATTTAAATCCCATGCAACACCATCGCCGTGGTCTGCACGCCACAACCAAGTGTGATCGACAATTGCATCATTGCTGTTGATTTGCAAACTCACGCTCGCTCTGCCAACACCACCGCCGCCAACACGCACAAAAATATCGTGCAATACGGTTGGGTTTGATGCATGGCTTGCGTTACTGCCGGTTGGGCCAACTTTAATTAATGTTGGTGAATTTGTTGCGGCGGCATCAACCATTAAATGCGAAATGGTTACGCCATCTACATCAGCAACTTCTACAACACTGTTGCCATTGGTGGGGTGCAAAGTTGCGTAGCCCATGCCTAATACAACAGTGTTTGCGCGATTCACTTTAATCGAATCATTCAAATCGTAAACGCCGGGAGTGAGCAATAAATGTTTGCCTTGATTCAATGCAGCATTAATGGTGGTTGCTGTATCAACACCCGCGCGTGCAATGTAGAACTGGCTGATTGGCAACGAAGTTCCTGCACCTTGTCCATTCGCCCATGAAATGCCTTTGCTGTTTACTTTAAGCGCGGGCACAAACACTTCGTAGTTGCCGTTGTTTAAATACAGGTAAGGTTTTTCGCGCACAACGGGCGTGCTATCGATAAAGGTATTTGCAGATGTTGGCCAAGTACCGCCGGGCAAATTATTGGGAATGCCGACAAAAACCATGTTCCATAAATTGCCGGACCAGCTGCCCCATTCGCTGTTGCGCGATACCCATTGTTGTTGCGAGCCGCTGCCGATATCGAAATCAACTTTTGAATCTGACAACCATCCGCCGCTCGCCCAGCCGCCGTAATAATGCAGTGTGAGATTGTTATTGCGCACGTGCATGCGACGCATTGGCGCTGCTTGGGATACCGCCCACATCATGCCGCCGCCCGGTGGAGTAACGGCAAAATTCTCTACGCCGCGCCAAAAGTTTTGCGTGGAATTGTTGTTTGGTAAAACAGGATCTGAATGCACTTGGCCGATGATTTGAACATCGTCCGGCAATGCGCCCAAGCCCACAACTTGCGTGAAGAAGCCGACAGGAATATCGAGATTGTAGGTGCCGGGTTTGAACATGATCGCATCGCGCGGTGCGCCAAATTGGTTGTCGCGTTCGCGCGCGTAAATTTGATTAATCTTATCCTGAATGGCCGATTGCGCCATGCTGGTATCAAACACACTGACGTTTGCGCCAAAGTTCACGGCAGTGGAATCGCTATCGGTTGATACCACGAAATTAGCGCTCTGTGCCGATGCGCCCACGCGGTTAATCGCCACCACATTGAAGGTGTAAACCGTGTTTGGTGTAAGGCCGGTAATACTCAAGCTAGTCCCTGTTGGCGATGCTATCAGCACACCATTTTGGTAAACCTTATAGCCTGTTGCGTTGCAGGGCGGAACCGAGGTGAACGGCGCAGTCCACGCCAGCGTTAAGCCGGTTGTAGTCACGCCGCTCGCGTTCAAACCTGTTGGTGCATTGAGCACGCTGCCGCAGCTGTCTGTTGATGAACTTGATGAAGATGTTTTCGATGATGAAGACGCAATCACGCTGCTCGATGACGACGAAGATTTAATCGAAGATGCGATTGAGCTGGATGAAACAACTGAGCTTGAAGTTGCTACCGAAGATGCAGACTTAATCGACGAAGAGCTTGCGACTGATGATGAGGTTGCTACCGCAGAAGAGGTCGTCGCTGAAGATTTGCTCGACGAACTCAACACTGAGCTTGAAGACTTAACGGATGAGCTAGAGGTTGTAGCTATTGAAGATGAAGCAACTGACGAAGATCCGCTCGTGCCGCCATTGCCAAATACTTGGAATTCCCACAGCGAATAGCCGTAACCAGTGCCACGCGTCACGCCATTCATGCGCACATAGCGGCCAGTGCCTGTGACGTTAATGTCATCCACGCCGCCATCGCCGGTGGTGGTTGAGTAAATCGTTGTCCAGTTGGTTGCATTGTCGGACACCTGAATTTGGTAGGCGCGGCCATAGGCGGCTTCCCAATTCAACAATACGCGGCTGATGTTTGAACTCGTGCCCAAATCCACGTAAATCCATTCGGCATCATTAAAATTACTGCCCCAGCGCGTGTCGGCAAGTCCATCCACCGCACTAACGGCGGTGAATCCACCTTCTTGTGAGGATGCAACAACCGGTTTGTTTTTAGAAAGTAAGGTTGCAGGTACGCCGGTCACGCCATAGACCTGAAACTCCCACAGTGAATAGCCGTAACCGTTGGCGCGTGTAACGCCGTTCATGCGCACATAACGGCCTGTGCCGCTAAGGCTAATATCATCGATGCCGCCGTCGCCATTCGCGGTGGAGTAAACGGTTGTCCAGTTGGTGGCGTTGTCCGAAACTTGAATGTGGTAGGCACGGCCGTAGGCGGCTTCCCAATTCAGCACTACTCGGTTGATGGTTGAGGCTGTACCCAAATCGACGTAAATCCATTCAGCATCCGTGAAATTACTACCCCAGCGCGTTCCAGTATTGCCATCCACGGCAGCGGCGGAAATAAGCCCGCCTTCTTGCGATGAGGCAAGCGTCGGCTTGCCCTGAGAGAGTAAATTTTGCGCGAGCGCAGATTGTGAAACCAGGCTGGCGGCCATTAGCGATAGCAATGCAAATGGTCGCAACAAACGTTGCGTAAACATGTTGAATACTCCTAAGGTTATTTTTATGTTAAGGATGTTTGTGTCATCACTCAGGCTAGAAAAATGGACGGCTGGTGATGGAGGAGTATTTTAGAGAGTGGGAAATTAGTGTCGTCCGAACTATAGGATCGAACTCAATTTATAAGGTTCGAATAATAAATCGCAAAGCTACGTATGAAAAATCATTGTGGTTCAACGGCTTAAGATTTTTTGCTGAAGTGTTGTGCGCGTGTCTTAAAAAAATAATTGGTGCAAAATGTTGAGTGTTTGGGTTTGGCAATGCGTTCGATAAATGTTGGCGGCACAAAGTGGGATGCGTTGCTTTGGACTGAACAAAACGACTTGTTAGGATTATTCGACGCGCATCACAAATTTTTCGACGACTAAGCGTTTGATATTCATAAACCAAACGCACAGCGCAAGAACTCCGGCTATCACAAAAATACTATGATTAATAAAGCTCGTGGTGCCGTGAATGTGTTTGGCTTGGCACAGCGCAAAATAAATAAAAGGCGCATAAAGTGCTAGCACAAGGTATTGCACGAAAGGTTGAGGTAGATGCAACTTCTTTTGGGTGAAGAGCAAGCCAAACACAATGCCAATCGCTGCCCCTGCACAAACATCGGCTGGCCAGTGAGCGCCCACGGCAATGCGGGAAATGCCAACGAGTGCGGCGCAACTCAAGGCCGCCCAAAGTTTCCAGTTTTTCCATTTATATGCACTCGCAATAAAAATGGCGGCCATGAATGCGCTCGCAGAATGCCCAGAGGGCATTGCAAAATTATTGGCGCTCAACACGGGGCCGAGTGTGACAAGGTGGGTCATATCGGCAGTGTGTTCAGGTCGTGCAATCGCAAAAAAATCTTTCGCATATTTGATCGTGTAGTGAATAAATAATGCGCAGATTAAGGCGTTAAATAACAAACGTTTTTCTTTTTGCAAAACCACAAACAGCATGCAGCCAAGAAAAATAGAATCGCCGCAATTGGTGAGTGTCATCCACAAAGCTTTAGACGGAAGTAGCTGATTAATCCCAGTAAAAATGGTGTGATTGATTGAGGTAAAAAAACTTAATAAGGCTGCAATTGCTGTGAGTGCAATGGTGAAGAGCGCCAAAGGTTTGGTCATTGTTTTTTTAATCCTTCATTGGGTTGGCGAAGCGCGCAGTGTGAATTTTGCGTTGTGGATTTTATCCTGCCGAGCGAAAAAATTGAGGACTTTTTTATGCTTGCTGTTCGGGTGAGGCATAGTGGGCAAATCTTGTCCAAAAACTCTCAAGATTTGCAAAGTTCATGTTAAACCGGCAAGAGTTTATTTGCGTAGCTTGGGGCACGTGATATAACACGCATCTATTTCCACTCTGATTTGGGCTTCGGGCACCTGAAGCGCAGAATTAGCATGTTCTTGCGTTATTACCATTGTTGCGCTGCGTGCTAAATATACGCATTGTAACCCGTTACATTAATGATCATAATGATGCTTTAGTATTTATAAGATAAAAGGTGAAACCATGAAGACTCTCAAAGGCCCGGCCATCTTTCTGGCGCAATTCCTCAGTGATACAGCCCCGTTCAACAGCCTCGATAGCATTGCAGGTTGGGTTGCGAGTTTAGGGTTTAAGGGCGTGCAAATCCCAACCTGGGATAAGCGTGTGTTCGATCTTGAGCAAGCCGCTAACAGCACAGAATATTGCCAGCAATTTCTCGCGACCTTGGCCAAACATGGTTTAGTGCCCACCGAATTATCCACTCATTTACAAGGCCAATTAGTTGCCGTTCACCCTGCGTATGATGAAATGTTTGACGGCTTCGCGCCTGAATCTGTGCGCGGCAACCCAACCGCTCGCCAAGCCTGGGCGGTAGAGCAATTATTGTTGGCAGCTAAGGCGAGTAAGAATTTAGGTTTGAAAGCGCACGCGACTTTCTCTGGTGCCTTGTTGTGGCCTTTCTTGTACCCATGGCCACAGCGCCCCGCTGGTTTAGTGGATGCAGGCTTCGCAGAATTAGCAAAACGCTGGAAACCAATTCTCGATGCGTTTGACGCGGTTGGCGTTGACGTATGTTACGAAATTCACCCCGGCGAAGACTTGCATGACGGTGCAACTTTCGAGCGCTTTTTGAAAGCTGTTGATAATCACCCGCGCTGCAATATTTTGTTCGACCCATCGCATTTTGTTTTACAGCAACTCGATTATTTAGCGTTTATCGATCGCTATCACGACCGCATTAAAATGTTCCATGTTAAAGACGCGGAATTTAATCCGACGGCACAGCAAGGTGTTTACGGTGGTTACGAGTCTTGGGTTGATCGCGCTGGTCGCTTCCGTTCACTCGGCGATGGCCAAGTAGATTTCAAACAAATTTTCTCAAAATTCGCTGCCTACAATTACGAAGGTTGGGCGGTGTTGGAATGGGAATGCTGCTTGAAACATCCTGAAGTGGGTGCGGCAGAAGGTGCTCCATTTATCGCGCAACATATTATTAAAGTCACTGAACGCGCGTTTGATGATTTTGCGAGTGGTGGTACAGATCACGCGGCGAATCGTCGGATTTTGGGTTTGAAATAAAAAAGCAAAACCCCCTCCCGACCTCCCCCTTGAAAAGGGGGAGGAGCGGATCGCAGTTCGCTCATAAGTTGGGAGTAATACCCCTCCCCCTTTTCAAGGGGGA
>JAGKXD010000139.1 GCA_021151525.1 Cellvibrionaceae bacterium | reverse complement strand
AGCTACCACCACCTGAGCCACTTCCGGACGCAACCGTAATATCGGAACTACCGGTGCTTTGATAACCTTCAGTTGCCATCACTTGATAGTCGTGAGTACCCAGGTTCAAGCCCTTGCTCGCCCAGAAGTTGGCATGGTTAGCAAAGGTAATAGTGCCGGAAATATTGCCAAAACCTTTCTTGGGATTGCGCACGCTGAAGTATTGATAAAAGGTCTGGGTGCCATCAATAGAAGGTTGTTGGGTACGCAAGCAGCGACGCACATTGTAAGTCGCGCCATCGCTGGTGAAGCTGCCGTAGTCGGTACCGCCGGAACAAGACGCCGGGTTGTAAGAGCCGTAGCTTTCAATGATGTAGTACTCGATCAGCGGGTTGCGCGTCCAACCATAGAACGCCAGGTAGGAGTTCTGGCTATCGCTAACACCGTAATTGCCTGAATAGTTCAGCACACGCGAGCTGGAGCCCGGATTCCAGCCTTTACCGCCCACCCAGTTATTGGTGTTGCTGGTCCACTGGGAGGTATAGCGTCCGCCAGAACCCAGGGTCATGGAAGCACTGCCGGAATCTTTCCAAAAACTGTAGTAAAAGCCGTTATTAGTACCAGTGGAATTGCTGGTTAGCGTTTGCGCGTTTGCTCCCGATACACCCACTGCCAAAGCACAAACCAATGAAGCTACAACATTATTTTTATTAAAGGTGACTCTCATTATTAGACTCCAGGGTATAGCCACTCAACCAATACCGCCTATAGAGGACGAGGACTGTTGAAGGTTGATTCCACCCATTGCGGGCAGGTTTACATCGAAGGCCAAAAAGGGGTTGCTGTTATAGATAAATCATTTCGGCGCCATCGATAGATACTTGTATACCGTTAGACTTATTTATTGTCAAACAAACCATAAGCTTATTGTCATTTAAACTATTTAAATTCAAATCTATAACAATTTACTTGCTTGAGGTGGGGATTTGGGTAACAGGGTGGAAGCAAATTGTGTTTCCAGGATCAGTTTGGGTAGCAATGAAATCAATCCCTAAAATCTGCCCGTTGTAGAGTAAATGTCGGTTTAGTTGATTCAGGTTTAAATGATAAGGCTGCGTTTCTAATCCCTGCGGAAAGTTTGAGCGATTCGATAACCCATAGTTCTGTATCCACGCAACCGCTTATCCCACATTCGAAGCAAGGCAGGATGCCCGCTATCCACTACATCAATAATTTTTACATCCGTTTTACTGGCATGTTCGCGGTGAAGCCTCCCTGCATATTGTTGCAGAGTACCTTTCCAGGAAACAGGCATTGCTAATACCAGAGTATCTAGCGGCGGGTGGTCGAAACCTTCTCCAACCAACTTTCCAGTCGCCAATAAAATACGCGGTTCATCTGGAGGCAAAGTCTCTAATGCTGAAATGGTCGTTGCACGTTGTTTTTTGGACATACGGCCATGAAGTACAAAGTAAGTAGGTACTCTTTCAGCTAAAGCATCGGAAATAATATCCAAGTGCTCCGTTCTTTCTGTTAACACCAATACCTTTCGCCCAAGATTAAAAGCATTCAATGTTTCGGCAACAATTTTTTCTGTTCGCTCTGCATCATTGGCTAGACGACGAAATACGTCTTGAATACTTGCATCTTGCGGTAGCTCAATGCGACTGTGTGAGGATATTGGTATTACCTCTAAATCGTTCGGCGCATTTTCGGATTTACTAACGGTATGGCGAATAGGGCCACATTGCATAAAAATAATGGGCTGTTGGCCGTCGCGCCGAATCGGTGTGGCGGTTAAGCCTAAAACATATTTAGCCTTTACTTGCTTTAATATTGCGTCGAAAGAAAAGGCTCCGATGTGATGGCATTCATCTACAATAACCTGACCATATTTTTCGACTATAGGATTAATTTCACCTTGGCGAGAAATAGACTGCATAACGGCAATATCTATTTTCCCTGTAGGTTTATTTTTCCCTCCGCCTATGACTCCAACCACCCCTTTTCCTACTGCACCTTTTTCATTCGCTAGAAAGGATTGCAAACGCTCTTGCCATTGCTTTAATAATTCAGTTCTGTGCACAAGGATTAATGTATTAACGCCGCGCTTAGCAATAAGCGCCGCAGCGGTAACCGTTTTGCCAAAAGCAGTAGGTGCGCAGAGTACACCTACATCGTGCTTTAACATTGCCGAAACAGCTGCTTCTTGATCAGTACGTAGCACACCTGAAAACTGTGTATTAATCAGCTCGTCTGTATATCGCTCGTCTTGAAGCTCATATCGAATTTTATTTTCACTGAGTAGATTTTCAACGGCATCCAAGCAACCACGGGGCAATGCTATATGCAGAGGATAGTTTTCTGCACAGCCAATGATTCTCGGCTTATCCCATACAGGAAGGCGCATTGCTTGCGATTTATAGAATTCTGGATTTTGAAACGCTGCTAAACGAATAATTCTATTCGCCAGCGGCTGAGGTAAATCTTGTTTTTCAATATAGATTAAATTGGCCAGTGTCAATTTTAACAATTTTGGCATAACGCCAGGAATTTTATTGCTTTGATTTTTTTCGCGCTTCCAAGGCTCTATTTGATCCTCTTCATCGATAAAAGTAACATCTAACGGATGTACATTACCGGTAGCGGTGAAAATAACCGGCTCAATGTCATAGGGTGACATTGGCTTTATTGAAGATAAGAATAACCATTGATCGGCATAAGGAATGAAATTTTCATCAACAAAAACACTGCGACCGTGCGCACGAGGGATTTTCTGTAGAGGTAATGCAATTAAGTTTCCAAAGCCACCCTTTGGCATAGTGTCTTGGTTGGGGAAAAGCCTATCGTATGAATTTAGTTTTAATTGTCGAGTGCGCGTACAAGTATGACTAATAATTGCGGTTCCCAAGCGACGAGCGTCACGGGCGGCCACTCGATCAGCAAAGAATATCCATGCATGAGCACCATTACCAGAGCGTGAAACTTCGAGTGCAGCCGGAATATTTAATTCTGCACATGACTGCATAAAAGCCTGTGCATCTTCTTTCCAGTCTTGCTCATCAAAATCGACGGCAAGAAAGTAACATGAGTCATCACTCAGCAGGGGGAATACGCCGACAGTTTCTTTACCCGCAAGGTGGTTGTAAACCACCGCATCGGTCAGCGGCGCTAATTTGCGATTGCTACAATCTGAACATTTTATGCGGGGCTTCTCACAAACTATCGGTACCCACTCATTTTCGCAAGCGGGGGCATAACCTGATTTCCCTGTTGTTTTGCTTTCCCATCGAATTGGATAAATATCGGTTCGACCGCGAAATAATTTGCGAAAGATATTTATCTTTTCAGCGGTGCCAATGGGGGAATGTTCTGCTTCAATAAAACGAATTGGTTCTGGCTCGACTTCTATTTTTTCTGGAAGACGCCAATCAATGCCATGACCTTCAAGTAATTCGATAAGACGTTTATTTTCCGCGCGTAATGCGTCCATCTCATCAATCGACATTAATTAAATACTCAGACTAGCACCATTAAATTTCAACCATTCTTTTCGTTCTCTATAGTCTGGCAAAATTTTATCTACCTCATTCCAGAAAGCGTCTGAATGGTTCTGGTAGTGCATATGACACAACTCATGAACAATTACATAGTCTATGATTTTTGGCGGCGCCATCATGCATTTCCAGTTAAACTTTAATTTGCCAAATTTGTCGCAGCTTGCCCAATGGTAGGCCATATCTTTTACGAAAATTGAAGTAATTTTTACTCCCACCTTCGGTGCAAAGAAATTCACGCGCTCTTTTATACGGTGCAAGCCTTTTTCTGAATAGTAAGCTTCAAATGCCTTTTTCGCTGCTGCGGTTCCACCTTCCTCAATCAACTCCCTGCGTAGAAAAATCCGTCCATCTTTTAGTAGCAAATCTTGTTCTTGTCCCGATACTAGAGACAAACGATATGAACGACCTAGATACAAAAAGGTTTCGCCATTCACCCATTCACGTACCACTGCTGTAGTATTCAAATCGCGCCATTCTGCAAGGTTGCGATATATCCAATGGCGCTTACTTTCAACGACAGCATCAATTTGCTCTGGCGTAAATCCTAACGGAGATCGAACCACAACAACACCGTTTCTCTCGATCACAATGTCAGTAGTTTTTCGATTACTGCCGGGCAATAGTTGATAGTCAATATCACGCACACTTCTGGCGGTTACCATATCATTCTCCTGTAACCTGCTTTACCAACTCATCATGGCGATTTTTTGCAAGCTTCATAATTTCAATAGCGATGCGCTCACGATTGACTTTGAGTTCGTGAATATCCGTGAGCATAAGCGCTGTTTTAATTTCGCTGCGCGTTTTTTTCTGCTTGTCAGCATTTTTCCAAAAATCTATGCTGCCGATACTTTCTTGCAGAGTATCAACAATAGATTCCATCAATGCTTTCATCACAACTTTAGCCCTTGCTGGAATATTACCGTCAGGGAAGGCTTCATTGACAATATGCTGATAGAAAGTCGTTGCCTTTTTGCTCATACCCTCTTCGCCTTGTTGGCGACCCGCGATTGCCTCAGCACGCAATTTGGTGAGCTCTTCTGCCAGCTTTTCCCATTGATCCTGATATTGATCAATTAATTTTTCAACTTTTTCCGAAAGACTTTTGTAAAACGCCGGGTCTTCATCGTGATGAACTGTACAATGGCGACGAATGGCATGCTCCATCTCGCTGGCTTTAGCTTCTGCGTTGTCTCCAGCATTTTTATTTAAATTTTCAATAAAGTGTTCAGACAATAATTCCACAGGCGGTACTTTCGGGTTAATGCCCAGACTAATAAGGTGCTCATTAATTAAGTCTTTTACTTTTTGGCCTGCATCACCAAGGTTCAAACTGGTATCTTTGTAGCGCTCTTTGGTGACGCTTAACAGGTAACCAAAGCGTTTGGCCGGTATGCGGTAAGGCTGTGCGGCGGCATTCGGGAGAACAATGTCCATGCTGCTTAGGAATTTTTTTAAATAGACATCAAAGTCTGCGCGGATTTTTTCATCTTTTAATAATTTTACTGCTTCGTGAACTACTGCAGCATCAGCCTCAACATTGGGCAATTTTCCCTCAACGAATTCATGTATGAACCCTATATTATGGGCTGAAAATAATTGTAATAAACGCTGGTAGCGCTCTTCCAATACCGGCATTTCCGAGCTGATGTTTTTTAAGCCCTGCGCTAATTCTTGTTGTTCATCACTTGAAGCATAGAATGTTAAGGCTTCACTCAAGTATTCGGTAAGACCGATATAATCCACTACATATCCGCGTTGCTTGCCTTTTTTTACCCGATTGGTACGAGCAATAGCCTGCAACAAGGTATGTTCAGTGATTTTCTTATCGATATACATGACTTGCTCAATAGGCGCATCAAAGCCGGTGAGCAACATATCGCACACAATAAGAAAGGCGATGCCGGTATTAGCCTTGTCTGGGTCATCGTAATCAAAAGGCTTGCAAAAATTACTGACTGCATTTAATACACGCGCTGTTTTGCGTGCTTCAGTAATATAAGCAGCTTCATTGGTGCCATCACCCGAAATCACCACTGCCGCCTTAAGAAAATTTATTTTTTTTATGTATTCCAGATCGGGATTTGGCTCCGCCAACAAATTGTTGGATTGTTCTTGCAGCGCGGCTTGAATCGCTTTTTGATATCGCACAGCTGCCAATTTGGAGTGGCATACCACCTGTGCTTTAAAACCGTTGGGGAAAATATGTTGTAGGTAGTGTTTAACCATATCTTTGGCGGTAGCGCTGATACGATTTTCAGCTTCAAGAATATCGCCTGTGGCACCGTACTTTTTCTTGATGGCCAGAAGCTCTTCTTCCGTGCGCTCCTTAAACAGATTTTCAAATTCCGTTTCAAAGCCGTGTTTATCATTTAAGGCGGCGTCGGCTGTGCGACCTTCATAGAGAATTTGCAGGGTAGTACCGTCATCAACAGCATCCATTAAACGGTATTTATCGATGTACTCGCCGAATCGTTTATAGGTTTTCTTTTCGCCATGGCGATCAGTGATGAGCGGTGTACCCGTAAACGCCAAGCGTGCAGCATTGGGAAATGCTTCAAAAATATTATCGCCCAAGTCGGAACCCTGGGTTCTGTGCGCTTCGTCAATCATCAATACAATACGCGACGAGTCATTCACCACGCCAAACGTTTTGCTACTGGGTATTGCTTGATAGGTGCCTAAAGCTTCAGCCACTTTTAACGGGAGGATTTCATCGCGCACCAGAAACTTATGCACCATCACCATGTTAATGTCGGACGTATCTGTCGCCAGTCGCCAACGTAAATCCTGACGGTTTTCAATGGTATTTACTTTGCCGCCGATTAAGGTGGCGGTCTCGCCGAGTTGGTCTTCCAAGTCAACCCGATCATTGATTAATACAATTTTATAGTCATTTAAATCGCTTGATGCACGCAGCATACGCGCGACAAATACCATGGTGAGACTTTTGCCAGAGCCTTGGGTATGCCAGACAACACCACTGCGCTCTTCCGGTGTTTTGCCCTTGCGCAGGCGTTCCACAATTTTATTGGCAGCCCGAAATTGTTGATAGCGACAAACGACTTTAATGCGCGGCCCGCCATCAGTATCCATAAACACGGTTGATGAACGGAGGATATTGAGCAAATTGGATTTGCTTAACATGCCGCTGATTAATTGCTGCTGTTGATTCATGCCTGAAGCAATTGCATCATCCTGCGGCCACTGGGTTTTCCAGGGATAAAAGTGTTCGATGCCCGAGGTGATAGTGCCGTAATCTGCGGCTAAGCCACTGCTACGAATTAACAATAGATTGTTGTAAAACAATCTTGGTTCACCTTCTTTCAGTCCCTCTTCATGGGTGGCTTTGCGCTGATTCATATAGCGTTGCAATTGTTCAAACGCCTCGACCATTGGGTTGGCACAGGTTGCGCTACCTTTTTTACATTCCACCACAATCAGCGGAATGCCATTCACAAAAAGCACAATATCGGGAACGATAAATTGTTTAACGCAACCGGGCGTGTCAATGCGGAATTGGTTGATGGCATGGAACTGATTGTTTTGCGGATGCGCAAAATCTATCAGTTTCACCACCGGATCCTGTTCACCGGTGAGTTCGTTAAGATCAACTTGGGTTTTAAATAATAATTTTTGGACCGCTTCGTTGGCTTCCAAAAGTGTGCGATTGGGGTGGCGTAACAACTGATCTTGCAGATCTTGTAATTGTTTTGTGGTTAACCAAGGCTCACCGGTTGTGGTGGTATTGTTCGCAGATACCGCTTGAGTGAATACCTCAGGCAGTATCCACTCACGAAAGTGCTTGCGTAAACTTAATGCGGGGTTTGCGGGAATGTCACTGCCTTGATCGATAACCGTCCAGCCCAAACTGGCGAGCTGCTGCAAAAACGGTTGTTCAACCTCCGTGTATTCACTCATTTACCCAGCCCAACCTACGCTTTTCAAACGTGTTACCGCAATATCAATTGCTCGATCATCAAATAACTTGGTTTTACGTGCAGCACTTGCAGCACCCGCAGGCCAATTAGCGATTCCCGTTTTAACACTATTCACCTCTGCAGCAACACCGGCACGATTAATTAGCCAATCAACCGTCGCTAGTAATTCCATACCAAAAGGTGACTCAAAACCATCAATCAAGCGCGCCGTGAACTCCAACGCGGGCAATAAAGGTTTTACCTCGTCAGATTTTAAATAGGTCTGCACATAATCTTTTTTTGCATCATCAAACCAGATGACATCCAGCGGTCCGGCATCACTAATGCGCTTTTCACAACGCAAATAACTGCCATCCAAACCATCCAGCAAATGACGTAAGCGTTCTGCGTAAGGACCAAATTTGTGCGCGTCAAAACGCAAATCCAAGGGGTTGTACGTGGGAGAGAACTGCTCGGTCGCACGCTCTAAAAACCACGCCAGCTTTTGGATTTCAAGCAGGCTGCACTCCATACCTAATACCCAGTAGCGCCGAACCAATTCGGCAACCAATGCTCTGGGCGGCGTAAGTTTTTGCACGCCTTTTCGTTTAGCCACGTTTTGATAGGCCTGCGTTGGTTCATAAACCAAAATATCAACACTATGCAAATCAGCTAAGGCAAGTTCAATTTGTGCGCGCACCGCTAGCCAATCCAAGCCGCCGTTTCCCGCTCCCAGCGGTGGAATAGCTACTGACTTGACCTGATTCTCCACCAAAAAACGGCGTAAATCCGCTAGGCCTTCAACCACCCATTCCATTTTGGAGGGATTGCGCCAATGTTGTTTGGTAGGGAAATTAATAATCCAACGCGGCCCCATCAATTCGTCCGTCTCAGTGACGAACATTTTGCCAGTTTGAACTTGTTTAGCATTGCAGGCTTGCACATAAGCTTTATTGTTTGCTGCAAACCGTTCTTTAAACATGAGCGCTATACCTTTACCCATAACACCCAGGGTGTTGACGGTATTCACAAGCGCCTCTGTTTTGGCTTCCAGCAAGTTGCCTTGGATGTAGTTAATCATGAGAAATACCAACCAGGCCGCACCACAACTTTTAGTGCTTGCCCCTTAGCCTGTAAGTAGTGATTTATGAGTGTTTCGGTTTCGACATTGTAGCAAACGACCCCCAGTAAAGCCTCTACCGGGCAATGTTTGGCAATCAGGGCTTCAGCTTGATAACGTTCAAACTTGGCCAGGTCATCCGGGTCGCGACGAAAATCCCTCGCTTGCAAAATTGCCCAGTCAATCTTGTCCAAATTCACCACGTCATTGTAAAACCTTGCCCATTGGTAATAGGCGTGGCTATCGGTGAAGAGAAAGGGAATGCCCAACTCCGCGATACGGTGCAGGCTGGATACTAAAATAACAATTTCACTATTATCACGTTGCTTTACCCCTCGCCCACTGTGGATATTTTTTAGCATTACCGAAAAGGGCGTGAAATAAAACGGCACGTAATCATTCAGCACTCCACCCGGTTCCAGTGGCACAGGGTGTGTAGCACGCTTATTAATAAGCTCTTCACTACCAATAGTCACCCAGTTGGGGGAACGGAGCGGGCTATTGCTAGCATGCAAGCCGTTTTCCAGAATCCAAGGCAGATTATCCCGGTGGACAATTCGCCAAATCAGCGCCTTTTCTGGATTCAGGTTTGGGTATTGGTTGGACATAAGATTAATATCCGTTAGTCAACGGATGTAGTAGTTTGCATACAAC